>JAILOW010000014.1 GCA_024690635.1 Butyrivibrio sp.
AAGCTATTGAAGAATCAAACGGAAAGACATTCTACGGTGTTGGTAACAGTAGCCGTGGTAAGTCAGCACTTCCCGTATTCATTGAGTACTTACAGTCAATCGATCCTTCATACAATATGGAGTTCGAGTGGCAGCAGCCCAAGAACAACAAGATCTTTGAGCAGCTTACATCAGACTCACTTAAGAGCGAAGGCACTTTCGCAATGACACTTATCCAGGACGGTAACCAGATCCAGTCCAAGATGGTTGACACTGATATCCTTAAGACATTCATCCCCAAGGAGTGGGCAGATGCCAACGGAACATCAGCTGATGCATACGAGGGATTCCTTCCTCTTCAGACACTTAACAAGGTATTCATGTACAACAACCAGGGAACAGCACAGTTCACAAACTGCTGGGACTTCGTATATGAAGATGCACATCCCCTCTTCATGGGCGTTGATTCCGAGATCGTAGGAAAGAACTTCCTCATGATGCTCACAGAAGACAAGTACGCTACATGGCTTAAAGAAGCTTATGACAAGCTTGATGATACAAAGAAGGCATACTTCGAGCCCACCATCCAGGAGATGCAGGCAGATGCCAGCGACCTTGGGCTTGGCGCAAACGGCGCTTACGCTCTTGCATGGATCAAGCTCTGGGTTAACAGCTACAACGAGCAGACTGATGACGGCCCTATCTGCAACACTCTTGTAGATGCATCCGCAAAGGATCAGGCAGGACTTTTGGTTTACTCCAAGCTCCGTTCCGTTGAGGAATCAGCTTCCGTATCAGTTAACAACATCAACGTAGCAGCTTACCAGGACGGCTACACAGGAATCGGCGGATATGGCTACTGCCACTACCTCTTCCTTACCAAGAACAGCCCTCTTCCCTGGACAGCATGCGCATTCATCGCTTACATGACATGCACCGAGAAGGGCTTTGAAGCATGGGGCAAGGATATGGGCGGATATTCATCCAATCCTAACGTAGCAAAAGAGATCGAGGATACCTTCCATCACTCACAGGGTGGCGGAGATGAGTTCCCTGCAAAGAACGATCGCGGATACGACTGGTGGACAACAGACGGCGAGCTTGTACTTGAAGATCCCGTTTACTGCTCAGACGTTTCCTTCACAGTAGGCAGCTGGATCGACGTGCTCGATCACTATGCTCCCGGAGAATAAAGAGAAGGCATTGTAAAAACAAGGGATGTCGTTACGGCATCCCTTGCTTAAAGAAAGGACAAAGATGGAAGCAACAATCGCAAAACCAGACAAAAGTGCGATTTTCAAAAATAAGGTAAAGACATGGTTTTCCCAACCTCAGAATATAATACTTTTGCTGTTTGGGATTGTTTTGACCTTCAGTACCGTCGCACCTATAGTGGCAATCGTAAAAGACACCTTTGCCATTCATCCCGGAACCATCGATCAGCACCTGACAAAAAGGGTATCCGGATACACAATAGTCAATTACACAGATCTTTTCACCAGTAAGCTTGCAAAGACCAATCTGTGGACACCGCTTTTAAACACAGTTATCCTCTCGGTGCTTACCTGCGTGATCTCCATTCTGTTCGGAGGACTCTTCGCGTTCCTTGTGACCAGAACGGATATGAAGTACAAAAAGTACTTAAGTTCAATCTTTATCTTCCCATACATCATGCCCCAGTGGACACTGGCTGTTGTATGGCAGCACATGTTTTACTCAAACAAGGTTACCGGAACTTCTGACGGACTCCTTGCAGCTCTTTTCAATATCTATTTCCCACACTGGTGGTGCCAGGGAGTATTCCCCAGTGCGGTAGTACTCGGCCTGCACTATGCTCCCTTTGCCTATATCCTTATAGGCGGTATCTTCAAGAACATGGATGCCAACCTAGAAGAGGCGGCAACCATCCTTGATACACCCAAGTGGAAGATAATGTTTAAAGTAACCCTTCCCATGATAAAGCCCGCGATCCTCTCAACCATACTTCTGGTATTCGGATCAGCAATGGGAAGCTACCCGGTTCCTCATTATCTGAACCTTACAACTCTTTCAACCAAGTACATTTCAATGAACAGTAAATACACCGGCGAAGCAAGTATCCTTGCAATCATCATGATGATCTTCGGTGTTCTGATCCTTGGTATGAACCAGCTCAGCTTAAAGAGCCGCAAAAACTACACTACTGTAACGGGAAAGAGCGGACAGCTCACCAAGCTCTCCATAGGAAAAGCAGGAAAGTACATTGTAGGAATAATCTTTATCATCATCACATTCTTTACAAGTATCTGGCCTATTCTCCTGTTTGCTCTTGAGACCTTCCTTCCCAACCCCGGTGACTACAGCTTCCTTTACACAGGAAACCTTGCGCACCTGACAACAAAGTGGTGGGTAACAAACGAGAACATTACAGAAAACGGCATGTACGGTCAGCCCGGTATTCTTTATAACAACACTATCTGGCACGCATTCTTCGGAACTCTGTTCCTTGCAGTTGTATGCGCCCTCATAGCAGGAACCATCGGAACTCTCATCGGCTACGCCGTTGCGAAAAAAAGAAGAAATAAGTGGGCGAACTACGTAAACAACGTGGCATTCCTCCCTTACCTTATGCCTTCAATCGCGGTTGGAGCAGCATTCTTTATCCTCTTCTCCAACGAATACGTAAATCTGTTTAACACATATACACTTCTGATCATCGCCGGTGTGGTAAAATACATACCCTTCGCCTCAAGAAGCTCACTGAACTCAATGCTTCAGATCAGTAACGAGCTTGAGGAAGCGGCGATCATCCAGAACACACCATGGATAAAGAGAATGACCAGGATCATCATTCCGATCCAGAAGTCATCCATCATAAGCGGATACCTTCTTCCCTTCATGACATGCCTTAGGGAGTTATCTCTTTTCCTGCTTTTGTGCACACAGGGCTTTATCCTGTCCACAACCCTTGACTACTTCGATGAGATGGGACTGTACGCATTCTCAAGTGCCATCAACCTGATCCTCATCGTAACGATTCTTGTATTTAACACACTGGTAAACAAGCTGACAGGCGCCAGCCTTGACAGCGGCATAGGAGGAAAGTGATCATGCCGGAAATCAAATTGGAAAATATAACAAAACGTTGGGGAAAGTTCTTTGGTGTTGATAACGTAAGTCTCGACATCCCGGACAATTCCTTTATCACACTGCTGGGCCCTTCAGGCTGCGGCAAGACTACAATCCTCAGAATGATCGCAGGTCTTGAAACTCCCACAGAGGGCCGCATCACAATCGGAGACAAGGTTGTATTTGATTCAAATGCAGGAATCAACGTGCCTGCAAACAAGCGTAAAGTGGGATTTCTTTTCCAGAACTATGCGCTCTGGCCCAATATGACAGTCTATGAGAACATTTCATTCGGACTTAAGAACATTCACGAGGAACTTCACGTTGTTGATGTTGAAGCCAAACAGACAGGAGACCTGGTAAAGGCGCTTCAGAACGGCAACAAGATCAGCGAAGTAATCGAAGAGTGCAAAGATAAAAACGGAAAGCTTGATGACAACAAGGCTTACGTCAAGCTCATCGATACCTTTAATCTGTCCATCTATACCGCAAAAGAGCTGTTCTCTATGGGAATCCACACTGCATCGGATCCCGCTACTGCAGCAAAGACCAAGCTTGCGGAATATGAGATCAAGCTTGCGGGAATAAATCATAAATATGAGCAGGAAGGCAAGAGCCTCAACGAGAAATACGAAGTAACCAGGGACGGAAAGGTTCTTGAGGAAAAGAGAAAGCTCAGCAAGGAGGAGATCGACTCAAGAGTTCGTGCATGCTCAAGGATCGTAAAGATCGGTATGTTCATGGACAGATATCCCGCAGAGCTCTCCGGCGGACAGCAGCAAAGAGTTGCTATCGCAAGGACACTTGCTCCCGAGCCTCAGGTTCTTTTCATGGATGAGCCTCTTTCAAACCTTGACGCCAAGCTTCGTCTTGAGATGAGATACGAGCTTCAAAGGCTCCATGTTGAGACCGGAAGTACCTTTGTATATGTAACTCACGATCAGATGGAAGCCATGACACTTGCAACAAGGATCTGCCTTGTAAATAACGGTGTGCTCCAGCAGTACGCAGCACCCCTTGAAGTTTACAACAGACCTGCGAACCTCTTTGTTGCTGATTTCGTAGGCAACCCTTCCATGAACTTTGTGGATGCCAAGGGCTCACAGCAGTCAGACGGAAGCATTTCCCTTGATATCCTTGGCGGTATCAAGGCAAGATTCATCCCTTCGGAAAAGACAGAACTGTCAGTTTGGAGAGATGCCAGAGACAAGGCAGAAGCTGAAAAAACAGAGCTTGAGCGCCAGAGACTTCAGAAAAAGGGTGCTGTTGAAAAGAGCAACAAGGACGAGGTATTCAAGTACCACGTTCAGCTCGTTGAGGAGCAGGACGACAGTATCATGGACGAGCCTGTTATCACAGACGAAGACTTCGTGATCGGCATCAGGCCTGAAGCCATCGACATTGAAGAAGACGGCAGGATCGACACCACCATCTACGGTGCAATGCCCACAGGTATGGAGTCCACCTTGAAACTTCGTGTCGGCGAGTACCTCCTGACATCCGTAATATTTGGCGGAGTTATCTACCAGATCGGCCAGGAAGAGAAAGTAAATATTAATGGCAAAGACATTCTTCTCTTTGATCGTCGCTCAGGAAAACTTATCTGCGCAGGATCCCTTGAGCTCTAATACTGTGAAGAAGAACTAAAAAAGCTTTATGGCTGCGAATCATTTGCACACGCCGTATGATTTACTTAATGAAAAAACAAGGAAATGCCGAGTGTTCTGAGTAACACGAAATGAGGCATTTCCTTGTTTTTGAATTATACGTAAATCAACGGCACGGAAACGTGAGCAGCCATTAACTTTTTCAGTTCTTCGTATAGGATAAATGCTAAAAGGCACAATAGCGTGCAATACAGAAGAAATGTGATAAGATTAAAAAGGAAAAAAATTTCTTTGTATGAATCAATAAATGAAAATTTATATACGACTCAGGGGGAAATATTATGGGAAACAGACCTGTTGGAAGAAAGAAAAATGTTACGGATGGCGGAAGCGGCGTACATAAGCGCGGCGAAGGCCTTGGAACCGGCCCTGTAGGAAACAGCGAAGGTTACTCCTCGGGTTCAGGCACATCAGGCTCCGGCGCAGGACCTCAAAGATCCTCGGGAGGAAGAAGCCCGCTCTTTATGATAATTATCATCCTTGCCCTTTTGCTTGGAGGTGGCGGCGGTCTCACCTCTTTCCTTGGCGGTGGCCTTGGAGGCGGTGATACTACCCAGTACACGACTCAGACCCAGACCACGCAGCCTGCGCAGACAACCACTTCTACCGGAGTATCAACTTCAACCGGCCAGTCATCAGGCTCAGGTCTTTCTATGCTTGGCTCACTCCTTGGCGGTGGATACAGCCCCTACACAGGAAGCTCATCAGGCAGTAATGCCGGCTGGAGCGGAGAGAGCAACGTCGGCAGACTCAATACCTCTGTGGATCCCAAGGCAAGAGCAAAGCGAACTGTTATAAAAGGTGGCGGACAGGATACTGTTACCATTATGCTCTATATGTGCGGAGCAGATCTTGAGTCCAAAAGCGGAATGGCTTCAAGGGACCTTCAGGAGATGCTTGGCGCTAATCTTGGAGACAAAATAAATCTTATCATCTACACAGGCGGAGCGAAGCAGTGGCAGAACAACGTGGTTTCCTCCGACACCAATCAGATATATCAGGTTAAGAACGGAAAACTTACTCTTTTAAAAGACAATCTTGGAAAAGTGCCAATGACAAGGCCCGATACCCTTTCAGGCTTTATCAAATGGACAGCAGATAACTTCCCTGCAGACAGATTTGAGCTTATCTTCTGGAACCACGGCGGCGGATCAACAGGCGGCTACGGCTACGATGAGAAATTCCCTTCCGCAGGCGCAATGACACTGTCAGGCATAAACACAGCGCTTAAGGACGGCGGCGTAACCTTTGACTTTGTGGGCTTTGATACCTGCCTTATGGCAACTGTGGAGAATGCACTGGTTGTGTCCAACTATGCGGATTACCTCATTGCCTCCGAAGAGACAGAGCCCGGTGTTGGCTGGTACTACACAGACTGGCTCACAGCCTTTGGCAGAAACACCTCCATGGATACCCTTGAGATAGGCAAGAACATCATAGACTCCTTTGTGGATACCTGTGCCAAGGCTTGCCCCGGCCAGTCCACAACTCTATCAATGATCGATCTGTCGGAGCTCTCCCAGACAGTTCCTTCGGAGCTTACCGAATTTGCAAAAGCCACATCGGAAATGACAACAACAGATTTTAAGACCATCTCCGATGCAAGAAGCAGCTCAAGAGAGTATGCAAGTAGGAGAATCGATCAGATAGACTTTGTTGACTTTGCGACCAGAGTTGGAACGGACGAAGCAAAAGAGCTGGCTGATGTATTAAAGAGCGCCATCAAATACAACAGGATCGGCCCCGGCATGACCAATTCCTACGGCCTTTCCATCTACTTCCCTTACAAAAACGGCCCGAAGCTTACCAATATGGCTGATACCTATGACGATATTGGAATGGATCGGGAGTACACCAAGCTTATTCAGAGCTTTGCGGGGATGGGAGCCTGTGGACAGGCTGCAGCAGGCGGAACAGGATCACCCCTTACCTCAATCTTTGGGGATATGGCAGGAGCAAGCGGATCTTCTTCCGGTGCAGGTTCAGCAGAGCTTATAACTCAGCTTCTTACAACCTTCCTTGCAGGCGACTATAGCAGCGTCTCCGGATACAATTCCAGCAACGGCTCTTTTATCGGAAAGAGCGTAGATGTTGATACAGCTGCAGAGTACATTGCACATCACAGATTCGATCCCACAGAGCTTTTCTGGACCACCAATGAAGAGGGCGAGGAAGTCATAAGGCTTTCCGAGGAGCAGTGGAGCCTTGTGCAGGATCTTGTTCTCAACGAGTTTTACGATGACGGTGAAGGTTACATCGATCTTGGTTATGATAACGTCTTTGAGTTTGATGCAAACGGAGATCTGGTTGCTCAGAACGACAAGACCTGGCTTGCCATCGACGGAAATAGCGTGGCATACTATGTTACTGATATTCAGGGAGATGAGGACAACTATGTCATAACCGGCAGAGTTCCCTGCTTTATCAACGGCGAAAGAAGCGAACTGATCCTTTCCTTTGATTCCGAACATGAGGACGGACGCGTTGTTGGTGCAGCAAGAGTCTACAAGGACGGCGAAACCGAGACTGTTGCAAAGAACATGACTGAGATAAATCAAGGCGACAAGATCGACTTCCTTTGCGACTACTACACTTATGACAAAGAGTACAAGGATACCTACTATCTTGGCGAGCAGTACGTTGTTCCCGGCAAGATGGAGGATATGGTCATCAGCAATACCAAGGTCGGCGACGGAGATCTGCTCATGACCTACAGATTTACCGATATCTACGGCAACAATTTCTGGACCAGTCCTTTGACTTACTAATGAGGTATACATGGAGTATCAGCTTACCACCCTGTGCTACATCGAAAGAGACGACGAGTACCTGATGATGCACAGGATCTCGAAAAAGAATGACATAAACAAAGACAAGTGGATAGGCGTCGGCGGGCATTTCGAAGATTTCGAAAGCCCTGAGGACTGCATAAAAAGGGAGATCCTTGAAGAGACAGGTTTTGATATTGCCTATAAAGACTTAAATTACAGAGGAATCATCACCTTTATCTCCGACAAAGGGGACTGCGAGCTTATGTCCCTATTTACTGCCCCCTGGCCCGGCAAAGAGCCAAAGGAGTGCAGCGAAGGAAAGCTTGAATGGGTAAAGAAAAAAGATGTTTTTGATCTTAACATCTGGGAGGGCGACAAGATCTTTTTCAGACTCCTTGAGGAGAAAAAAGAGTTCTTTTCCCTGAAACTTGCCTATGACATAAATGATAATCTGAGGGAAGCGGTACTTAATGGACAAGACATTCTTGGCGGGCAGGGTTAAAGACCTTGCCCTTAGAGCTTATAACAACAGTTTTGTGACACATACGGAATTTCTGTCGGTGTCGGAGCTTTCGGATTTTTATTCGCTGCTGTCATCCGAGGGAGTTTCACCCAATGTAAAGAACTATAAAGGCGCCGATTACGTGGTGTTTGGCGGATATCCCGATGCGGAAAGAGCCATGGTGTGCTTTCTTCCGGATTATCTTGATGAAGAGAGTTTTCTTTCTGCTGAGTCTGAGGAAGGCAGCATCATCAGCTGCATCCACATAGAGCCTTTAAACAGCAAGTTTTCCGATGTCCTAAATCACAGAGACTATCTGGGATCCCTTATGAATCTTGGAATCGAAAGAGACCAGATCGGAGATATCCTGACGGGAGATAAAGAGGCATTTGTTTTTACAACCGCTGACATGGCAGAGAATATCTGTAAAGAGCTGGTGAGGATCAAACACACCTCGGTAAAATGCAGCGTGGTCAAGGCTTCGGAGTGCAACATCTCACCGGAATTTGAGGAAATATCGGGAAGCGTAGCCTCCGAAAGGTGCGATGCCATCCTTGCTCTTGTGTATCATCTTTCCAGAGCTGAGGCCCAGCGCCTTATAGAGAGCGAATCGGTTTTTATTGACGGCAGGACCGCATTCAGCGGAGGGTACGATCTAAAGCCCGGCCAGCGAGTGTCTGTAAGAGGGCATGGCAAGTTCATCTACCTCGGGCAGGAGGGCACAAGCCGCAAAGGCCGTCTTTTCGTGGGAATAAAGAAATTTGTATAAAGTAAAAAGGAGTAGCCGCAAGGGTTACTCCTTTTTCATGAGGAAAAATTAATATAATGTGAAGAGGGAAAATGTATATATTAAATGAGAGCCTCCACGCAGGCTGCTACTTTTTCCATCTTTTCAGTAGGCTCAAAGCGTGCAACCACATTGCCGTCTCTGTCGACAACAAACTTTGTGAAGTTCCACTTAATATCGGGGTTGTTCTTGTAATCCTTATCGATTTTCTTAAGCATTACATTCATTGCCAGGGCTGCTGCGCCCGTTCCAAATCCTTCAAAGCCCTTCTGGCTCTTGAGATACTCAAATAAAGGAAGAGCATCTTTGCCGTTTATGTCGGACTTTTTCATCTGAGGGAACTTGGTATTGTAGTGAAGCTGGCAGAACTCGTGGATCTCCTCGTCTGTTCCGGGAGTCTGTCCTGCGAACTGATTGCAGGGAACATCAAGAACCTCAAAGCCCTGCTCGTGAAATTTCTCGTACATCTCCTCGATATCCTTGTAGTGAGGAGTAAAGCCACAGCCTGTTGCTGTGTTTACAACGAGGACAACCTTGCCCTTGTAGTTTTCCATTGAGAACTCGTTGCCCTGTGCGTCTGTTACTGAATAATCATAAAATCCCATGTTATGTACCTCCGTATTGGTTTTATATCAATATGCCCGAACAAGTTTTTTAACTTTGTTTAATGCAATTATATTTCGCGCAATTTAAAATGTCAATACCTGTTGCAAAAAAATTTTTGAAAATTTATCATTAACCTATGAATGACTACATAGTATTTGACCTGGAGTGGAACCAGGGAGATGCGCCGGTGACACAAAATGGCAAGACTCTTGCCTTTGAGATAGTTGAGATCGGTGCGGTAAAACTTAATGAAAAAAGACAGATCACAGATCGATTTTCCCGTTTGATAAAGCCTCAGATCCACAAGCACATGCACAGGATAACAGGAAAGCTCATTCATCTTACGATGGAAGATCTTGAAAACGGCGGGCTTTTTAGTGATGTGGCAAAAGAGTTTCTGGAATGGTGCGGAGAATCGCCCAGGTTCTGTACCTGGGGGCCTCTGGATCTGACTGAGCTTCAGCGCAACCTTGATTTCTTTGGATTTCCTCTCTTATCTGACAGACCTCTTGCTTTTTACGATGTGCAAAAGCTTTACAGCCTTGCCTATGACGACGGAAGGAGCAGGATCTCCCTCGAGAACGCGGTTGACAAATTGGGACTACCCAAGGACATACCCTTCCACAGAGCTCTTTCGGATGCGGAGTACACCGCCAAGCTCTTTGCGACTCTTGGAGAGAGAATTTTAAAGAAGGTTTCTTTTGACACCTATGTCACTCCCACGTCCAGGGATAAAGAGATCCACATTGTATTCGACAACTACGCAAAGCATATATACAGAGAGTTCCCTGCTAAAGAAGATATTTTGGAGAACATGGAGATCATGAGCACCAGATGCTATGTCTGCGGCAGGAGCATAAAGCGCAGGGTCAAATGGTTTACGCCAAACGGCAAGCACTACTACGCCGTGGCTTTTTGCGACAAGCACGGATATATGAAAGCCAAGGTTCGCATCAAGAAGGCGGAGAACGGCAATCTTTTTGTGGTAAAGACCTGCAGATTCATCTCTCCTCAGGAGATGGAGGATATGAAACTAAAACAGCACAAGATCAAAAAAAGACAGAAGCCTTGATATTAACGGCTTCTGTCAAAATTTTTTAGAGCGGAATTTTGTTCTTTTAAATTCTCTTTTTCTTCTGTTATATCTTACACGGTCGCTTCGGCTTGAATGCTTTCTGCCCGAGATTAGCCTGACAATGAGGCTTCCCACCAAAGTGGTGACCACCACGAATATTCCCGCAATTATGAATATATGCTTTACGTTTACGAATACTGCGCCGGGAGTCTTTGCTGCTTCTTTGGCATCAGGATTTGGCTGATAGCAAACATAAGCAGTTCCCACGGGAACACCGCTGTAGGTGTAGCTTACTCTGGCAACGGCGGTTGGTTCCTTATCTTTTTCCGCATCCGACAGATCATAGTCGATATGGTATTCTGTGTCATTTATGGATGAAGTCTTGGGAATGATGATCTTTTCGCCTTCGCCGAGTCTTAGGATGGTTCCGGATCTGCCAAACACATCGTTTTCAGACTCAAAGAAAAGAGAATCATCGGGCATGTAACGCTCATCCACATCTGATGCATCGACAGCCTTGAAATTGTTGAAGCCGTAATCAAACAAGGTGACGGTATTGGTAAACTGCGAAGGAGATTCTTCTTTAAATACCACGCAGATAAGCTTCATACCGTTTCGTTCTGCGCAGGTAACAAGGGTTTCTCTTGCAAGGTCCGTGTAGCCTGTCTTTCCGCCGATTATGCCTTCATAAGGGATCTCGCCTGTTATGAGTTTGTGCTTGTTATTAAGGAAAAAGTCATCGGGCTGATCAGCGGTTGCGGTGAAATGATATCTTGGGGTTCCGCCAACCCTGCATAACAGCTCGTTGCTGAAAAACTCTTTTGATATAAGAGCAAGGTCGTAGGTGCTGGTGTAATGATCATCTGCCTGAAGACCGTTGGTGTTTGCAAAGTGTGTATTGGTGCAGCCCAGCTCTTTTGCCCGCTTGTTCATGAGCTTTACGAACTCGGAAATGCTGCCGCTTACGTGCTCACCCACGGCATTTGCAACTTCGTTGGCACTGCCTACCATGATGCCGTAAAGAGCCTGCTCAAGGGTGATGGACTGTCCCACATCAATTCCGATGTTGGAGCCGCCTGCAGGAACGCTGAATACCGCGTCGTTTGAGAAGGTAACCTTTTCATCAAGTGAGGCATTCTCCACAGCCAAAAGACATGTCATGATCTTGGTGGTGCTGGCGGGGTAGAGCTCCTCGTGAATGTTCTTGGCATACAGGATGGTTCCGGTATTTGCCTCCATCAGGATGGCTGACTGCGCGGTGATTTCCGGTCCTTCCGGCCAGAAGGGGGTGTCGTTTGACTGGATCGGCAGTTCTTTCCGAAGGAGTGCCTCCTCAGCGTAGTCCGTCGCCGCGTAGGACTGGAAGGCGCAGGTGAAAAGAGAAACGACCAGAGTAAAACAAAACATCATTATGAAGTTTTTCTTTGTAATGGATCTAAACAAAGTAGTACTCCTGTTTGTATGATGATACGGCTTGCTCCGTTTCTTCGAAACTCCCGCAAGCCTGCAAACATTCTCTGAACCCTATCATCATACACTACTTTCAATATTGGGACAAATGTTGTAAAATTCTTTTATAGGAAATACAGGTAGGAAAAAGAATGCGTTTACGTAACATCGCAGGATCCAGAGAGGTTATCGCGGAGAGCAGCTTTACCGTCAAGGATCCCGAAAAGAAAAAAGGACTTTGGAAAAAAGAGGTTTTTGGTAACGACCATCCTCTGCATATAGAGATCGGAATGGGCAAGGGCCGATTTATCATGGATATGGCAAGGCTCAACCCGGACATCAATTACATCGGAATAGAAAAATACTCAAGTGTACTTTTAAGGGCGATACAGAAACAGGAAACAGAGCAGCTTCCCAACGTTATCTTTATCAGAATGGATGCGGAGGTTATTACAGAAGTCTTTGCTCCGGCGGAAGTGGACAAGATCTATCTTAACTTCTCAGATCCCTGGCCCAAGGACAGACACG
The DNA here is from genome assembly GCA_024690635.1 of Butyrivibrio sp. Next base: position 12,473 of record JAILOW010000014.1, read on the forward strand.
CCAAGAGGCGTCTTCCTTCAAAAGAGTTCCTTGAAAGATATGACAAGATCCTGGTTCCCGATGGCGTAGTAGAGTTCAAGACCGATAACAGAGGGCTCTTTGATTTTGGACTGGAGCAGCTTGAACTTGCCGGATGGAATGCGGATGCAGTCACCTTCGACCTCCACAACGACCCTGTTATGAACGAAGGCAATGTCATGACAGAGTACGAGGAGAGGTTCTCATCTATTGGCAATCCTATTTGTAAATATATAATCAGCAGAAAGGGGAGTAATTAATGGATTACACATTAAGCAGTCAGAATTTTGAAGAAGAAGTTTTAAAGAGCAAATTGCCGGTATTGGTGGATTTTTCAGCAGACTGGTGCGGACCTTGCAAAATGATGTCCCCAATGGTTGACGAATTTGCAGAGGAGTACGAGGGAGAACTTAAGGTTGGCAAGATCAATGTAGATCAGTCACCTGACATTGCACAGAAATACAATGTTATGTCCATACCGATGTTTGCGTTCTTCAAGAACGGAGAGGTTGTTGAAACCGCTGTAGGAGCACTCAGCAAGGATAAACTTCAGGGATTAATCGACAAGGTGCTGGCTTAAATAGCCAGCACTTTAGTGTAATCAGGAAATTGCTATGGCAGACAAGATCACCAGTTTCGAAGACTACAAGAAAAAAGAACTGCATAAGGAAGTAGCTGAAGAGATCGCTGCGGAAATTTCGCCGGAAAAAGGGCCTTCAGCCGATACAGGTAGGGTGTCTCAGGCGACAATGGATATCAAAATTGAGGATCCTTACAATTTCTTTAATGAGGAAGAGCGTGAAGAATACTTCCGCCAGAGACAAAAGGACCTCATGAAAGAAAAGCAAAGGGAAGAAGCCCCAAGACAGAGCCGGGACGACGAGCCTCCCATCAGACAGCACCATAAAGCCGAAGAGGAAGATGTGCGCAGAGAAGAAAGGCGCCCTGAACCTGAAGAATATGATGACTATGATGAAGAGTACGAGGATGAGTACGACGACGAGTACGATGAGGAAGAGGGCGGAATCACCATGGAGCTTGTGGTACGCATCGCTTCTGTGCTCTCGGGAATTGTTATCCTTGCCCTTATCGCAATGTTTGCGAAGGTAAAGATCTATGACAGATACTTTGCGCCCGATCCCGACAATGCTGTGACAGAAGAAGTCGTAAAAGCTCTTCCCGAAGGCTACATCGAAAAGAATGACACTGTGGTGGTATCAGGAGCGTCATCTCTTAACCTTCGCACTGTTCCTGACTCATCGGATGACGCCACGGTTGTTGACGCTGCAGCAGAAGGAACCGAGCTAAAGAGGATTGCTGTCAGCAGCGACGGAAGCTGGGCTCTTGTGGAGTATAATGGTCAGAACCTGTATGCTTATATGAAATACTTAGTGGAAAAATAAAAGAAAGCTGAGCCTTTTTATGTAAAAATCAGGCTCAGCGCTTTTTCGCGTGAAGATATTTGTAGAATTTATCAAGGGCTTCGGAGAGGCTGTTACTGCTTCTGGAACATATTTCCGCCTGAGCGATTATGTCCGATGAAGATGAACCCTCCACCAGTCCTGAGATCACAGAGGCCGCGGAGCTTTCAAGGCTTCTGTAGTCCATGTTTATCAGAATAGTTTCATCAAGGTGACGGATACTCTCATACAAAGAGGGATATCTTTTCCTGACGAGGGCAAACTCATCAAGGATGCGCTCTCTGCTCTGAAGACAAAAGAGAATGTAGGCAGATTCCACTATTTCCGGTGGCTCGATCTCATCCTCGTAGGAATTGTCCTCGTAGTCTTCTCTGGTAGCATAGTATTCGCAGATTTCCTGAACTAAAGCCCCCACCTTGTTGTTGTCATACAGTTTTTGAAGTTCACTGATAATTTTATCGTCCATAAAATCATTCTATCATAATCTGAAGCTGTAAACAGCATGAATATGCGTTGCAGAACAGGAGAAAAGAGATATGAAAATAGGAATTTTCGATTCCGGCATAGGAGGCCTGTCGGTTTTACATGAGGCTTACCATCTCCTTCCGGACCAGGAATATATTTTTTACGCAGATGTAGAGCATGTGCCCTACGGCCTTAAAACCCCGGAGCAGATACTGGGATATGCGGTGGAGATCACAGAGTTTTTGATCTCTCAGGGCGCGGAAGCCATTGTGGTTGCCTGCAATACCGCAACCAGCGTTGCCATAAAAGAGCTGCGAAACCGCTATGATATCCCGATCCTTGGGATGGAGCCAGCTGTAAAGCCCGCGGTTGAGGGAACGGAAGGCAAGAGGATCATGGTGATGGCAACTCCCGTCACCATCAGAGAGGATAAACTAAAAGACCTCCTTCACAGAGTTGACGGAGAGCACAGAGTGGACCTTCTGGCGATGCCCGGGTTCGTGGAGTTCGCAGAAAAAGAGAAGTTCGATGGCCCCGAGGTTACGCAGTACGTGGAGAAACAGCTTTCCGGCTATAACAAAGACGAGTATTGCGCTCTGGTACTTGGCTGTACTCACTTCAATTATTTTAAGCCCGCACTCAGAGCTTATTTCGGAGACAACACTCTTTTGATCGACGGAAACAAGGGCACTGTAAACCATCTGGCAGATGTCCTCGAACTTGAAATTTCACAACATAAAGAGGATGTTATAGACTCAAAACACAACATATTGTGTTTACGAAATACCAAATACTTTTTCTCCGGAAAAGAAGTCGTAGATGAAGAAACCTGTAATCGCTTGCTGCGACTGCATTTACGCCTTGAAGAAGTAAGAAATATTTAGGCTTGAAATTAACAATATAATGTATTACTATATTAATGTAACCACAAGATATAGAGTTTCTTGTGGCTACTATTATGTAAGAAGATTTTTTAATGTATAAGGGGGCTCTATGAAGATCATTAAGAGAAGCGGTAAAGAGGTTGGATTTGACGGCCAGAAGATTTCTGCCGCTATTGAGAAGGCCAATGATGAGGTGACTGAGGAGAAAAAACTCACCGCCGGGCAGATCAGTGATATCGTAACCAACGTCGAGAAACAATGCGCATCTCTTACAAGAGCTGCCAGCGTGGAAGAAATCCAGGATATGGTAGAGGACGGACTTATGAAGTCCGGCAAATTTGAGGTAGCAAGAAAGTACATTACCTACAGATATAAGAGAGCTCTCGTCAGAAAGTCCAACACAACTGACGAGCAGATCATGTCACTTATAGAGTGCAACAACGAGGAAGTGAAGCAGGAAAACTCCAACAAGAATCCCACTGTTAACAGTGTTCAGAGGGATTACATGGCAGGTGAGGTTTCCAAGGATATCACCAGAAGATTCCTTCTTCCCGAGGATGTGGTAAAGGCTCATGAGCAGGGACTTATCCATTTCCACGACGCAGATTATTTTGCACAGCACATGCACAACTGCTGTCTTGTAAACCTTGAGGATATGCTTCAGAACGGCACGGTTATCTCCGAGACTATGATCGAGCGTCCCAAGAGCTTTTCAACAGCATGTAATATCGCAACTCAGGCAATCGCACAGATCGCCAGCTCACAGTACGGCGGACAGAGTATCACTCTTTCTCATCTCGTTCCCTTCGTTGACGTGAGCAGACAGAAATTCCGCAAGGAAGTTGCTCTTGAGTTTGAAACCGCCGGCATGAAGATCAACAAAAAGCAGGTGGAAGAGATCGCAGAGATGCGTGTCAAAAAAGAAGTAGAGAGAGGATGTCAGGTTATCCAGTATCAGGTTATAACTCTTATGACCACCAATGGACAGGCTCCTTTCATCACCGTATATATGTATCTGGATGAGGTCCCTGAGGGACAGCAGAGAGAGGACCTTGCTCTTGTCATCGAAGAAATGTTAAAACAGCGTATCACAGGCGTAAAGAATGAGAAGGGTCAGCTTATCACCCCTGCATTCCCCAAGCTTATTTATGTTCTTGATGAGGACAATATACACGAAGATTCCAAGTACTGGTATCTGACGGAACTTGCGGCCAAGTGCACAGCCAAGAGACTGGTTCCGGATTACATCTCAGCCAAGAAGATGAAAGAGCTCAAGAAGGGCGATGTATACCCTTGCATGGGATGCAGGAGCTTCCTTACACCTGACAACGAGGATCTTGCAGAAGGTCTTTGCAATGCCGGAAACAAGGCAAAAGCCCTTAACTATGTTGAGGGAACACACAAATACTACGGCAGATTTAATCAGGGTGTTGTAACTCTGAACCTTGTAGACGTTGCATGTTCATCATCCAAGGACGAAGACCGTTTCTGGGAGATCATGGAGGAGAGGACCGAACTTTGCAAGAGGGCTCTTATGTGCCGTCATCAGAGACTCCTTGGAACACCTTCCGACGTGGCACCGATTCTATGGCAGAACGGCGCGCTGGCAAGGCTTGCAAAGGGCGAAACTATTGATAAGCTCTTATTTGGCAACTACTCAACTATTTCACTTGGATACGCAGGGCTCTGTGAGTGCACCAAGTATATGAAGGGTGTATCACACACCGATCCTAAGGGCAAAGATTTCGCGCTTAAGGTTATGCAGTTCCTGAATGACAAGTGTGCAAAGTGGAGAGCTGAAACGAATGTTTCTTTCAGCCTTTACGGAACCCCGCTTGAATCGACTACATATAAATTTGCAAAATGCCTACAGAAGCGTTTCGGAATCATACCCGACGTGACAGACAAAAACTACATTACTAACAGTTATCATGTTCATGTGACCGAACAGATCGATGCATTTACAAAGCTTAAGTTCGAGTCCGAGTTCCAGGCACTCTCACCGGGAGGAGCTATCAGTTACGTTGAAGTACCTGATATGAACAACAACATTGAGGCGGTTATCTCCGTTATGAAGTACATCTATGAGAATATCATGTACGCAGAGCTGAACACCAAGTCTGATTACTGCCAGTGCTGTGGCTATGACGGGGAGATCAAGATCGTGACCGATACAGACGGCAAACTCGTTTGGGAGTGTCCGAACTGCGGAAACCGTGATCAGAACAAGATGAATGTCGCAAGAAGAACCTGCGGCTACATCGGAACCCAGTTCTGGAACCAGGGTCGTACTCAGGAGATCAAAGAAAGAGTCCTGCACATGAGCAATCCTAAGCTTTGCTGATGGATATGTAATGGCTATAGGGCAGCTTATAGCCGGGAGATTATGAAAGAGATTTAAGCGCAAGCCGGGAATTTTCCCGGCTTGTGGTGTATATTGAGCACTAGGAAAGAATATGGTTGATGATTCTAGTGTAGGCATTTTTGGTAGGTAGACACTAAGAAAGTACTTGCAATTGTTTTTTAGTGTGTAGAAATTTGATAGATGGGCACTAAAAAATGAATGAATAAAGGTTATTAGTGTATTATATTTATAAGAAATATACACCAGAGAAGTAGAAGATTAAGGATTCTAGTGCTCAAAGTATCAATAACCAAGCACTGGAAAACAGCTAGTTGTAATCTATTAGTGTATATGTTTTTACAAAGTATACACTGGAAAATGAGATGAATGGGAAAGCTAGTGTTGGGAAATAGCGGTTGTTCAAAGATGTTGATTATAATGGTAGCTGGTGGCTTTGGTGCGGTAATGATAAACAATAATTGGGATAATTAGTCTGATAGGATTAGGCAATGGTAGCCAAATACATAACAGCCTCCTATAAGGGGCTGTTTTTTGCTATCGTCACACGTTTTTCGAATGAAATCTCCAGCAACATACGCCTTGCTAATTATTTTATTGTATTTGATATTATACTTAGTAAATCAGATGAGTATTTTTTTAATACGTATAATGAGGAAACTTTTATGAACTACGGACAGGTTTATTACAATGACGTTGCCAACGGTGTGGGATGCAGAACAGCGCTGTTTGTGTCGGGATGCACCCATCACTGTAAGGGCTGCTTTAATGAGATGACATGGGACTTTAATTACGGCGAGGCCTACACCAAAGCAGTGGAGGATGAAATCGTTGAATCCCTGAAGCCATCATATATTGAGGGGCTGACCATTCTTGGGGGAGAACCCATGGAGATCGTTAATCAAAAAGAGATCCGCCCGCTCCTTGAGAGGGTCAAAAAAGAAGTTCCCAAGGCTACTGTCTGGATTTACTCGGGCTATCTCTGGGAGGAGCTGACAGATCCTGACAACAAGCGCTGCCACGGCGAGGATACAGACGCGATCCTGTCTATGACAGATGTCCTGGTGGATGGCGAGTTTGTTGAGGAAAAGAAAGACCTAAGGCTTCGCTTCCGTGGATCATCCAATCAGAGAGTTATAGATGTAAAAGAGACGCTAAAGACTGGCGTGGTGGTTCTCTCCAAGTACAACGACAGGGATGAATCCAGAGTTTTATGACATAAATGAATTAAGGATAAAAATAAAACATCTAAAAGACATGAAGCAGGAGGCGCCTGAGGCCTTTTGGGGGAAATAAAATGAGCAACATTACTATTCAAAAAATCAGCATTACCGCGCTCAGCACAGATGCCATCGTAAACGCAGCCAATGAAGGACTGAGGGAAGGCGGCGGAGTATGCGGCGCTATTTTCAGAGCGGCAGGATCAAAAGAGCTGACCGGGGCCTGCGACGCCATCGGCCACTGCGACACCGGAGCTGCTGTCATCACCCCGGGATTTAACCTCCCGGCAAAACACGTCATCCACGCCGTAGGCCCTGTGTGGCGCGGGGGAAATAATAACGAACCAAAACTTTTATACAGCGCCTATAAAAAATCCCTGGGGCTTGCAAAAGAAAACGACCTTCACTCCATTGGATTTCCTCTTATCTCAGCCGGAATATTCGGCTACCCAAGAAAAGAGGCCTGGCGCAAAGCGCTTCAGGCCTGTGAAGATTTCATAATTGAAAATCCCGATTATGATATATCCATCATTTTTGCAGTACTTGATGACGTGATCATGGAAGAGGGTATTACCGTCATGAAAGAGAAAAACATGCGGTGAGGTTGACAATTAGCCAAAATCCGCATAACATCAATATTATTTAAGAAGGACTAAATTAAGGAGAAAAGAAATGGCTGATAACAAGAAATTAGTTTCTGAGATCACATCCATGGATGAAGATTTCACACAGTGGTACACAGATGTGTGCATTAAGGCTGATCTTGTGAGCTACTCCAACATCAAAGGATGTATGGTCATCAAGCCCGCAGGATACGCTATCTGGGAGCTGATCCAAAAGCACCTGGACGCCAGATTCAAGGCAACAGGAGTACAGAATGCATACCTCCCCATGTTTATACCTGAGTCCCTTCTCCAGAAGGAAAAGGACCACGTTGAGGGCTTTGCTCCCGAGGTTGCATGGGTAACTCACGGAGGACTTGAGCCTCTTACCGAGAGGTACTGTGTACGACCCACATCAGAAACTCTTTTCTGTGACTATTATAAAGGTGAGATCCACTCATACAAGGATCTTCCTCAGGTTCTCAACCAGTGGTGCAGCGTAGTTCGCTGGGAGAAAGAGACAAGACCTTTCCTTAGAAGCCGTGAGTTCCTCTGGCAGGAAGGCCACACAGCACACGCAACCATGGAGGAAGCTGAGGAACGCACACAGCAGATGCTGGACGTTTACGCAGACTTCCTTGAGACCGATATGGCTATTCCCGTTATCAAGGGACGCAAGACCGACAAAGAGAAATTTGCAGGAGCTGAGGCTACTTATACTGTAGAGGCTCTTATGCATGACGGAAGAGCTCTTCAGAGCGCAACCAGCCACAACTTCGGCGACGGCTTTGCAAAGGCTTTCGGAATCCAGTACGCAGGAAAAGACAACCAGCTCCACTATGTATGCCAGACATCATGGGGACTTACAACACGTACCATCGGCGCTATGATCATGGTACATGGCGACAACTCAGGACTTGTAGTACCTCCCAAGATCGCTCCCGTTCAGGTTGTTGTTATTCCTATCCAGCAGAAAAAGGAAGGCGTTCTCGACGCAGCTTATGATATTGCAAAGAGCCTTTCAGAGTTCAGAGTAAAGACTGACGATACAGACAGAACACCCGGATTCAAGTTCGCTGAGCAGGAGATGAGAGGTATTCCCATCCGTGTTGAGATCGGACCAAAGGATCTTGAGGCAGGCAAGTGCGTTCTTGTCAGAAGAGATACAAGAGAAAAGACAGAGGTTAACATCGCTGATGTTCCCGCAAAGGTTGGAGAGCTTCTTGAAACTATCCAGAATGATATGCTTGCAAGAGCAAAGAAGCACCTTCAGGAGCACACCTTCTCAGCTCATAACAAAGAGGAGTTTACTGAGGAATTCAAGGAGACCAAGGGCTTTGTAAAGGCTATGTGGTGCGGATGCCGCGAGTGCGAGGAAAAGGTAAAGGAAGAGTTCAATGCAACCAGCCGTTGTATTCCTTTCGAGCAGGAGAACCTTTCCGACACATGTGTAATGTGCGGCAAGCCTGCAACCAAGATGGTATATTGGGGCAGAGCATATTAATCTGTTTTTCGGAAAAGACAAGAGCTTATTAAAATAAGCGATACGTAAAAATGACCGGATTTTGAGGTGATCCCCAAAATCCGGTTTTTTTATCTAAGAAGCTATAAATAATTAAAAGTTTTCAATGCGAATGATAATACTTCTTATTCTCGTACATTCTCTTATCAGCCAGTACCGATACCGAATGAGTATCCTTATCCTCCGTCTCTGAGCGGAAGGCGTAGCCAAAGGATACGCTGTGGTTAAGATCAGGATCGTCCTTATCAAGCTCTTTTAAGGACTTTGTGAAGTCTTTTAAGAGCTGATCAAGCTCGCCTTTGTCAATATGACGTATGAGCACCAGAAACTCGTCGCCACCCACTCTGTGAGCGGTGCCCTTGCCTTTGAAGGCATCTGAAAGGGCTGCGGAGAAGGATTTTAAGAGCCTGTCTCCTGCAGGGTGACCTGAGTTATCGTTAACTTCCTTAAGGCCGTTTAAGTCCATACTGATAAGGCAGAAATCATCCTGAGACTCGTCATATTCCATAAGCAGTCTGTCGCAGCTGGCCCTGTTGGGAAGTCCGGTGAGATTGTCCACGTAGGCGATCTTGGAAAGAGCCGCATACTCTTTTCTCTGGGCAAAGCTTCTTGTCATGAAGATAAAGTAGTTCAGAAGCTGCGTGATAACAAAGAAGATGGCGCCTGTAGGAATGACCGCCTGCATGATTATGCTCTGTCTGTAGTCCGCAAGGTGTGTGAACATTCCGCACATTGCATAAATCATGAGAGAAATAGTGAGCACCACTACTCCCAGCATCAGGATTTCCTGAGAAGCACTGTTTGATTTGGATTTGATATCAAAGTAAACGTAAGCAATGAGAATGATTACGCCCACGGATGATATGCCGTAAAAAACAAACTCAAAGTGATTGATGTGTACGATGTTCAAAAGGTGCAAAAGTACAAAGGTTAAGCTAAAGCAGGTGGTGCCTGCGGCCATAACACTCAGGGCCGTGTTGTTCAGCCTTCTGTGAAGGTTGTAGATGATCATGTAGATCAGTGGCGTAATAGCATATACGCAGCAGTATTCAATAAAGGTCGCTTTGTCCGAAGCAATGACAAAATCAATGATGTCAAAGGATGAGATCATCCAGACGCCCACAACCGTCGTCAGTATGGATGAAAGGATCTGAGTGGACACATCAGAAGACTGAATATAGAACAGCAGGGATATGATCAAAAATACCAGACCGAAAACGATCATGAAAATACTGGTAAAGAAGGCATAAAGTGCGGAATGCAGAACCTGCCTGTACAGATCGTCGTAGCTTCCGATCATGGGGCTTATGATATCAGCACGGGTGCTGTTCTCTGTAACGTAGAGCTTGATGGTGAGTCTTTTGCCCGCATAGTTATCACCAAGAGGAACCGTGCTGTAGCCCATTCCAACGTAGCCTTCGCCTGAAAGGCGGTCCATGTATCTGTCATAGATCAGCTCATTGTCCAGAAATACCTCGTAGGCGCAGAACTGCGTTTTGAGGAAAAGATACGGGAAAGGAGCATCGCTTGGAAGCAGTGGTTGGGCATGGTTGAGAGTTATTATGTCTCCTCGTGAAAAGGAGGAACCAAGCTCGTCGCTCATGTGCTCCAGGTTGGTGTTAACGTACTGCTGATTGTGGTAGGTGACGGTCCAGCCCTTTTCCAGAGTATATATGGGATATTCCGGCATGAACTTAAAGAAATTCATGGTGATCATAAAAGCGATGATCAAAAGAAGGGAAGCAAGCCCTACAAAGGAAAGACTTTTACGCATTGCCGCTCACCTCCTTGTGTGTATTGTGATGCTCGCGTTTCATCTCATACATTCTGCTGTCCGCAAGCATGTAAACCTCCTGAGCCGATCCTGTGGGGACCTCGTAGCTGTAAGCGTAGCCGTAGGAAGCACTGTAGGAAAAGACCTGTTCCTTGCGGTTCCATTCGTTGAGCATTGAGTAAAACTCGTGGATGCGGCGGGTACAGCTGGTGGCGTGTTCATCCGTCATGATAACTATGAACTCATCGCCGCCCATTCGACCTATGAGATTAGCATCCCAGAAGCAATCGGTAAGTATGGTTGAAAAGCCGGTCAGAAGGCGGTCGCCCTCGTGATGGCCGTATTGGTCGTTGACTTCCTTTAACCTGTTAAGGTCAAGGCTGATGATGGTGTAAGGCCTGTGATCGCCGGAGAGTATATCCATTACCTGCTCGCAGCGGGCTCTGTTGGAAAGACCTGTGAGTGAATCGTTAAATGCCAGATTGGTAAGTTTTTTCTGCAGGTTGTCCATGTTGGAATTCTGAATATTGTACAAAAGATAACTCACAAGAAGACCGGAAACAAAGATCACCGCGCCTACTGTAAAGCCGTCAAGCCGTGCGTAGGATTCGCCCTTTGTGCTGAAATATTTTTCGTAGTTGTAGATCGCAATATCCACAAGGGAAAGCAGCATAAAGATGACCATTCCCGCCAGAAAAACATTCTCTGTGGTGAGGACGATCTTGCCTGTTTCTTTTCTTTTATCAAAATAATCACGGGCAATAGTAAACAGACAGAACAATGTCTCTATCAGTGCCATGCTGTGCAAAAGACCCGTAAAATCAGAAATCTTGCTGACACCGGTGAAACAAAGAGCCGCCATTGACAGGAAAACCGCGATGTTCACAACGAACATGACTCTGAAAGCTTTTTTGGCTCTGCCACCGAACGCGGACATAAGATAACCCAAAAGAGCTGTGGGAATATTGAACAGTGAGGAATACTCGCAGATAGTGTTAAGGTAGGCGTTGCCCGTCAGATAATCAATAAGACCGTAGTAGGAATAATTGTAGATTCCAAGAAGCAGGGAGATAAATCCGCAGAAAAAGAGCCTCAGGTCATTGTGGTGATAGATCACAAGGTAGGGCGAAAGTATCATGAGGATCAGGCCCAGCAGTATCAGGAAGGTACCGAATAACAAATTCACCCTCATGGTAAGTGTTCGCTTAATAAATATTCCGGATCGGTCGCCTATGTACATGTTAAAAAGACCGGAAAAAGAACCGTTGCAGGTGCCGGTGAGAGTGATCTCTAACTGTTTGCCGGTGGCTCCGGTGCCTAAGGGGATTGCGTGATAGCGCTTGGGAACGGTGCGTCCTGCGCCGTAATAATCATGACCGAAAGCGTAGATCTTTCTGCCGTCTACGGCGACATCAACTATCGCGTGGATGGAGTAGAACATGATGCAGGGATTGTCCACACCGATGTCGGGAATCTCTCTTGAAAGGCGTATCACTTCTCCTGTATTCACGATGCCCACAGGAGCCTTGGCAAGCTCGGATGCATCCAGCTTTTCTCCGTTTTTGGATATGCTCCACTTGTCATTTAAAGTGTAAACGCAGTAATCGGGCGTGACGATGGCTTCATAGGAAAAAACTACAGCCATGATCGTAATAAGCACCAGGATTACTGCGATGTATTTGTCATATCTATGATAATTCCAATATTTCATACACTATCCCTCATGTTAACATACATAATTAGTATATATCCTATACCACAAAATTCCTAGTAATTATTCACAAACAGAGCGGTTTGGGCTATTATGATGGTATGAAGATAAGCATGCCCGATAATGCAAAAAAGATATTGGACACCCTCCACAAGGCAGGATATGAGGCCTACATCGTGGGAGGCTGCGTACGAGATGCACTTCTTGGGAGAACTCCCGAGGATTGGGACATAACAACCGGTGCTGAGCCCTTTCAGGTAAAAAAGCTGTTTCGAAGGACCATTGACACCGGCATTGAGCACGGAACCGTTACAGTCATGATGGGAGATGAGGGTTACGAGATCACCACCTACAGACTGGACGGCAAATATGAGGATTCCAGACACCCCAGCAGCGTGACCTTTACAAGGGACCTGACAGAGGACATGAAGCGCCGGGATTTTACCATAAACGCCATGGCCTACAATGACGAAGAAGGTCTGGTTGACAGATTCGGCGGTGTGGAAGACATACATAAGCGCATCATCAGGTGCGTTGGCGATCCCATGGAAAGGTTTGGCGAGGATGCTCTCAGGATCATGAGAGCCGTTAGATTCTCCGCCCAGCTGGACTATGAGATAGACGCAGATACGAAAGCCGCCATAAAAGAGCTTTCTCCAACCCTTGAAAAGATAAGTGCCGAGAGGATACAGACGGAGCTGGTGAAGCTTCTTTTATCCGATCATCCCGAAAAACTAAAGGATGCATACGAGCTTGGTATCACAAAAGTGGTGCTGCCCGAGTTTGACAGATGCATGGATACGCCTCAGAACAATCCTCATCACGCCTACAGCGTTGGGGAGCATATCCTTAAATCTCTGGGCTTCGTGCGCTCCGACAGGATACTTCGCCTTACGATGCTCTTTCATGATATGGCAAAGCCCATGATGCACACCGTGGACAGCGAGGGAGTATCGCACTTTAAAGGCCACGCTGAAAAAGGCGCAGAAGTTGCAAAAGACATTTTCAGACGCCTGAAGTTTGACAGAGATACCATGGACAGGGTCTGCAACCTTATCAGATTCCATGATGACAGATTCCCTGCGGAGGCAAGGTGCGTTCGAAGAGCCATGAACAGAGTGGGAGAGGATTTCCCCTACCTTTTGGAAGTCAGATATGCGGACACCATGGCCCAGAGCGACTACTACAGGGATGAAAAATTAAAGCTCATTGCAGACACAAAGAGTGTCTATGAGGATATACTAAAGAAAAACGAATGCGTTAATCTAAAGGATTTGTCCGTAAACGGCAAGGATCTTATTGCTCTTGGGGTTGCCCCCGGCAGAGAGATCGGACAGATCCTTAAGGCTATGCTCGAAGAAGTAATAGATGAGCCGTCCCGTAACAGCAGGGACTATCTGCTTGATCCGGAAAACTTTGCAAGGTACGCCGGAAAAAGCAACGAGGGGAAAAGAAATGATCAATAATAAAAAGCTCAGAGCATTATCAGCCGTCGTAATGGCCATGGTTACAGCCTTTGTTTTCTTAAGGCCTGTTACCGTGTTTGCAGGAAACGGAGAAAAAGTGGTATCCCTTATCGGCAAATACGATTCTGCGGATACAGCGGCCATTCGCTCTGTGGACACCGACAAAAAGCTCATAAGGTTCAGAAATCATGCTACCGGCAAAACCTATACACTTTCCTATGACAACACCAGCATGATCTACGACGGAAGAGGAACGCCTCTTTCCGCATCACTACTGGAGCCAGGACAGATCGTTGATGTTACCTTCTTAAAGAGCACCAAGCATGTCACCACTTTGTATGTCTCAAAAGACGCCTGGGTCCTTGATGAAACCAGAGATCATGAGCTTGTTAGAGGCGACGGAACAGCGAAAGTAAAGGGTGAAACCTACAAGATCGACGCAAGGACGCTGGTTCTTGCTGATGATGACCTGGCTCTTGCAGAGGACATTCTTGCAACAGATCAGGTAAAGATATCCGGCATCGGCAAGGATATCTACAGCGTAGTTGTAACAGGAGGCCATGGATATGTGAGCCTTTCATCGGATACAGTTGAGGATCACAGCCTTGTGGGCGCATGGCTTGAACTTGACAATGCGGTTATCCACAAGATATCTCCCAACATGCTTCTTAGCGCACCTGAGGGAGAATACACCCTTCAGATCCTTGGTAACGGCGCAAGCTACCAGCAGGAAGTAAAGATCGCAAGAAATCAGGAGACCGTTGTAGACACCGGTTCAGTCAAGATCTCCAAGCCCAAGGAAGGACTTGTTACCTTTGACGTAACGCCTGAAACTGCAGAAGTATTTGTGGACGGAGAAAAGGTCCTTACAGGTGTTTCCCAGACTGTCAGATACGGCTATCACAACCTGAAGGTCATGGCAGAGGGCTATGAGACTCAGGATAAATACCTCAAGGTAGGAACTCCCAAGTCAGTAGTAAGGATCGAGCTTGAAAAAGACAAATCCTCTTCCGGAACTGCTTCGGCAACGGCAAGCTCCTCCGGAAAGAGCGGAGATGACAGCAGCTCATCTCATAAGAGCCTTGGTGTTTCAAGAGGAGACGGCTCCATAGCCAACAAATCTTCCTCTGCTTCTTCTGCATCCACCAAGCCCGGTAAGGTCAGCGACAATGATTCTTCCGGAACCACAACAACGAATAAAGTTATTAAGGGCTACAAAATCTATATCGACGAGCCTTCGGGCGCCGAGGTATATTTTGACGGCAACTACATAGGAATGGCTCCCACCAACACTCCCAAGATATCGGGAACCCACGAGATCATTCTGAAAAAACACGGATACAAGACTAAGAGTTACAGGATCAGCATAGACAAAGAAGAGACGGATCTAAAGTACACCTTCCCGGATCTTGTAAAAGACAATAGCGACTCCGGCGAATCCGACAAGGACTCAGGCAATGGTTCAGGCAAAGGCGGCGGAGAGGGGACTTCCGTGCCTGTATCGGATGCAACAACTTCCGACACCACTCCTTCCGGAGATGTGGACGATTCGGACAAAACAGGTGATACCGGAAAAACAGACGACACAGAAAAGCAGGACGAGGATGAAACTTCGGGAAAAGATAACACCTCAGGGGACAGCCACAGTGGCCCGTCTCTGGGCTTTGTGGAAGAACCCGGAAGCACTGCAGGTGATGCCGAGGATCCGGAATCAGGAGAGGACTAAAACAATGAGACTTGATAAATACCTTAAGGTCACACGACTTATCAAAAGAAGGACTGTGGCCAATGAAGCCTGTGATGCAGGAAGAGTTCAGATAAACGGAAAGCCCGCCAAGGCATCCACTGATGTAAAGGTGGGAGACAAGATCACCATAGCCTTTGGTAACAAGGACGTAAACGTGGAGGTTTTGGACGTTCAGGAGACCATCCACAAGGAAGATGTGGGTAATCTCTACAAGTACATCTGAATTGACAGGTCCAAAAACCCTGTATTACAATTATTTAAAGAACTTTTAACCTAAGATGAGGGAAATTTATGGCTGGTAAAGCACGCTACAAAAGGCGTCGATTCCAGAACAGAGCGGGAATCCTGCTGGCAACGGTTGTAGTCCTTATACTGGTGGCGGTTGTTTCCATCAAGAGTGTGGGACTTAAACAAAAAGCTGATGAACTTCAGGGAAGGGAAGAATCCCTTCAGGAGCAGATAGAGGCAGAAGAGGCCAGAGGCGAGGAGATCGCTGAGTTCGATAAGTACACCGAGACGCGTAAATACATAGAGGATACCGCCAAGGACAAGCTTGGACTGGTTTATCCCGGTGAGATCATTTTCAGAAATTCGGACAATTGATATAACGACCCGGCGCAGACGTCGATACGGACCACGTATAAGTCTGCGCCTTTAGTTTTATAAACGAAGGCTTTTTTCAGAGTATATGTACAGATTTGAAGCAAAGGTTCTGAACTACATACAGAAAAACGAACTTCTTGAAGCTTCCGACAAAGTCCTGGTGGGCTTTTCCGGAGGGGCGGACTCACTTGCCCTTTTGTCGGTTCTTGAGGAGCTTCACAGAGTGCTTGGAATCTCCCTTTTGGCGGTCCATGTCAATCATGGCATCCGTCCCGAGGCAGGAGAGGACGAGGCTTTCTGCAGGGAATTTTGTGAAAAGCTTGAGATCTCGTTCTTTTCTGTAAAAGAGGATGTGCCCGCTCTTGCAAAGAGTCTTAAGCTCACAGAGGAAGAGGCGGGGCGCAAGGTTCGCTACGATACCTTTGACCGAATCGCAAAGGAGCAAAACGCAAACAGGATCGCCATAGCTCACCATCAAAATGACGCCGCGGAGACTCTTCTTATGAATCTCTTTCGCGGAAGCGGCATGCGGGGAGCTGCTGCGATCCGTGCCAAGAGAGAAAACATCATCAGGCCCCTTCTATGCGTCACCAGAAAGGAAATTGAGGATTACCTTTCGGAAAAAGAGCTGTCTTTTTGCGTGGATGCTACGAATGAGGAGAACATCCATACCAGAAACATCATAAGAAACAAGATACTGCCTGTTGCTGAAAGCGAAGTGAACAATAAAGCTGTGGAGCATCTTGCGTCCACGGCTGTGATGCTTGAAAAGGCAGAAAATTATGTGAGGAAAGTGGCACAGGAGGTCTTTGATGAAGTATCAAGGACCGAAAAAGACAAGGTCACTCTGGATGTGAACAGACTTCTTTTATACGAGGAGATAATCCGCGAATATGTGGTGCTTCTTAGCTTTGAGCGGCTGGTGCGTGCCAGAAAGGATATTACCCATGCTCATGTGGAAGCGGTCCTTTCTCTTATGAATACTACCGTAGGCAGCAGCTACGCTGACCTTCCCTATTCACTTGTTGCCAAAAGAAATTACGGGGAGCTGACTATAGAAAAAAAGAAGGAAGTTTCCGCAGAAAATGTGGCCATTCCTGTCAGAGCCCGCATGGGGGAAACTACAGAGTTTTCAGTGCCCGGTCTTGGATGTGTTACAGCAAGGGTTTTTCCAAAAGAAAATGAGACAGACTTTCCCACAGACCGATATACGAAATGGTTTGATTATGGTAGAATACAAGAAGTCGTTTTCAGGACTAGAGATTCACAAGACTACATATGCATAGAGCAGGGCGGGGGGATTTGCAAAAAAGCATTAAACAAGCTCATGACGGATGAAAAGATCCCGAAGGATGTCAGGGATGATATCTACATACTGGCTAAGGGGAGCGAGGTTTTATGGGTGCCCGGAGTCAGGATGAGCGGAGCCTTCAAGGTTGACCCTGAAACAAAAGAAATATTAGAGATCAGTATCAAAAAGTAATAACGGAGGATTTTTCAATGGCT
This sequence comes from Butyrivibrio sp., assembly GCA_024690635.1. Next base: position 29,774 of record JAILOW010000014.1, read on the forward strand.
GAATCAATTCGCAAATTAGTATCTGAGGAAGAGATCGACAAGAGGATCAAGGAACTGGGTGAGACCATCAGCAGAGACTACGCGGGTGAGACTGTTCACCTTGTATGCGTGCTCAAGGGTGGTGTTTTCTTTATGTGTGAGCTTGCAAAGCGCATCACTGTTCCCGTTACCATGGACTTCATGTCAGCTTCCAGCTACGGCAGCTCCACCAAGTCAAGCGGAGTTGTAAAGATCGTAAAGGATCTTGATGAGCCCCTCAAGGACAGACACGTGCTCATCGTTGAGGATATTGTTGATTCCGGAAGAACTCTTTCCTATCTTATAAAGATGCTTGGGGACAGAGGTCCTGCCAGCATCAAGCTCTGCACACTTCTTGATAAGCCTGAGCGCAGAGTAACTGACGTAAAGGTTGATTACACAGGCTTTGAGATCCCTGATGAGTTCGTTGTGGGATATGGCCTTGACTACGATCAGAGATACAGAAATCTTCCTTATATCGGAGTTGTAGAGTTTAACTGATCTAAAGCTGATCAAAAATAAAGGGGTTAAGAAGTTGAATCGTTCCAGAAATTTTAATTCTATTTTTTTCTTTGTTGTGATACTTCTTTTTGGGGTAGTGATACTGGAGTACAGCAAAGGGCTTTTAACTGCGGGCAGTAACGTCTATTCCAGAAACAATCTCGAAAGAGATGTTGAAGCGGGAACTGTCAGGCGGGTTGTTATCATGCCCAATGCCGAGACACCCACAGGTTCCGTCAAGGTTAGCTTTTCTGACGGAAGCGATGATGTGTCATTTTATTCCACAGACGTGATATCCATCGAGGACTACCTTACACAAAAGGACATTTTGGTTGAGGTAAAAGACATTCCATCTGAGAATGTTCTTATCAACGGCATCATTCCCATTATCGTGGGCGTTATAGTTATGGTCTTCATGTTCTCCATGTTTACCAATATGCAGAACGCAGGTTCAGGCAATAACAAGATGATGAACTTCGGCAAGAGCCGCGCAAGGATGTCCACAGGAGATGACAACAAGGTCAAGCTCGACGACGTAGCGGGACTTAAAGAGGAAAAAGAACAGCTTGCCGAGATCATAGAGTTTTTAAAGGACCCTGAGAAATTTACCAAGGTTGGAGCAAGGATCCCCAAGGGGGTACTTCTTGAGGGTGCTCCCGGAACAGGTAAGACCCTTCTTGCAAGAGCCGTTGCCGGAGAAGCGGGGGTTCCTTTCTTTAGCATTTCAGGTTCCGATTTTGTAGAGATGTTCGTAGGTGTGGGTGCTTCCAGAGTAAGAGACCTTTTTGCGGAAGCAAAAAAGAATTCACCCTGTATCGTATTCATTGACGAGATAGATGCCGTTGCCAGAAGGCGTGGAACCGGTATGGGCGGCGGACACGATGAGAGAGAGCAGACTCTGAACCAGATGCTGGTTGAGATGGACGGTTTTGGTGTCAACGAGGGCATTATCGTTATGGCAGCCACCAACCGTGTGGATATACTTGATCCTGCCATATTAAGACCCGGCCGATTTGACCGTAAGATCACAGTTTCAAGACCTGACATCGGCGGACGTGAGGAAATTCTCAAGGTTCATGCAAGAAACAAGCCTCTTGCTGAGGATGTAAACATCAAGCAGGTAGCTCAGACCACAGCAGGCTTTACAGGAGCGGATCTTGAGAACCTTCTGAATGAATCAGCCATTAACGCTGCGGTGGACAACAGACAGTTCATCAAACAGGAAGACATAAACAAAGCCTTTATCCAGGTTGGAATCGGTACTGAGAAACACAGCAGGATCATTTCCGACAAAGAAAAGAAGATCACCGCATACCACGAGACAGGGCATGCGATCCTCTTCCATGTACTTCCCGAAGTGGGACCTGTGCACACAATATCCATCATTCCCACGGGCCTTGGGGCAGCAGGCTACACTATGCCTCTTCCCGAAAATGATGATATGTTCCTTACAAAGAGAAAGATGCTTGAAGATATCATGGTTTCCCTCGGCGGCAGGATCGCAGAGGAGATCGTATTCGGTGATATTACAACCGGCGCTTCAAGCGATATCAGAAAAGCCACACAGGAAGCCAGAAGCATGGTTACCAAGTATGGCATGTCAGGAAACATCGGTGTTGTCAACTACGACGACAACGAAGAAGATGTATTCATCGGATATGATATCTCTCACAGAAAGAATCATTCCGAGCTGGTAGCAGGTGAGATTGACAAAGAGGTCAGGACCATCATTGACAAATGCTACAAGAAGGCTAAAGAGATCATTCTCCGGTACGAGGATGTGCTCCACAAGAGCGCGGAGCTCCTTATTGAAAAGGAGAAGCTCGGAAGAGAAGAGTTCGAAGCCTTATTCGAAGGACACACCATTACAGAGGATGTGGACATCGAGATTTGATTGTGAAAAATGCACAAAAACTCCACTCTGTTTTTGACAAATTTGTGAAGTATTGGTCTTTACGGGTATATGAGGGGATGTTAGTATAATATGCGTAACCCCCCAATACATTATATAGTTTTTTGCTATACCCCATAAGAAAGAAATACCTTCTCTGAAAAAGACAGCGTGCGCTGTCTTTTTTGCATTTACAGGATAATTTAGATTTTTAGGTGGCAACAGTAATGAACAA
>JAILOW010000020.1 GCA_024690635.1 Butyrivibrio sp.
ATTATATCGATGCTTTCAGGGCTCTTGGCATAAATGTCGTTGAAGTCTTTATAAATGAACTTGGAACGGACTCTCTTGATGAAAAGGCTCAGATTTTGGGGCAGCGCTTCAGAGAGAGTACTCCCATGTTTGTTTTTTCCATAAACTATTTTCCGTATATTTCAATCGTCTGTCAGGGGCTTTCCCTAAAGTATGTATCTCTTAGCGTTACCTGCCCTATGATCGAGATCTATAACCGCACCATCAAAAATTCCTGTAACAGAGTTTTTCTTTTTGACAGGCAGCAGTATGAGTCGGTTAAGGATGAAAACCCTGAGGGTATCTTTCATCTGCCTCTTGGGGCTGCTGTGGAGAGAATGGATACTCTTCTTGGAGAGACTTGCGATTACAAGTATGACATTTCCTTTGTGGGATCTCTTTACAACGAAAAAGATCCCTTCCTGAAGCTTGATATGAGCTCTGAAAAAAGAGAATATTTTGAAGCTGTCATGAACAGGCAGATCGATGAAAAGGCCTGGGGGCAGGAACTTCTTGAAGAGTCCGTAAGCGAGAGGGATGTTGAAGATATCAAGGCTGCGGCTTCGGACTTTTATCCTTCGCATATGAGCGTTATGGACCTGGACAGATTTGTTGCCGTAAACAATTATCTAAGCCCTCATATGACCTACATTGAGAGAGTTATGATCCTGAATATGCTGGGAGAGCGCTTTGGACAGGAAGGGATACATTTCTTTACTCAAAGCGATGTATCGTTGCTGCATGATGTAAGCTGCCATGGCGGTGTGAATACCATGGATGAGATGCCCTTTGTGTTCAGACAGAGCAAGGTAAATCTCAATACCAGCACAAGGTCCATTCAGACTGGAATCCCTCAGAGAGTATGGGATGTACTGGCATGCAGGGGGTTTCTTATTACCAACTATCAGGAGGAGATACCTCTTTTCCTTGAGCCCGGTAATGATTTGGCGGTATACAGGGATGATAAAGAGCTGCCGGAGCTTATAGAGTACTATCTGACGCATGATGATGAACGAGAAGCGATAGCCTGTGCGGGTTACAACAAAGTTAAGCAGCAGGGCTCGGTTCTTTTCAGGGTTCTGGAGATCATCAGAAAAATAGCATAAAAAGAGTATTAAAAGACTGAATTATGTATAAACCTGTGGGTGTCACGCGCCGATATAAATGATGAAACGTAGACTGTAATCATAGGAAACAGATGATGGTCATTCAGCACAATATGACATCCATGTTCACTCAGCGCCAGCTGGGGATCACAACAGGGATTAAGCATAAATCAAGTGAAAAGCTTTCATCGGGATATCGCATAAACCGTGCTGCAGATGATGCGGCAGGGCTTGCTATCAGCGAGAAAATGCGCAGGCAGATCCGCGGATTGGGTCAGAATCTTGACAACATTCAGGACGGTATCAGCTTTTGTCAGGTTGCGGACGGATATCTTCAGGAAGTCCACGACATGATCCAGAGAGTAAATGAGCTTGGAGTTAAGGGTGCCAATGACACCCTTACAAGTGATGACCGTGAATATATAAATATGGAGGTCCAGAACCTCAAAGATGAGATGCAACGTATTTTTGACGTTGCTTCTTTTAATGAAATGGCAATTTTCAGGGTTCCTTACAGCCCTACGGTTACCCCTCATGACGAGCCCTATGATACACAGGTCTTTTACAGCAGTCAGGGGCAGATAGGCGGTCTGGAGTTTAACAATGTCAGATACAATTTTTCCGAGCTTAACGGGAAAGGCATGAGTCTTGATTCCAACGGCATTGCTACTGCAGATCAGGATGTTCAGTTTACTCTTTATGACGGAGAGCTTGTGCATCTGCATATGAAGCAGGGAGATTCCCTTGCGGCGGTTCAGAGGGAATATCACTGGAAGGCAGATGCTACAGGTATTTTGATAAATGAAAAGAGAGCTACCACCTGGGCGGCACTTGGAGTTATGGGAAACGGAAATGACGAAGGGCTTCATACCTTTGATTACCATGGCATGTCTGTTGGATTTACCATTCCTGCGGGAGATGACATTTCTGACATTATGCAGGGAATTAACGGAAACGGTATTACTCCGCCTTCAACCTGGACTACGTCTGTTTCAGGCATGACATCAAGGCCGGTAGTTGATTTTGTTTCCTACGGAAGCGTTAATGCGACCCAGAGTAATGCAGACTTTTTTGATCATAGTTATCAGCTTACAGCCTCTTCTTCAGGTCTTTCCATAACTGATACAACAAATGGCAGAGGATCATCTACAGTAAGCAGCTGGTCCGGATTTAGAAATGTGGGCGGAGCAATTGCACAGGATACGACTCACAGCAACTATCCTATTGTTGACTGGGGACTTGATAACGACGGAAACGGCTCGGGAGACATTACTTTTGATACCCTGGCACGTTACAGATATACAAGCAACAATTCGAACATGCCTATAACCTTTGATTTCAGACTTGCTGATGTGGCGAGTCAGTCGGAGGTCATAAACTCTGCCAACGGAACAACTTTCACCAATTCCATCACTTGTCCTGCAACTTTGACCTACACGGGAACTTCGGCCTCAAACCGCACTACGGACGGATCGACGCTGACCATTTCCAATTCAAGGATAACGGGAAACAACAATACGGCCTTTTCGCTTCAAAGAGCATATGGCAGAAATTTTGATACCAATGCCGCGCTTACAGGTGAGGTCACCTGGAGCAGCAGTTATGTGGCAGGATCGGAAACAGATCATTCATCACCTGTTTCCAGCAATACCTACGAAACATCCAGGAACATGTCTTCTGCATCTCCTGAAGCCTTTTACTACTACGATGAAGATACGGATACATACTGGAAATATGACGAGACCAAAACCACCACAGTAGTGGGCTATCAGACTGATGAGGTGTACAGATGGACCAAAGACTATGATGTGACCTATGACGGAAGCCTTGGGAGCGTCAACATGAAGGATGATGTGGACAGGGTTACTGTGGGATATACCAGAAATAAGAGTGATGTTTTTACTAAAACCAATGTAGAATACAGCTACGATAATGCTGAACAGATCACAGATCCCGATGAGCTTCAAACGCTTATTGATGCAGGGACGGATTTTAAGAGATCTTTTAAGGAAAATCCTGCAACTGTTGAGAGTGCAAAGACAAAAACTTATGACAATACGTCGCTTAACAGCGGAACCCATAGTGATGTTCACTATTTTTATAAAGACGGAGATAACGGGAGCCTTAGCTATGCCTTTTCTTTTTCCCACAGGATATCCCACGATCTGATAGTGAACGGATCCGGCGGAAAGACCAATCTGAATCTGGCATTTTCCGAGCCCGCAAAGAGAGTGTTCAGACCTCAGAGCCACAGTGCTTCTGTAAGTGAGCATGACTTTAACAATATCCAGGTCAATGCTCCCGAGAAACAGCTGATAATTCAGGCATCTCCCGACAGTGAGATCCTTGAGCAGATAGAGATTAAATGGAGTGCTCTTAACCTTAATGCTATCGGTATGGCGGGAACCAACACTCTTTCGGCTTCCGCTGCAAAGGCTGCTATAGATGAGGCTAAGACGGGCATCAAAAAAATCTCTGAGGAGCGCGGAAAATTCGGTGCGATGCAGAACAGATGCGAGCATGCCTACAAAGAGGTGGGCATAGCCAGGGAAAACACCCAGCACTCCGAGAGCGTCATAAGAGATACTGACATGGCAGCAGAGATGGTGAGGCTTTCCAACCATAACGTTCTTGAGCAGGCAGGTCAGGCAATGCTTTCACAGGCCAACCAGAGTAAGGATGGTGTGTTGAATCTTTTACAATAATTAAAATATCTTTATAAAGTTGAAATATAAAATTTCACGCCTTGTTGCAACACTGCAACAAGGTTTCATTTTGCCCGTAAAAAGTGTTTTTTGGGGGTTATTTAATCAAAAGACATGTGCTACTTTTAAAGTGTCAAAAGGTAATTTGTTTTTTAAAAGGAGGCCACGTTATGAGCGGTGTTTCAGCAATTGGCT
>JAILOW010000031.1 GCA_024690635.1 Butyrivibrio sp.
CTGTAACTACCTTATAAGCCAGGGCGCAGGGGTAGCCATAAGCCTTGAAGATGTCCTGGACAGGCTCCATCAGATATCAGGAAGCCCCGGTGGTTCCGGTCCTGGAAGCGCTGCAGGGCCCAGCCATGGTACTTCCAAAAGTCCAGGTCATGAAACTGCCGAAAGTACGGGATTTGAAGATAATCCGGGGAATGACGCAGATGAGCTTGATAATGTACCGATTCCTGAACCTACCATTGAGGACGACATCCTTAGCATCATTGATATTATCCCCGTCTCCACTTCCTATATTATGGAGGAACTCTACAAAAAAGGCCGGGACACCTCTATCCCTGTTCTTATGACCACCCTTATGGACATGACCGGCAGCGGTCTGATCGCTCAGAACGGAGCATATTACAGGAGGATATCATAATGCAAATTTGCATTGCAAATTTGTATTGTATTATTGCATTTCGAGAAGTAAAATGATAGTACAAAATTTGAATTTTGAGTGGGATAATAAGAAGAACCGCAATAATCAAAAAAAGCATGGAATCAGCTTTGAAACCGCAGTTCACATTTTTGCAGATCCCTTTTTGCTCGAACAGTTTTATGGGATACACAGTGAAAATGAAGATAGATATAAAGTGATTGGTTCGATAGATGGCTACCTTTATATAATTGTTGTCGTCTATACTATGCGGCATGAAAACAAGGTAATCAGGATCATATCTGCAAGACCAGCCTGTCGTCTGGAAAAGGAGGAATACTATGGGCACCGTTAGAAACACAATAAATGTAGCTGCTCCACTCACGAAGAAACAGAAAGCCATGTTAAAAAAAGCTGAGAGTAGACCTATTACTTATGATAAAGAGAATCCTCCTCTTACCAGCGAAGAACTAAAGCAATTTCACAGAGTTTCAGATATCATCAAAGAAGAACGCGAAGAAAAATGTAAACATAACGTCACCATCAGATTATCTCCTGAAACCTTAAAAAAAGCACGGGCACTAGGGAAGGGATACACAAGTATTCTTGCAAAGATTATAGAGAAAGCATTGGATAATCCGAATATAACAGAACAACTTATGGACAATTGAGCCAAGAGGCAAGCTCACAAGCGCCGCAAACATGCGCCTGTGAGCTTTTCTTTTTTCAGAATGTATACCTATAGACTCTCGTCTCAAATGGCCTCAAAAGACCTTTTCTGTGCTCAAGTTCTGCAAGCTTGTACTCCACCTGCTCCAGGGCACGCTTAGATTTAGCGATGCCTGCGCCATCCCTGTAATTGCACAAGACAAGTTCACCCTTCCTGCCCCGGAATTTCTCCGGTTTGTGAGCGCGAACCGGCAGGCGCGAGAAGGAGCAGATAATGAGATAGCTCTCTTTTCCAAGGGTCCGCTCGTACATGTAGATGTTCTTGTCTTTGGGGAAGTACTCGATGTAATCGCCATAGATTAGCGTATCCGAGGATTTCCTCAGTGCCAGGCACTTCCTGTAGAACCACAGAATGCTGTCCCTGTTCTCCTCTTCCTTTGCCACATTTGTCTTCTTGTAGTTGGGATTGACATAGAACCAGGGCTTTACCTTGGAAAATCCTGCATTCTCGCTGCCATTCCACTGCATGGGAGTTCTGGCAGAATCCCTGCTGGATAAATGAATCCTGTGAAGACGCCTCTCCGGGTCCTCCTTAAGGTGATAGGTGTTATAGTTGGTTATGGAAGAAACATCCACGTACTGGTCGATGGACATGAGCCTTATATTGGTCATGCCAATCTCCTGCCCCTGATATACGAAGGGCGTTCCACGCTGGAAGATATAGCAGGCCGCCAGCATTGTTCCGCTCTCCCGCCAAAAGAACTCGCTTCCGTATCTGCTGATGATCCTTGGATGGTCGTGATTTTCCAAATAGAGGGCATTCCAGCCCCTTCCTGCCAGAGCATACTGCCACTTGGAAAAAGCCTTCTTAAGCTTCACCAGGGAAAAGGGCCTGTGGACATACTCTGTGTAAAGGCAGTCCGCCATCATATGGTCAAAGGAAAACATCATATCCAAAGACTTGGTGGGCCCTGTAAGATACTTCATGGCAGACTTCACCGTGGTCATGGGACCTTCACCCAGCTGGAAGCAGTCATACTCCTCACATACCTTCCGAAACTCAGCCAGATATTCGTGAATATGAGGGCCATCCTTGTAGTGAGACATGCCCTTGGCCGCAGGCAAAAGAGCCAGTCCGTTGGGAAGGCCTTCCTCCTTGGATATAAAGTTGATGACATCCTCTCTGAAACCGTCAACACCCATATCAAGCCAGAAGCGCATGATTCTCTTTACTTCCTCCCTGACCTTGGGATTATCCATGTTTAGATCAGGCTGCTTCTTGGCAAAAATATGCAGATAGTACTGGCCTCTTTCAGGAACATACTCCCAGGCCTTTCCCTCAAAGAGGGAGTCCCAGTTATTGGGTTTGTCCCGCCAGATGTAATAATCGCTGTAGTGATTGTCTTTCCCCTTGCGGCTTTCTATGAACCAGGGATGCTCATCGGAGGTGTGATTCACCACCAGGTCCATAATGACCTTAAGCCCCATCTCATGGGCCTTTGTCAGAACTTTTTTAAACTGATCCAGATCTCCGTAATCGGGATGAATGTCTTTGTAATCGGAAATATCATATCCAACATCCGCATTGGGAGACGGGTAGATCGGCGAAAACCAGATTCCATCCACCCCCAGAGACCTGATATAATCCAGCTTGTCGTAAACTCCGTAAAGATCTCCTATGCCATCTCCGTTTCCGTCAGCAAAACTCCTGATCCAGATCTGGTA
>JAILOW010000005.1 GCA_024690635.1 Butyrivibrio sp.
GGAGTACCCGGCCAGGGGGTATAGGATTCAAGGCCACTTACTGAAGTGGCATAGATCACAGACACTCCTGAATCGAATGTCTCTACCTGTGTTTCTTCACCTGTTGTGGTAACTTTTGCAGAAAAGCTGACACTCTCACCATAGGGAATATTGCAGGATTCCCCGGGATCGAGACTGATAGAATCTGTAGATGTATTTACGATAAGTGTATACTGAACCTCAGGCTCATCGCCTGTTGCTGCGAGGATTTCTTCTTCCTCGATAAGTTCTGCATCTTCGATTTCTTCCGGTTCTAATGTATCTTCTGTGTCTTGTGTTTCTTCGTCTTCCTCGGTGGTTTCTTCTTCATTGCCGTTTTTATTGCCATCATCACCGTCGTTTTCTTCTTCAGTTTCCTTGGTATCCAAACTTTCTTCATCCTCATCATCATCTTCTTCAGAGTCTTCTTCAAATCTGTCTTCGGATGATGAGGCCCCGGTATATCCGGGATTATCCTCCGGTCCCTCAGCAAGTACCGTAAGATCTGTATTTGTAAACACGACAATAAGCGCTAAAATAAGCGCTAACATCCGTGTCTTTTTCTTTTCCAAACCAATTAACCAGCCTTTTGAGGTATTGTTGGTCATGGCCGCCTCCATGTTCATATATTAATGAGAAATCGCTCACTAATTATTTTATCGGCTAATAATAGCATAGAAGTTAACTAAAATGTAAGAAATTAGCGAGATTTAACCAACTTTTTATTCTCAAAAACTGATTAATTTTGGGGTCGGCGATATTCTAAAAATTATATTAAATTATGATAAACAATAAAGGAATTTTCATAGATTTTCCGGAAGCTTTACAGTTAAAAAGGAAAATATCCTTCCGGACCTTCGGAAATTGTGATCTGACCTTCGGTCTTTTGAGTAAGACCTGACTTTATCTTTTCAAGCTCGGATGCTTTTACGCAGATAATAAAGCGCACATTAGCCTCGTAAACCGAGTCTTTTATCTGAATATCATTCTGTGCAAGAAAATACTGCACATTGTTGACCATGTTGTAGGCAACCTCCAAAGTAAGCTCTCTTGCAAGGACCATCTCCCCTACGGTGCTGCCTTCTATTCCTGCCTGGGCTGCCTGAGTGTATGCCCGAACAAGCCCTCCCGTTCCAAGGAGAACTCCTCCGAAATATCTGGTTACTATTATAAGGATATTGGTAATGCCGGATCCGTTGATCACTTCCAGAATTGGTTTACCTGCGGTTCCGGAAGGTTCGCCGTTATCGCTGCACTTTGTGATCTCTTTTCCGCTTCCTATTACATAGGCGTAGCAGTTGTGCCTTGCATCCCAGTACTTTTTGGAAATCTCGGCAATCTTTTCCTCTGCCTCTTTTGCATTTTCCACATAAAAGACATTGGCAATAAAGCGGGACTTTTTTTCAACGATCTCCCCGCTTCCGTTTTCGGTTATTACTTTGTAGGATTCTGCTGTACTCATAGTAATAAGTATATAGGCTTGGAGCATAAATTCAAGATTATGGAAGGCCATATATTGCAGAGAATGTAACAAAATTTTATTGCAGGGGGAATTGTGCTATAATAGGTTGGTTATTTAGAGATATTACAGAGAGGAATGTGTATGAACTACGGAAAGAAAGGTATCGTGCAGCAGGCAAAAACGCTGAATTCCGGTACCGATAAATGGGGCAAGAAATTCGGTCTTTTCGGTTTCTACTTTTTGCTGGCCCTGATCCTGGGCATAGTCATCATCGGCACCAGCGCCGGTCTTGGTGTGTTCAATGGCATCAAGGACACTGCTCCCGACATCACCAATATAGACGTTACACCCAGCGGTTTTTCTACCTTTGTATATGATACTGAGGGCAATCAGATTGCCAAGCTGGTGTCAACGGATTCAAACAGAATTCCCGTCACCTGGGATATGATCCCCGAAAACATGGCACATGCATTTGTTGCCATCGAGGATGAGCGTTTCTACGAGCACAACGGTATCGATATTCACGGTATCATCAGAGCGGGTGTCAAGGGACTTACTTCCGGCAACTTCTCCGAAGGTGCCAGTACCATAACCCAGCAGCTTTTGAAAAACAATGTCTTTTCCGGATGGACGGATGAGACCTTTGCACAGAGCGTAAAGCGTAAGATTCAGGAACAGTACCTGGCGGTTCAGCTTGAAAAAACCATGAGTAAGGAGGACATTCTCCTTAACTACATGAACACCATCAACCTGGGACAGAACTCCCTTGGTGTTCAGGCTGCTTCCCTCAGATATTTCAACAAGCCTGTAAGTGATCTTACTCTTTCAGAGTGTGCGGTAATCGCCAGCATCACTCAGAACCCCAGCAGGTTCAACCCTATCAAGCACCCTGAAAAGAACGCCGAGAGACGTAAAAAAGTTCTTGGCAATATGTTAAAGCAGGGCTATATCACTCAGGTTGAATACGATATCGCCATGACAGACGACGTCTATTCCAGGATCCAGACTGTAGATCAGGAGACAGGCGGAGATGACGCCATCAACTCCTACTTTGTGGACGCTCTTACCAATGTTGTCATGGAGGATCTCATCGAGGCAGGTTATAACGAGACTCAGGCCTACACTCTTCTTTACAGCGGCGGTCTCAAGATTTACTCAACACAAAATCCCAAGATCCAGAGGATCTGCGATTCTGTATTCCAGGATGAGAGCAATTACCCCGAGGGTACCAAATATCTTTTGAGCTACGAGCTTTCCGTTAAGGATTCTGACGGCAATGTTACAAACCACAGCTCAGAGATGTTCCAGGCATATTTCAAGCAGCAAAAGAGCTCCTTTAACATGCTCTTTGATTCACACGAAGCCATAGAAGATGCCATCGCCGAGTACAAGAGCGTTGTAATGAAAAACGGCGATACAGAGCTTGGAGAAAAGATCAACATCACTCCCCAGCCTCAGGTATCCATCACGGTTGAGGAACAGAGTACAGGCTACATCGTTGCTATGGTGGGCGGACGTGGTAAAAAAGACGCCAGCAGAACTCTTAACAGAGCTACCGACACATACCGTCAGCCCGGTTCAACCTTCAAGGTTGTATCCACCTATGCTCCCGGTATCGACAGCGCCGGTCTCACACTTGCTACAGTATTTAATGATGCTCCTTTTGCTTATTCAGACGGAACCCTTGTACGTAACTGGTGGGGTTCCGAATACAGAGGACTAAACAATGTAAGAGCAGCCATAAGAGATTCCATGAACGTTATCGCTGTAGAAGCCCTTACACTCATTACTCCTCAGCTTGGCTTTGATTATCTTAAAAACTTTGGTTTCACTACTCTTGCAGAGAACGTGACCATAAACGGAAAAGTTTATTCCGACATCCAGCAGTCTACCGCTCTTGGCGGACTGACCTACGGTGTTAAAAATATCGAGCTTAACTCCGCATACGCAGCCATCGGAAACGGCGGCGTCTACACTGAGCCCAAGCTCTACACCAAGATTGTTGACCACGACGGCAACGTTATCATCGACAACACAGAGGTTAAATCCAAGAGAATCCTCAAGGAGACCACTGCATTCCTTCTTACAAGCGCAATGCAGGATGTTGTCACCAGCGGTACCGGCGGATCAGTAAACTTCGGAACAACCGCCATTGCAGGTAAGACAGGTACCACTTCTGATTACAACGACGTTTGGTTTGCAGGTTACACCAACTACTACACAGCAACCACCTGGACAGGCTATGACAACAACGCCAAGATGACTGCATCAGCAGAAAAGAACCTTTCCAAGACCATGTGGAGAAAGGTAATGGAACAGATCCATGCAGATCTTCCTTACTCCTCTTTCACTGTTCCCAGCGGAATCGTAACTGCTACCGTATGTGCAAGATCCGGCAAACAGCCCATCCCAGGGCTCTGCGACGGAACTCTTTATTCCGAATATTTCGAGGAAGGAACCGTTCCCACAGAGAGCTGCGACGTACACTATGCAGGAACCATTTGTGCTATAGACGGACTTCCCGCAACAGAGATGTGTCCTTTCAAGACCGCAGGTGTATTTGAACTTTCACCTCCCGTGCCTCCTGCACTTCAGTCGGGATTTGTAAATTACACGCCTACCAATTCGGCGTATACCACTATCATCGATGAAAACGGCAATGAGGTCACCGTACTGAACCAGTGTCACCACAGCGCAGAGTTCATGTCCCAGGAGGGAATCGAAGGTATTCTCCAGGGCGAGCAGGCCGCAGCACAGGCAGCGGCTCAGGCAGCTGCAGCTGCCGCAGGCGCAGAGGGTGCTCCGCCGCCGGAACAGCAGCCACAGGAAACAGTTGTGGACACAGTTCCCGAGGATGTATCCGCAGGTAACTAAATAAATAGACACAAAAATATAACAAGATACCTATACAATTAGATTTGTATAGGTATCTTGTTTTCTTGAACAAAAGCCCTTATGGAGATAGACCATAAGGGCGACCAATTCAATATCTTTATTTTGCTATTTCTCTATAGCCTGCTCTTGCATTGCCCTAACCAAATTTTTCAATGCAACCTTCTCCGAATCAGAGAGACCAGACATATCAAGATTCTCATGATTTTCATTACCCAAAAGATAATCTGTGGATACTCTATAAACCCTTGCTATCTTGATTAGAGCTTCATATGACGGCATCCGTATACCATTCTCATATGCACTCACGACAGATTTTGTTAGCCCCAGGCGTTCCGCCAGTTGGCTCTGCGACATATTATTTTTCCTGCGAAGCTTTTTTAGACGATTCCCAAAGTCTATCATGTTCTCAACTGCTTTCTGTGCAAATACACAAATTTCAATTTCCCTCCATATTTGTTGGAAATATTTATCCACACTTCTAGATATTATCCAAAATAAGTATTCGTATGGTTGATTTAGTACACTATTAGTTGACTATACATCTCTTAGTTTGTACTATAAAAGAAAAAAACGGAGTTGTATTATGCGCAGTTTTCTTAATAAGATTAAGCCAGACATGTACAAGCTGGAATTTCTTTTTATCATGATTATTGGCTGTTTTCTAAGGATTTTTTATATTGGAAATATTCCCGGAAATAAGAGTATGTATGTAGATGAGATGCTCTGCGGGTATGAATCTTGGTCAATTCTTAATTATGGTTTCGATTATAAAGGTTATCCTTTTCCCGTCTATCTTCCCTCTTGGGGAACCGGAATGAACGCTTTGCAATGTTATGTGCAAATTCCTTTTATAAAAGTTTTTGGTCTTAACAGCTTTGCCTGCAGACTACCTGCAGCTATTCTTGGATGTGTAAGCCTCTATGCTTTCTTCTACATCTGTAAAAAGATCAAGGATGAAAATTTTGCCCTGTTTGCCCTTTTTCTGCTGTGCGTTATGCCATGGCATATCATGCAGAGCAGATGGTCAATCGAATGTAATTTTTTCTCTGGTTTTATTACTATTGCATTTGCGATTCTGATAAAAGCTTGCGAAAATCATAAATTTCTTCCTTTAGCATTTCTTTTCTTTGGCCTTTCACTTTACGCATATGCTCTGCCATGGACCATAATGCCAATACTTATATTATCGATAACAGCATATCTCCTAAATAAAAAATCCATTCATTTTGATAAGTGGCTTATTATATCTTTTTGTATATTGGGCATTCTGGCTCTTCCACTTATGTTGTTTATTATGGTAAACATGGAACTAATTCCGGAGATTGTAACACCTTTTATCTCAATACCCAAACTTATTCATTTCAGGTCAGATGAACTCATATTTTCCGGCAAAAGCCTATTGAGAAACACCTACAACACACTATTATGCTTTATGCAGCAGGACGATGGATATAAACAGAGTTGTACTCCTGTCTTTGGCCTATACTACAAATTCAGCAACACATTCATTCTTATAGGAATCGCAGTCAGTTTATACGACTTTTGGAAATCAAGAAAAGAGTCTGTGAATTATGCGTTCCTTTATATAGCACTATTCTTCTGTTCAGTTATAATTGGGTGCACCATCGAAATCTCTTTTTACAGAATGAATATGATTCACTACCCTATGACATTTTTCCTAGCATTAGGCCTGTGGCGCATTATAGATTTTGTTAAGCATGAATCTAAAACTGTTATTATTTTTGTTTATTCACTTAGTTGCATCTTCTTCATGACATACTATGTTACATATCAGGATGATATTATTGCATCTATATACATGGACGGTTGCAAAGATGCTCTGGCACGCATACATCAACTAGAAAATGATGAAATAATTACTGATAATGGAAAAAT
This sequence comes from Butyrivibrio sp., assembly GCA_024690635.1. The sequence continues at coordinate 6,272 of JAILOW010000005.1, forward strand.
AAATGTTCTTTCGTGGATCAGTTTTTCTTCAATTCTTTTTTACGATCAGTATCCGACAGATGAATACATCGATGAAGTTATATACGAAGATTTTGAAGTGACTGGATCAAGAGAACTCGCAAAGTCTTTTGGACAATACGAATTTGTGCCCGCCTTAGACACAAATAAAGCACCCGGCAAAAACATTATCTATATGTACTGTCTAGCCGATACTTATCTAACAGATTATTTTGAAAAAAACAATATGAAGATTGAGTATTACTCAAACATTGGTATTGCTTACGCTCAGTAAGTAGTATAATATAGGCATATAAAAAGGTACTACCCGTACAGCAACGGTTAGTCCGAAATATTAGTGATTATTTGAAATAACCGCTTCGTTTGCAGACCGGGCGGTTATTTTAATGCTTGCTATTCCTGCCAATAGAATAGCCTAAGCCGAAAAACGTTGCACAAAGGGCAAAGATATTTATTATATTTTTATTATTAATCTGCGCAATTCGTTTCATTAATCCTAAACATAACGTATAATAATTGTGCTTATAAGCAACTTTAATCGTTTTATTTTCATGGCTTCAAGGAGGAAAAAATGAAAATACTTCAAAAATTATTATTCATAATTCTGGGCATTGTCATGATGCTTGGTCTTGTTATAGCTCTATATGCCAACGTTCCGCCTTTTGCAGACGCTCTCAGGGCTGCAGTTGATTTTGGCGTAACACAGTCTCAGCTTGCCGCAGCTGCCGCTTCTATGGAAGCAGCAAACGGAGAACTTGTTGCAGATGCAGGCGAGGCAGATGGCATCGACGATTCCGGTTTTTCCGCTGAAACAAAAAAACTTACCGCAGAAGATATCCTCAAAAAGCCGGGTTACGTGGCTGATGAGAACGTAATAAATGTAGCAAAGGCTGAGGACGTTGCTGCAAATGCAGCCTCCGCCGCAGCTTCAAATGTTTCTGCTGTTGGCGACGCCGCAGCAACAGCAATTTCAGGCGCTGCTACTGCAGTAGGTGATGCAGCAACCTCCGCTGCTTCCGCAATTACAGATGTTGCTTCTGCTGCTACAGGAACCAACACAGCAAATAATACTTCCAACGTCAATACAGCCACAACCGGCACAAAGACTTCCGGTAACGGCAAAAACTCTAAGACCGGCAAAACAGTTACACCCACCATTGATGATTACCCTTATATAATCCTTGAGGGCAAAAAGGTGAGAGTATCTCCCGATTACAGGCAGACCTATACCAACGCCCAGCTTGAAGAGATGGGCGTAAGCACTGATACAACAAGCACAAAAAAGAAAAAATAAACCCGGAAATACTACATCATGAAAAAAATGAATCTAAGGGCTGTTTCTGTCACGGAAGGCCCTATCTGGAAGAATATGCTCTCCTACTTTTCAGCACTGCTTTTAGGGGCGTTTTTCCAGCAATTTTACAATACTATAGACGCCATCATAGTGGGCAGGGCTGTCAGCAGTGACGCTCTTGCCGCAGTCGGCGGATCAGCCGCCACAATAGTGAGCCTCTTTGTGGGGTTCTTTATTGGTCTTTCATCCGGAGCAACTGTGGTAATCTCCCAGTTCTTCGGTGCTAAAAGAGAACAGGAAGTCGAAAAAAGTGTTCACACCGCTATTGCTCTGGCAATTGCAGGAGGACTTTTTTTCAGCGTAATCGGCGTCGCAATTTCCCCCTGGATCATAAATAAGATGGGTACTCCTCCTGAGACCGTAGAAGCCTCTGTAATGTACCTTAGGATCTTTTTCCTTGGCATGATACCAAACCTTGTCTACAACATGGGTGCAGGCATTCTAAGGGCCGTAGGAGACTCCAGAAGACCGTTATATATTCTGGTCATCAGCTGCTTTGCCAACATATTCCTTGATATATTCTTTGTCATTGTTTTGGGACTTGGAAAACAGGGAAATGTCAGTGGCGTTATCGGCGTTGCCGTTGCAACTGTTCTTTGCCAGCTCCTTAGCGCAGTGATCGTCATAATAGCCCTTATGAGATCTGTCGGAAGCTACCGCCTGAAAATACAAAATATCCGCTTCGATGCCCCGATATTAAAGCGTATCATCTCCATAGGCCTTCCTGCAGGTTTTCAGACCACCATGTACACTGTTTCCAACATTCTGATACAATCCGCCATTAACGGATTCGGAACGGATACAGCAGCCGCCTGGGCAGCCTACGGCAAGATCGATGTTATCTTCTGGATGACCATGAGCTCCCTGTGTACCTCCGTAACAACCTTTACGGGACAAAACTACGGAGCAGGTAACTACGAACGAGTAAAAAGATCCATCAGGACAGCCTTTATCATCGCTATAATAATTACGATCCCCCTTAGCTCCATGCTCGTCGTTTTCGGAGATAAGTTCCTGTATATCTTCGTGACCAATACAAACGTTATCAGGATTGGCGTTCAGATGATCAATTTCCTGGCGCCCTTCTACATCACATACATTTGCGTGGAAGTCTTTTCAGGAGCCTTAAGGGGCATGGGAGAAGCCATTACCCCCATGATCATCACCTTAAGCGGTGTATGCCTTTTGAGAGTGGCATGGATACTTATAGCTTTCCCCATGAATAAAACAATTGAAATGGTGGAACTTAGTTATCCCATTACCTGGACCACAACTTCTATCCTGTACGTCATCTACTATTTCAGGTACAAGCGGAAAAAAGGAATTTGATCATACATTTAAAAGGAATTTAACAATACAAAAAAGCTGAATCTGCGGTTTGATCTCACCGCCGGATTCAGCTTTTTTTATCAGCATATTTATTGTTTTATTTCATGTGCATAGGGTAAGCCATGCTGTATTTACTGTGCTGTATTTCCTGCCTTGATAGCCTCATAAAGAGCTGCTTCTGCGCTCATGTAATAAGGATTAACATAGAACACGCCAAGGATTCCAACTGTGAGAGCTACAAGGATCCACCATCCAAGGAATGAAAGATCAAATACAAAGCTCTTCCACTTATTGCCCTTCATAAGCTGTCTTGACTTTTTAAGAGCATCTACAGCACCGATACCGGGCTCATCAGCCAGGATATAAGGAACAAGCCTGTAAGGAAAAGCGCAAGAACAGCGTTCAGATAGTTGTTCTTGCACAAATAGGCATAAATAGGTATAATTCTCTTGTTGCCGTTCTTGCGGCATATATGCGCGGATATGGCGGAATTGGCAGACGCGCTGGATTTAGGTTCCAGTGGGCAACCGTGCAGGTTCAAGTCCTGTTATCCGCATTAAAAAAACTCTTTGCGATCATGCAAAGAGTTTTTTTAATGAGACATGGGGGATTCGAACCCCCGACAACTTGATTAAAAGTCAAGTGCTCTACCACCTGAGCTAATATCCCATGTATTTAATTGATGGTTCAAAAGCAACCATGAGCTGGGCCAGCCGGATTCGAACCGTCGTATGCAGCAGTCAAAGTGCTGTGCCTTACCGCTTGGCGATAGCCCATCACGCACAGCAGAAGTGCTTACTAATATATTAACGCAGTTTTCAATAAAATGAAACTACTGTTCAATATGCACGCCCTAATAAAAAGGGTGGATAGTGGGACTCGAACCCACGGTCTCCAGAACCACAATCTGGCGCGCTAACCAACTGCGCCATACCCACCATAATGTGCCCGAAGGGATTCGAACCCCCGACCCACGGCTTAGAAGGCCGTTGCTCTATCC
>JAILOW010000045.1 GCA_024690635.1 Butyrivibrio sp.
TATTTTACATATTTTATGGAACAATGTAACTATTTCAATAAAAAAAGCGCCACAATTGGGTTTGTGACGCTTTGTCTTTTTATTATCAAGTTGTCTTGGTTTCCTCAGTAATGTAGTACCATTTCTATATTTTGGTCAAAATCACCAAAACGGTTTCCAAAGAGGTTCATGCCGCCCACGAATTCGGAGCTTTCTTTTACACCTATCTTGAAGCTGATGAAGTCTCCCTCATCAATCTTAAGGCTCTTTAGATTCTCCTTGGAAGTGCGCTTGTTGTCCACATAGCAGCCGTCGTTGTCTATCATAACGCTGTACAGCTTGCCGTACTGAGTGAGGATGTCCGGCCACCACTCGGGATTTAGCTTGCCCCTTCTGCCGCCGTAGTCTCCTTCGCTCCTAAAGCTTCCTATCTCAACTCCGTTTATCCAGACAGTGATATCGGAAGGCCATGTGTTATTGTACCCCGGAGCCTCGGAGCAGGCTTCAAAAGTAAACTCCACCCCGTTTATATTGCCATGCTCATCCACATGTCTTTTGGGGAACCTGTATTCCAGATAGCCCTTATAGAACCACAGAATCTGAGCCATAGTCCTGTCGGGAAGATAGAAAGCATCCTTGTCATCGTCAGGAGAAATTGCCTGTTTTTCCGACGATATCCCGCAGGGCGCTTCTATACTGCAGTCCGAATAGTTTCCAATAGGCATCGAAATCCGCACAGTTCTGCTGGAGGAAGCATCATCATCAGTGGATTTTATATCGATATGTACAGTCTTTACCTTGATGCCGCTGACTTTCTGGGATCCTCTTATGCCCGGCAAAGGCTCAGACACCACAAGTCCCGCCTCTTCCAGAACCTTTATCTGAAGTGCAGCCGTGGATACGGGAATATCCAGTATCTCGGCAATACTGCTGATATTAAGCGCCTGGTCATCCAAAAGGCGCAGTATCTCAACTCTGAGTTTTGATGACAAAGCCTTGGATATACTGGTGACCTTGTCTATATTGCTAAGGTTTAACGTAACTTCCTGTTTCATTTGTATCTCCCCCTACGGTTTATCTGGTTTTGTAAAAGAGAACCTCAGACAGCCCAAGCCCCGCTGCGCTTCCAAAATCAGCCACTTCTATTCTGACCCCGGAGGTCTCCTTATTATCAAAGTAAAGAACAAGAGGCCCTTCTTCACAGGCTTTGACGCTGACATTCTTTATAGCGCCGTCATCAAATATGACATTCAGGCCATTTACCTCGTAGTCCTTATTCGCCGAACCGTAGATATATATACAGTTTATTACCCTAGTCTGCCCAAAGTCAAACTCCGCATAGACTTTTTCAGACTTTTCACTTCTCCACTCGTAAGCATCTTCATTTCTGCTGTTAAGTGTTTCCCCGTCGATGAGAGCCATAGGGCTTCTGCCTTCAAGGGTTCCTTCAGCGGTTACATTTTTTACATCTATCTTTTCAAGATTTCCATGACCTGAATACGGAGTCTGAAAAGAGGTCGTAGGGCCGTTTATATAAAAAGAACCGTCTTCCCTGAATCCACACCTGTCTATAGTAACTTTCCTGTTGCCGCCCGCAATGAGTTTGATGGTATGGGTATGATAGCAGGTATATAGCTCTTTTCCGTCAAGGGTTTTAAAAAAGCTGTTGTTTCCGGGCCCCGACACATTTTCAGTCGAAGCTATCACCGGATTTTTGTCATATTTAGTAAAGGGTCCCATGGGAGAGTCGGATACCGCATAACCTATGGAATAGGTGGAATCCGCGTAGCATCCGCTTGAATAAAAGAGATAGTATTTTCCTTTATGCTTCAGGATATCCGGTCCCTCATTCCAGAGGTAATCCCCTGATGCAAACTCCCACTCCTGCTCGGGAGTTGCCACAAGCACAGGATCTGCGCCCTCTTTTATCCCGGTATAGCCATCCATCTCGATGCAGTAGAGTTGACTTGTATGATGTCCGTTCACTATATTCTCAGAGCAGTCCCTGGAAAAATACAGATACATCCTGCCGTCATCGTCAGTAAAAAGATTGGGATCTATAGTGGCATAATCATAGGGAAGGAGCGGATGATCCAGCGCGTCTTCGTAAGGCCCCGTTATTGAATCCGCTACAGCAACGCCGATCCTGAGGGAAGAATCATCATTGTTTCCGCAATAATACAGATAATACTTCCCGTCATTTCCTATTACTATCTGCGGTTGCCAGAGGCTTGTCCTGACCCAGCCTTCCTTGGCGCTTGAGGAAAAGATCCTTCCTTCTTTATTCCAATTTGCAAGGTCCTCAGAAGAATAAATATCATAGCCCTTGCCATCACAGGTGGCAGTAACATAATACTTTCCGTTTTCAGTTACCAGATAGGGATCTCCAATATTTGAAATTACTTCTTTGTTGATATAGCCCTGAGAGATGATCTCAGAAGCATCCAAAAGAGTGATCTCCGGCGCAGCGCAGCCGGAAACCATAAGAGCACATGCAGTCATGGCAGATAATATCTTGTTTTTCTTCATTTTTCATCCTCCGATACAGGTACCGGTTACATGAAAAATGTAATTCATAATCTAAAAGGCAAATTCATTATGCACACAAAAGCCCTCCCCGGTCAAGAGAAGGGCGCGTCAGATCCCAAATACTTATTTCTTTACCGTTACCGTAACAGATGTGGTTCTGTTTGTTCCGTCATTTACTTTGACGGTGATCTTGGCTTTTCCGGTCTTGCCGTTTTCAAAGTATCTTGGAGTGATCACAAGAGTACTTCCGCTCATATAAGCTGTGCAAACGCTCGGATTACTTGATGTTACGGTGCATCCGCCACCTGCATAGTTGTAAAGCCTCAATGTCCAGAAACTTTTGCTTATATTGTTGATATTAAGCTTACTAATTTTTTTCCATCCATTTGATGACAAGAATACCTTACCGTAGTTATTGATTCCGCTGAATGACTTTGAATCAGATACAAGCTCGGTACCGTCTGTAGTCTTGGCTGTTACTTCCACATAGAACAGTGCATCTGAGGTGCATACCGTTTCCTTTCCATCCACTTCGATGGTCTTGGTCTGAGGTAAGTAGAACTTCATCTTGTCGCGATAGGTAGGATTATTGTAATACTTATAGATCTGTTTCCAATAAGCATTATCATTCTTGCACTTGGAAGTCACCTTGCCACCTGACATTGTGTAAAAGAGCTTCTTTTTCTTGATCTCTTTTTCAAGAGCCTTTCCTACAGTATCATCCTCATCTTCCACAATGTAGAATTTTTCCTTTTCCACTTCCCTGCCATTACTGTCCATCCAGTAAACAACCCATACAAAGCGGTAATCCCATGTAACCTTGTTTACACTGGGCTTTCCGTAGGTATTACCCAGCTTTGCAGCAAGGCTGGCACTCTTCTTGTAAGCCAGATAAGTACCCTGGTTGTTCTTTATAACCAGATTAACGTTTGATGCAGGTGTGATGACATTTACTTTTACAGTCGCCTTCTTGCCTGAGCCGTCGCTTGCCTCAGCGGAGATGGTAGCACTTCCCTTGGAGACTGCAGTAACATTACCGTCCTCATCAACAGTTGCAACCTTGGAGTTACTTGATTTCCACAAAATAGCAGGACCGTTGATCTCTCCGCCTGTCACATTTGCCTTAAGAGTGATCCTTGTGGAATCAACAGGCTTTCCAAGAGCCTCATCGTAGTTGGGATTTCCGGGAAGGAAATCAACTTTTGTATCAGTAAGCTGAACTGAGGTCAGTGTGTTTTTCTTTTTATCGCTTGTAACCTTAAAGATAGGCTCATATTCACTTCTTGCTTTTGCAGTATCAAGAGAAACCCCTGTAGCCTTGTAGTCACTTACATGAACAATGATACTCTTCTTAAGTCCAAAGAAATTTGTAAGAGGAGAGGTGATAACAAGTGCCTTTGGCCAAACTTCCGCATATACAGTAAAGTGGTCAAGCTCACAGCTGCTGTCAACGGTAACCTTACCTGTCTGATCGATGGTAACACCCTCGCCTTCCTCTGTAGAAAGAGTCCATTTGATACGCTTTTCTGCAGCTTTTGCAGGAAGAACTTTTGCTTTATATTTTGCGCTTGTGCCCTTTACGATATTGGTCTGTCCTGTAAGCGTAAGTCCTGTAGGCGCCTGATCTGCTCTGGACTCCAAAACCTTCTTAAGGCCGGAACCGTCAGTTGATGATACGGTTATCTTGATCTTTCCGGGAGAAACAGCTTTAAAAGATGCCCACCAGTATCCACTTGCATCAGATACATCGCTTACACTTGTTATAACTATATTTTTAGTGCTTGCAGTAAATGCAGGTTTTGTACCATTATCAGTTTTAGCGCTTACGTAGCCTTCAATATAGTGATCAAGATTTTTCCACATCACCAGTGCCTCAGGATCGATATCATCGATCAAAAGACCTGCATAGGTAGCAGGAAGCTCCGAAAAACCGGTCTCCAGTTTGGTAGCCTCGGATACGATCCTAAAATCTGCAGCTACAGTTCTGTCATTATAAGAAGTTGCAGCAACCACTCTGTATGTTGCTTCATCATCAATTACAAAGTCCTTAGCAACAGTCACTGTTCCGCTCTTTACGGAAAGACCGGTAACAGGCTCTACTGATCCGCCGGATACTTTACCAACGCTCCATGTAGTAACCTTCTCATCGCACTTTGAAGGAGTCATGGAAACACTAAACTTTGATGATGTTCCGGTTGCGATGGCACCTACGCCCTTCATTTCTGCCTTAGTAGCAGGCTGGAGGACTTTCAGTGCATATACAGCTTTTTTGCCTGAGCCGTCTCTTGCAGTGCAGGTAAGCTTAACAGTTCCTGCCTTGGTTGCTGTTAGACTTGCCTCGTAACCGGCGATGCTTAAGCCTGCAATACCTGTTTTATCTATAGTCCATACAGGTGAAGCTACTTCAACAAGCTCCTGACCGGCATTATTCTTTTGGCGGGCAACAAGTGTGATCTTATCTCCCACATAGATGCTGCCTGAAGTAACAGCCTTTTTATTAGTGTCATCAGCCTTATTCCATACTTCCACCTTGTTTACGATCTTGCCTGTGGAAGATACGGTTACTTTAAGTACAGCCTTTTTACCTGAACCATCCATAGCAGCGCAGGTGATGGTTGCTGTTCCGGGTGACATTGCCTTCAGAACCGCATAATGGGTATTTCCGAGACCTTCAATCTCTATTATGCCTTTATCATATTCATCTACATAAACAACATTTTTATTGGAAGAAGTCCATGTAACAGCAACGTCTCTTACTCTGTCCTCTGTGATGAGGTTCTTTCCCTTGGTATCTTTGAGCTGAGAAACATAAACCACAGCTTTTCTGCTGTCATCTTCTTCCTCGGTATAAGCGCCAAAGTCTTTTGCTGAAACTATCTTGAGCGCCTTTTTATCTGCAGCAATGGACATAGTCTTTACTGCAGATACGTTATTAACAACTTCGATCCTTGCAAGAGTCTTGGCATCTCCGTCAGCTGTTGCGCACTCAACGGTGATAGGTCCCACCTGGCCAGCAGCTGTAGTGAGCTTACCCTTGGCATCGATCTTGGCCTTAGAAAGACCTCCTGCAACAATGCTCCACTTAACTGACTGGGAAGCATCTTCAGGAGTAACTTTAGCAGTAAGAACTATAGACTTACCTGCGATCATCCGGGTAGGTGCATTTGTAATGGTCACAGTTTTTGAGCTGTGTCCTGTGCCGTAGTCATCATCTCCGGGTACAAAGTCAAGATCGGGATCGTAATCAAATACAAGAGTTGTAACCTTGGAGGATACGCCCATTCCCGTAACTGCGATAGCTTTTACGGTTACTTTGGATGCAATACCTTCGGTAATGAAATCTTCAATATTGATGCCGGAACCTGTAAGGAGGTTTCCGTTTGTGATATTTCCGTTTAATACAGAAGGTGTTGTTCCGTCGATGGTGTACACGATCTTGGTATTGGCATTGCCATCACCTTCAAAAGAGCCGTCTTCACGGGCATAATTGTAGCCGTTTAATCCACCGCCAAAGTTAAGGGATGCGAAGGAAACATATGCCGAAGAAGAAACAGCATCAGAAAGAGTGATATTCTGTCCGTTCTCGGCAGATCCTGTAACTATATAATCAGGAACTGTACTGTCTGCTTCGTGAGCTGCCTTTGCTTCATCTGTATAATCTCTAAGCTCAATGGCAGGACCTGTAGTGTCGCCCTTGAGCATATTTGCAACATTTAAGATTCCTGCTCCCATGCCTGAAGAGCCCTTGGTTGCCGAAGCTTTAAGAACCGCTTCCATGGTGTCGGGATCCACATGTCCCACAGCACTCATGTAAAGAGCGCAGGCTCCGGCCACAACAGGTGAAGCCATGGAGGTTCCGCTTAAATATTCATAGTTCTCATCTCCGCCCCTGTAGGTAGAATAGATGTCCACACCGGGTGCTGCGATATCAGCTTTATAACCAAAGTTGGTAAAGCTTGCCTTGGAGCCGTTGTAGTTGGTAGCCACAACGCCAATAACATGGTCCATGGCTGCAGGATAACCTGCTGTATTGGTACTATCGTTACCCATGGAAGAAACCACGGTAACCCCGCTCTTATAAAGAGCATCTATACATGCTTTCTCTATAGGACTGTACATAGGAGAGCCAATACTGATATTTACGATATCAGCTTTTCTTTCCTCTGTGATCTCCAGAGCATCTGACATGTAGTTTTCAGAAACTATGTTATCTACTCCGGATTCACTGACACCTGCGATATAAGCCATTCCGCGGAGCATTAAAAGAGTATAAACTCCGCCGCCTTTTGGATTTTCTTCTGTAGGATATGTAGCAACACCTACAGGCATGATGGTAACGCCGGGAGCAACGCCTGCTCCGCCCTTATCATTACCTGCCAAAGCTCCGACGATACCTGCAACATGGCTTCCGTGGCCTACAATATCCTCATCAGCGGCATAGCCGGGATTGTAAGAGCTTGTCTTTATTTTGCCCTCAAACTCAACGTGGTTTACATTAACACCCGAGTCAAGGACAGCGACAACGATATCACTGCTTCCTGTAGTAACTCCCCACGCTCCGTAGGTTCCGATAGCCTCATGGAACCACTGGAAATCAGGGCTTGAAGGGTTGAGAGCAGGATCATCAAATCCATTTGTATAGTACCAGTCTTCCCATCCCTGTAAAAAAGGAACCTCGCCTGCTCCGGAAAGTGTCTCAGAGTCATCTGCAACAGGTTCTTCGATCTCAATGATATAGTTGGGCATAACAAGAGGAAGCTCATAGTCCTCATCTAGGCTGTATTTGAAAGCATCCTCAACTGAGAGCTTGCTCTCTCCCAGATCAATGGATGCTATTCCGTAGCTGTAATCTCCAAGCTCTCCGCCGTATGCCTCGGCGATAGTCTTTGCATGTTCTTTGCTTGAAGCAAGGCAGATAACTTCGTCTTTTTCATAGTCACTGCCCTCAGACATGCTGCTAAAGTCTGCAAATACGTTATGATCATTGGCATCTTCCTTAAGCTTTCTTTCATAAGAAGAAAGCTTGTAGCCCTCAGGCATACCAACAAGTCCCTCAGGGAGCTCTTCTATGATCTCAGCCTCCTCTTCGCTGTCAGCTGAAGATGCCGCATCAGCAGCCTCCTCAGAAGAAGCCTCTACAGAAGCCTCTGAAAGACTCTCATTCTCATCCTCAGATGATTCATCTTCATCTTCGATGTCTTCATTTCCTGCTCCGGGGGTCAGCTCATCTTCCTCATCAGAAAGATTCTCTTCCTCTTCAGTATCCTCTTCCTCTGAAGAAAAAGCTGCGGAACTTTCCTCAGATGATTCAAAAGAGCTCTCATCAGGCTCTGCTGCCATAGCTGCAGGCGCCTGACCTGCGATCATGGACAAAGCCAAAAGACCGGCCAATAGTTTGTTCACTAATTTGCTTTTCAAAACACAACCTCCATATATATATAAACAATCATCATACTCTTTTTTCCAAAAGAGTTTTTCGGGCACAATTCTCTTTAGTATAACCCCCAAAAAGCAAATCAAGTAATTAAAAAAGCATAAAATTTAGGGCTCTTTGCAAGAAAATATGCAAAGAGCCCTTACTTATTTGAAATTATTTTTCCAAAACCGGATTATTTTACTTTAACGGTAAGAGTAGCTTTTTTACCTGATCCGTCATTGGCTTTTAAGGTAATCTTGGCTGTGCCGCGGTTGTATTTTTTGCCGTTGAAGCGCGGGAACAGCACCAGTTCCCAGGTTCCATAGTCATAATCATAGTAACAATTTGCATACAGAACCTTTGGATTACTGGATGTAACGGTAAAGCCCGTACCGCAGTCAGATCTTACAGTGATTATCGCAACATTAGTTTTGGTATCTAAATCAACCTCTTTCATATCATCAACAGTAAAATTTTTAGCCTTGCGTCCATCTACCATGAAGGAAATATTTGTTGTAGCATCACAAGCTCTGAAATCCTGAATTCCAACAAACTCTGTTCCGTCCAAAGCTTTTGCGGTAACACGTATGGTGGGACTTGTAACAACCCTGTAGCTTTCGCCGTCTGCTTCATATTCAAAGAAGTCGCGCTTTACAACACCTCCCTCCAAATGCGACGAGAAGCTAAAGTAGCCTGTTGAGTACTTCATAAGATTCTTTGACCAGTTTTTCTTGGTATTTGCGGTAACCTTGCCCTTTGACATGGTAAAGAAGGCTTTGCTCTTTTTGAGCACTGCGGCTTTTTCAGGATCAAGTTCGCGAATGTAGTCCTCTTCTTCTACAACCCAGCCATTTTCGGCAGAGTCATATCTAAGTAGTTCGCCCTTTTCAATGATCTCATAATCCCAGCTAAATTTTTTGACATTTGGCTTTCCAAACAATTCTCCAAGCTTTGCAGTGACGGTGGCGCTCTTTCCAAGACCCAGAGCTTCTGCCTGGTTATTCTTTACAGTAAGATGAACGCCCGATGTGGGAGTTATTACACTTACCTTTATGGAAGCTTTTTTACCTGATCCATCCTCCGCAGAAGCTGTTATGGTGCAGGAACCTTTGCCCACAGCAGATACAACACCGGTGCCCGATACCGTAGCAACTTTTTCATTACTGGATGACCATACAACTTGCGCGTTCATCCTCGTGGTTCCGGCCTTGTCAGTAATGTCGCTGTTAAGAGGAATGGAAGTTCCGAAACCAACACTATATTCCCAGTTGGGATTGCCCTTAACAAAGGGTACATCCGTGTCTGTCAGCTGCACTGACGAAAGATTTTCGGTCTTCTTATCGTAAGTGATCTTATAAAGAGGCGCTTCATGAGGCAAAATATCAGCAGTATTTATTCCAACCTGTGTAGCGATTGCGTCTTTGATATATACGATCTTTTCAGCCGTTACGCCGCTTCCGTCCTGAGCATCCATAAAGAGTTTAAAAGAACGTGCTGTGCAGGCATCTGAAACCTTTATTCTGTTTCCATCCTCAGTAGTAATACCGGTGATACCATCTCCGTTATCCGCTATCCTCAGAGTTGTCCTCTTGTTGTTTGCAGTTTTAGGCAGAACCGTAGCAGAATACTTGCCCGATGTAGTACCCTTGGCGATATAGGTCTGACCTGTGATGGCAATTTTTGTCACAGGCTGAACCAAAGTCACGGTGATGGTGGTTTTTTTCTTGGAGCCGTCATCTGCCGTGGCGGTAACCTTTACACTGCCCTTTTTAACAGGTGTCAGGGTAATATAATTGTTTCCCGTGGCAGGCTGGTAGCTTGGAGCCGTCAGTTTGGCGCTCTTTGAACTAACTGACCAGGTAACTTTTGCCTTGTTATCTGCATTTGCTTTTAGGACAATGCTTCCGCCCAGCATTGCGCTGCAGTTGCCGTTTTCTATGGTCACTGTCTTTGCCTTATCTACGATCCTGAAATCAGCCGCTCCAACAATCGTAGCGGGGCTTCCAAGAGCCTTTGCCGCAACGGTGTAATATTCACTTGAAACTGTAAAATCAGAAGGAACCGTAACCTTGCCGTTTACAATTTTTATTTCCTCTACAGGATTATCATCGGAATCAGCTACATACCACTGGACTTTTTTATTGTCTGCAGTTGCAGGAAGGACAGATGCCTTGAAAGTCCCGGATGATCCTTTGGGGATAATCGAACTTCCGGTTACGTTCACATCCTGTACAGGCTGCATGACCTTAAGGGTAAATACAGCTTTTTTGCCCGATCCGTCTCTGGATGAAAAAGTAAGCTTTACGGTGCCTTTTTTAGCACCTTCAAAAGAGAACCATTCTCCCTCATCACTTGAAGGATCAGCTTCCGTAGAAGATATATCTCCGAAAATTCCTTTTTTATCCATTGCAAGATCAACATATGCTACTGATGCAAGCTGTTTACCGTCAGCGCCAAGCTGCTTTACATCCAATATATATGTCTGATCCACATAAATGCTCGCTGAAGAAACAGCCTTATTATCACTGTCGCTTAGTTTAATCGACTTAACGATTTTTCCTGTGGAAGTGACCGTAACCTTGCAGGTAGCTTTTTTGCCAGAACCATCATTGGCCATACAGGTGACTGTTGAAGTTCCCGGCATCAGCGCTACCATAGTTGCATGATTGGAAGATGTGCCTGTACCTGCTGAAACACTCAGTACTTTTGGATTGGACGAAGTCCAGGTAAGTCCCAGGTCGGCATAGGAGCCATCTGTCAAAAGGTCATTTCCTTTTGTATCCTTAAGCGTCTTTAAAGCTATGCTCTTTACAGAATCCGGGCCGTTTCCATCCACACTGTCAGATTTTACGATGAGGGTTTCCTTGGTTTTATCAAGGCTCATGGTCTTTACAGGATATCTGCTCTTTACCACCTCAATTTCCACCGTTGCTCCGGCGTCCCCGTCAGCAGCTGTACAATTTATGCTTATGGTTCCGGTCTGCCCAGCCTTGGTGGTAAGCTTTCCGTTTTTATCGATCTTGGCGCCGGACATATTGCCGCCGTTGATAGCCCACTTAACAGCCTGAGATCCTGTGATTGGATAAACTTTTGCAGACAATGTAACGCTCTTACCTGCAATGAGCGTTTTGGGCGCGCCACTTATCTCAACAATCGTTTCCATATGGTCAGAAACCGATTTGTAAGGAGAGTAAGTGAAAATAAGCGTACTAACTTTACTAACAGTTCCCATGCCGTTTACAGAGACAGCTTTTATAGTCAGCTTGGTAGTCCTGTATTTTTCTTCCTCCGTAAGGATAGTACTAAGCGGAACATTAGGCTCCGTCTTATCAAACAGTTGTCCGTTTGTTACTACGCCATTTGATACTTTGGGAACAGTCCCGTCAGTTGTGTAAACCACCTGAGTCTGCCCATTGGCGCCCACTGCGCCGTTGTAGTTCATTGGATATAACCAAACGTAGGATTCAAGAGGAACCTCGTCCGTAAGTGTCACGGTGTCGCCGCGATATGCTGCTCCAATCTGGTCATAGTTGTTCGAGCTGTTTTTGGAAAAAACTCCAACTATGGGACCTGTGGTATTTTTATTAAACATATTTGCCACATTTACTATTCCTGCGCCAAGTCCGGAAGAGGATGCCTTGGTGGAAGTTTCTTTTAACACCCTTTCCATGGTATCCGGATCAACATGTCCCATAGCACTCATATAAAGGGCACAGGCACCTGCTACCACAGGACAGGCCATGGATGTACCGTCCATAAATTCATAGGTACTGGTGGGAACGGTAGAATAAATATCTACGCCGGGAGCCGCAATGTCAGCGCCGTATCCGGAATTGGTAAAAAAGGCTCCGGTTCCGTTGTAATTGGTTGCAGTAACACCTATTACATGATCATAAGCTGCAGGATAAGCTGCAAAATTGCTGCTCGCATTGCCCGTGGCTGCAACGATAGTTACACCTGCCTCATAGGCTGCATCTACAGCCTGTTTTGCAACAGAATCGTATGTAAATCCGCCAAGAGACATATTGATGATATCAACACGACGCTCTTCCTCGATCACATGAGATTCCGGATCGCAGCCTGCTGCCCAGAAGATAGCACGGGCAATATAATCATTATTCATATAGCCTTCTGCTGCTTCATCTGCTTCATCTGCAGAAACACAGATCGCATAGATATGAGCACCGGGAGCAACTCCTGCTCCTCCTATGCTGTTATCCATGGCTGCACCTATGATACCCGCCACGTGAGTTCCGTGGGGATTCATATTTATATTGCCGTTTTTATGAGGATCATAACCTGCACTTTCGGCATGTCCATCAAAATCAGGGTGTGAAGTCTGAACGCCGGAATCTATAACAGCCACTTTAACAGAGTTGCAATCAGTGGTGATGCCCCATGCCGCATAGGTTCCTATTGCCTCATGGAACCACTGATAATCGGAAACAGAAGGATTAAGTGCATAATCCGGATTTTCCAGAGTGTCGTAGTACCAGCTTCGCCAGGTAGAAAGAGTAGGAACGCTCTCACCAACACCTGTCAGGATCTCAGGGTCAATACCCATAGACTCAGGCTCATCAAGTTTCGTCATATAGTTTGGAGAAACAAGAGGAAGATTATTTTCCTCATCAAGACCTATCTTAAAAGCTTCCTTAACAGTCAGCTCACTTTCCGAAAGGTCGATTGTAGCTACGCTGTAGCTGAAATCCTTCAGCTTTCCGCCGTAGGCTTTTGCTATGGTTTCGGCATGATCTCTGTCTTCTGCAATGCAGATAACCTCATCCTTTACATAGTCTTTTCCTTCCGACATGCCCTTCAGATTACTGTAAACATCATGAGCATTGGAATCAGCCTTCATCTCTTTTTCAAAAGAAGAAAGCTTGTAGCCTTCAGGCATGCCAACAAGGTTCTCTGTGAGCTCTTCTGTAATCTCCAGTTCGGAACTGTCTTCTGAAGAAGCAGCATCTGCAGCATCCTCGGAGGAACACTCGGAGGAGCTTTCGGAAGAGTCGTCGTCGGATTTGTCAGTAGCAGCATTATCCTCGCTTTCTGTTCCTTCCTTGCCCGAGTTTTCCTGATCTTCGGCATCGGAAAGGTCAGATGCCGCATCTTCCTCTTCAATAGACGAAAGCGCAGAAGACGCCTCATCGGCCTCATCCTCAGATGAAGCTTCGGTGGACGCATCCTCTGCGCTCTTAATAAGATCAGTATCCTCGGCTGCATACACAGACCGTCCCTGACCAAATACCATAGCTGTAACAAGAACTGTTGACAGCAGTCTTTTAATCTGTCTGTTCTTCAAAATAATCCCCCTCTCTCATATTTATCAGAAACTAACAACTTCAGGTGCACTTGTAAAAGAACTAAAGGTTGCAGTAGCATCTTTCAGATAGAAAACTTCTGTATTTCCATCGTCTGCCTTGTACATGCCCTGCAGTGAAGGATAGGCATCAAGCATAGCCTGCTTGGCTTCTATTCTGTCATCCTCAACAAGCGTTGCCGCAACTCTGAGCCACTGTCCGTCCTTGAAGGCACATATCTCAACCTTGGGATTTTTGTGTATCTGTTTTGAAACATCCTTTACCTTGCCGGTCTGGATGTAAAGCTTTCCTTCAAAAATATTTGCTGTTCCAAAAGGCCTTACCCTTGGCTGATCTCCCTCAACTGTTGCAAGATAGTAGGTCTGTGCCTCTTTTAAAAACTTTGCTACTCTTTCCATATATGATCCTCTCTTTCTGTTATAGTCACAGCATAAATTGCATGTATCCAATTATTTCACGCTTAAAATAATTATACCAAGCTAAAGCAGGCATTTCACCCTATTTCTACGATATTTTTAAATGCTGATAAGAATAAAAAAAGAAGCCTATGATGTCTCGTTAGAGCATCACAGGCTTCTGTCAGTACTATTTCGTTTTATTGCCTTCCAAGACTCTCCTCGGGAGTGCTGCTTACAATAACTTTTATCCTCTTGGTGGTAGCACCTGCTGCCGAACCGTCGGATGCGGACATCACGATCACTGTCTCGCCTGCTGTCACAGCAGTTATCACACCTTTGGAATTAACTGTTGCAACCCTGGGATCAAGGCTTCTGTAGTTTACTGCGCTGTTTACCGCACGTTTTTTGGTCTTGGTATAAAGAGCTGTCAAAGCCTTTTCTTTTGCATTTCTCTTCTTATCAAAGAATGCCGCGGTAACAGGATTATTTTCCTCATCAAGACCGGCAAAGTAATCCGTAGTTGCCTTTAATGTGATGGTCTTTACCGTCTTTTTATCAAGATAGACTGTGTAGTCAAATGCAGGATCTTCTGACTTTTCAACCACCTTAACCTTGGTCTTTACCTTGTTTACGGTAACAGCCTTGGTAAGTGCTGCGGAGTAAGCTCCGTTCTCACCGTCAGTCTGATCCCAGCCAAGCTTGAGGTTCACATCTGTAACGTGAGTGTAGATAGTCAGAGTGCAGGTTGCTTTCTTACCTCCGGGCGCTGTAGCTGTGAGCTTAACAATTCCGGGAGAGATAGCCTTTACTGCAAGTGACTCATCTTTTCCGGTAACGAAAGATCCGGTCTTGGGAGCAAGGTCCTCATATGCCGCATCATACATGGAAAGGACATTCTGCTTGGCGTATCCGTTCTTTGCCGCGGTAACCTCAGAGGTTTCGATAGCATAAACCGCTATGGTTCCGGTGGATTTAGGATCTACAGTCCAGGTGATATGGCTCTTTCTGTCATCATTAAGTACAGCGTTATCGTAAATGCTCTCAGGTGTAACCCTTGCAGTTATCACATCATAGTGCCTGTAAGAAGAATCCCTGGTGCTGTTTCCAACCTTGGTGCTCATAAAGCCCTTAGTCTTATCCAAAGCCACCTTGGTGCCCGGAGCATAGACATATACATGTGCGTAGGACACAGCCTTACTCTCTTTATCACCGTAAGTCAGATTGGTGTTAACAGAGCTTGCCATAATATCAACTTCGCCGGTCTTAAGTGCAGTGACTTTTCCGGTTGAGCTGACCTTTGCCACTGTAGGATCCGACTCGGGCGAAAGGCTCCATGTAACCTTCTGGCTTCCCGCCTTGATCTTCTTGGTATCAGGATCTGTATAAACAACCGCCTTTAAGGTACTGCTCTTTCCGGTAGCAAGCTGAAGTGTCTTTGCTATCTTTTCTTCAGCAGAATCCGATGCAGATTTGGTAACATCCTTTTTGCCGGAGAGGATCTGTACGTAGTTGGCTTCATTTACGATGGTGATATTGCATGTAGCGCTTACTTTGCCGTCAAGCTGTTTTACTATTACTTTGGCTTTTACCTTGCCGTCTGTAACAGAGTTATCGATGGCTTTGATCCCTACTTTATTCGGGGTTGAGTAGCCATCCGTGCAATGGCTGCTGCCATCAATTATGGCTCCCTCATCATCCACAAAGGAAATCTTATCAGCAGATGCCTCGGGAATCTCCCAAATAAGATCTCCATCCTCAGGCATGGTAGGCGTCAGGGTAGCAGAAACTACTGCAGTTGCTCCTCTTCCTATTGTGACGCTGCTTGAACTAAGCTTTATTTTGGAAAGCTTTTTATTTGTTACAGTCACATAGCAGGTAAGGGTTGTGGGCTTGCTCTTTCCATAAGGAGTAAACTGCGCGATAACAGGTATCTTTTTGGATATAGGCCATTCTTTTGCGGTTATGGTGCAGGAAGGACCAACTCCTGTAGTTCCGTCCGGAAGTTCCAGATAATCGTAATCCCTGTTGGGATATTTTAATCTCCACTGCACCTGATCCAGCAGATCGATTCCGACATTTTCACCCGTCACATGATTATCTTCACTTACTCCTGTTATAGTAGGAGTAAATATAGCATTCAAAGTATAGCTAAAGCCGGGAGCCATGGTTACGGAAGTTTTGCTCAGCTTAGCTTTCTTAAGAGGAACATAAACTTCTATTGTTTCCTCCAGAGAATGGATGGGCTGTCCTTCCTCATCCGTATCGGTGGTGCTACTCGCAACAACTTTTATGGTTCCTTCTGCCTTGGCCTTTATGATGCCCTTGGAAGGATCAATTGTTGCGTACTGCGATCCTTCTGCAATTTCCCACTTAAGTCCTTTGTTTGCAGGCTGATCCGCTTTTTCTCCGTAGTTAAACTCTGCCACCATCTGTAGAGATTTTCCTACAGCAACTGATGTGGCATGCTTTTTTCCGTATATCTCAATGTACTCAACAGGTGTTCCCACGGTTACGGTACACTTGGCACTCTTTTCGCCGTGAATAGTCTTTGCGGTGACAGTTACTGTTCCGGGTTCATTACCCTTTATCAGTACCTTATTACTTCCAAGCTTGGAAATGGTAATTACACTGTCTTTTCCCTTGGTGACTTTATACTCAACTTCGTCACTAGCGGTGGTTGGAAGTATAGTCTTCGCTTCAAGGTATCCGCTCTGGCCTGCTCCGATCTTCAATGTCTTTTTATCAAGAGTAAGGCTGGTTACAGGATCGTAAACCTTAACCCTGAAGGCTGCCACAAGCTCAAGCCCATGAGATGTAGCTGTTATAACCGCTTCTCCTGCGCTCTTGGCAGTGATCTTGCCTGCGGAGTTTATGGTTGCGACAGCAGGATTTCCACTGGAATAAACTACAGTCTTTGTAGCTGTAGCAGGAGTTATGGCGGAAGTAACCGTAAGGCTCTTTCCTCTGGCAAGGATAACGCCGGTCTCATCTACTTCGGTTTTATAATTACTGGATGCCAGGATCCTTGGTGTCTTTTCTTTAGTGAGAACTTTAAGTTCCGATGCGTGAACCACATCAGGATCCAGAGTCTCAGGATTCCATACAACAACTTCGAAGGCTGCTCTACAGGAAGAGTTCACCTTGGAAGTCGCATAAACCAAAGCCGTACCACCTGCATCTTCAGAGGCAGGAGCCACCTTGATAACGCCGGGATCAACGGTTTCCTCTAGTGTAATGACCTTGGGATCCGAAACAGCCCATTCAACCCTCTGATCTGCGATCTTTTCACTTTCTTCCGTAGGATTTACATCCTTGTATACTGTAGCCGATAATGTGAGCGATGCCTTACTTGTTTCGTTCTCTACAAGAATTCCGGGCACCGTATCATCCAAAAGCTCCTCTGCCTCAGTAACTTTCAAAAGAAGTCCGTAAGGAAGCACCTGATGGATAGTAAATGTCTTTACCACAGTCTTAGTCTGATCATTGTCCGCAGTAGCAGTGACAGTAACGGTTCCCTGAGCTTTTCCTGTAATGGTAAGAGTTCCGTCGGAATTTAATGTCACATCTGCAGCTCCCGTAGGAAATACACAAGCGTATCTGGCATTATCCGGATCTTCATCATAATCTTTCCAGGAGAATAACTGCTCCGTCTCTTCCGGAAGAACAAGTGCAGAGAGCCTTATAGTCTCTCCGGTTTCAATTATGCTTGGAAGGATCTGATTTCCGGTAGGAGCATCCGTAAGGACTATGTCTTCAGCCGACTTTATCCATCTGGCGTACAAAGTAGTGTACGTGGTAATGGTATCCTGTTCGAAATTCCACATAGTCTGGAAAGTAGGATCGGAATACCAGCCTTTTAAATAGTATCCCTCTTTTGCAAGCTCAGAAGGTACAGACAGGTGATCACCATATTCAACGGTCACCGGATCAATATCATCTTCGCAGTAAGTTACAAAGCGAACCGTGAATTTCAGCTTTGCGTATTTTGCATAAAGAGTTATATCGCCTCTGTCAAATTTAGTAATAGCAGACTTTCTGCTTGCAGCCGAAAATGAGGGATCTGTATACCATCCGTCAAACCTGTAGCCCACAGGGGGTCTTGCATTATAAAGCGTTGTTCCGACTGATTCTGTATATTCAGAAGGGTTATCCGGATGCTGTGTTCCGTCTCCCAGCACATATGTTATAGAAGAAGTACCTGCAGTTACTGTGACTACTATATAATCATTAGCATTGCCCACATTGGTTCTTGCAGTAATAATGGCTGTTCCTGCTCCTTTGGCGTAGATCTTGCCATTGTAAACTGTGGCAATGTCATCATCAGAGCTTTCCCAGATAAGCTTGCCGTAATTTGAATCTGCAGGAAGAACCTCTGTTTCCACTACAAAAGAGTCATCTGCCTGAAGGGTGATCTTTTTATCCGTTACGTTTGTAAAAGAGATACTTCCAGGGGCGATTACTGACTCTGAGCTAATGTTGTCTGTGTAAGCCTTGATCTTGAAGTTGCAGTTCTGTGATTGACCAAAATCTACCCAATTGCCACCAGAATAGTAAAAGCTCTGTCCCGCAGTCGCGCCTGCGTTGGACACTATAGAGCTATTATGAACACTTCGCTCGTGAGCAACAGTAACATTTTTCTCGGATTTTGTCAGTTTTACAACCGCGGAAAAAGTATCACCATTCTCCAAAGTTACGTATTCGTCTAAATCAATAGTATACATTCCGGCATAACTGGTTTCTCCTTCTAAAGTGTCAACCAGTTCTCCGCTTTCGGGATTATTTGCATCCGAAAGATTCTTGTACACATTAATGTTATAAGTCACATTTGAGGAGTCAGTGAAAAAAGAAACTGCTCTAAGACTTTCTAATCCCGATTCGTTTGAGGCATGAGCCGTAAAAACGTTCGCTGTTTTACCATACGCATCTCTTTTGTTGCTAAGCGCACCGTCATATTGGTAATTATTGTCATAATTTGAGGCACTTTCAAATTCACCGGCATAAGTATTTTCGCCCAGTGTAGCCTCATAATATGACATCCAAAAATATCCATTGTATGAATATTCTTCATCGTAATCCCTGTAATAGCTATTGCGAACCAGAAAGGCGCCATCACCCGGGGGTGTCTTTTTAAAATTCTCCTTTGGAAAATTATCATCCCATCCTACTATTGAAACAGCGTGATTATATGTGCTTGCTACATCGTTGTAATAGCAATTATTTTCAGCATTGTAGCAAGAAGACTTAGCATAATACTGTATTCCGGCTGCGCCATAGTTATATACAAATCTTTTTATAGAATCAGGATCATTATTTATAGGTTCAAAATAATAATTTTTTACATGACTTGTATCATTATAAGCAATTCCGCTATCCGGGGAATTGGAAAGAATCGTTCCGGCATTTGAGTAGGGAAGTGCTGACTCATCGGCGCATCCTTTCCAACTAGCCAATGCATTAAATGAATAGATGTATGTTCCGCCAACATGTAATATATCTTTGTCAGACCCTGTTTCTCCTTCATTATAAGTTATATCATCAGCAAGACCTCCAAGAGGATCCGTTACCGAATTATTTGTAAAATATACTAAATGTAATTCTGAGAGATCAGGAGAATCCATTACATTTCTTTTTCGAAGACTCATTTCTGCCATGGCCGTGGTAGCAAATGCCCAGCATGTACCATACGGATTCTGATTTTTCAGAGATGAAAGATCTTCATTTACATAGTAAGACGGAAGAGCCGATGAACTGTACAACCTTCTACGCCCTGCAGGAAGATCTTTGACACTCTCAAAATCCATAATGTCATCTTCATAGAGAGCTCCCGTTGCCATCTCGAAGTCTTCTTCTGTGGAAGTTTTTCCGGAAGAGCTTTCAGCCGCGGCGTCTGACGAACTCTCCGCAGCAGCATCAGATGAACTCTCTGCTGCCGCATCTGAAGAACTTTCGGAAGATGCATCGGAAGGAGTATCTGAAGATTTCTCTTTAACTGCATCATCAGAGGTTTCTCTGGAAGCATCGTCGGAAGAAGCACCGGATGAAGGTCTGGAACTACCTGACGAGCCACTTCCGGAGCCGGAATCTCCGCCGGAGCCGCCTTCATCCTCTGTGGAAGCGCCTGTACCTGCTGATGAACCGCCTGAAGAGCCGCTGCCTGCAGAAGCTTCGTCAGAGGAATTTCCCTCTCCTGCCCCTGAGATAGTCTCTGTAGAATTTTCCAAGGAACTGCTAAGGTTCTCATCCTCTGAGGCATCAAAAGCAGGCGCGCCTTCTGTGGATGCAGCAAGCGCGCTGCCTGAATTACCTATGAACATTACTCCCGATAAAAGGAGTGCAAGCAGTCGTTTCTTCATTAAAGTTCCTATTTCTACTTATTTATTAGTTTTTCGGCAAATACAATGGACATTATAACATGGCAGGTCCTGTGCAATAATTAAATTGTTATAAATTAAATTCGTATTTTTACTTATCTTCTACAACAACTTTGATCTTCTTTTCTACTCCGCCGTCTGCTGTAGTCATAACGATTACTGCAGTTCCGTTGCCCTTTGCCGTGATAGCGCCCTTGGCGTTTACCGTAACCACCTTGGGATTAAGGCTTCTGAAGGATACCGCGCTGTTAACTGCAGACTTTTTGACTGCGTTGTAAACTGCAGTCTCAGCCTTGTGCTGCGCTGTGTCCTTTTTATCAGAGTAAAGAACTTCCGTCACATTGCCCTCTGCATCTGTATACATATAGTTAAGAACAGGCTTTAATGTAACTCTCTTTACAAGCTTCTTATCAAGGAAGGCTGTGTATTCTGTTCCTGCGGCCTCATCACGCTCTTTTGAAATGACCTTGACAGTCTCTTTCTTTTTATTGATGGTGACAGTCTTGGTGACATCTGCAGTGTATGCGCCATTTCCATCGTTAGCTGCCGCATCCCAGTTAAGCTTAAGCTCTGCACCTGTTACATGAGAATGAACGGTGATGACGCAGGTTGCCTTCTTTCCTCCGGGAGCTGTTGCAGTGAGCTTAACTGTTCCGGGTGAAAGAGCTTTGATGGCAAGAGACTGGCCTCTTCCGGTCTTAACAGATTCACCGGATGCAAGTTCCTTGTACTCACTGTTATAAACAGAGAGAATGTTCTGCTTGTTATAGCTTCCGTCTGCCTTTGAAACCTTGTTTGTATCTATAGCATAGGCTGCGATCTTACCGGTAGTGCCCTTATCTATAGTCCAGGTAAGTCCGTTTTTATCATCAAAAAGAACATCCGCTCCGAACTCTTCAAGGCTCTCAGTTACGTTGTCATAGATACTATCAGGGCTGACAGTAGCGGTGACCATCTGATACTGGCTAAAGGAAGAGTCCTTTGTGGTACTTCCGACACCGGTACTCATATCAGCCTTCTTTTTATCAAGAGTAACTTTCTTGGCAGTATCGTAAACAAGCACTTTCAGTACTTCTTCTGCACAGGGCTTTTTAACAATTTCACCGTCCACCGTAACGGTATAGGAATCCTGTGAATAAGCGGTTATAGTAACAGCGCCGCTCTTTTTACCTGTTATCTTACCTGATGCAGAAACTACTGCAATGGAAGGATCAGATGACTTCCACAGCACTTTGTTGTTTCCGGGCTTTCCGTTCTGATAGCTGTTCATAACAGCCTTCATAGTAACGCTCTTTCCTGTGGGAATTGTCACAATGTTCTGCTGCCTTATATTTCCGGCAAGTTCAGCCGACCAGGTCTTCTTGGTCTTGCCCTGATAAAGAGTTATATGATCTGAATCAGGTGCAAGCTCAACGGTTATCTTAACAGGGCTCATAAGCTTTCCGTTGGAGAGCTGACCCTTAGGCTGTGCGTATATAGTTGCCTTGAAAGCACCGGCGCCGTGATCAGCTTCTGCCCTTATGGTAACTTTGTTATCTTTGGATATGCTACCGGGCGCATCTTTTCCTGACATATAAAAATCTGCCTGTGCACACTTAGTTCCGTCTTCTTTCACAAAACTGATCTTGTCCCTGGAATCATCAGCTATAGTCCATTCGATGCTGTCATCACTTGGAACCACAGGGTCAAAAGCAGCCGTAACAGTAGCCTCAGCGCCTCTGTCCAGTTTTATCTTCGTTGAAGAGAAGGTAACCTTTTTCAAAAATCCGGATGCCACGCTTACTTTGCAGGTAAGAACCGTATCCTTCTTTGCTCCGTAGGGACGAAGCTTAGCCATAACTTCTATAGGAGACTTTGTGGCAGTAGCATTCTCTTTTACGGAAAGAGTGCATTTTCCGCCCTTGGCAGCATTCTTTATTCCAAGAGGGTCTGATGCCTCAAATGCCTTGTTCTTGTAGCTCCAGGATATCTCATTCTTAACATCCACACCAACGGCAGAGCCTGTAGCGCAAGGCGCCAATGCTACGGAAGGTGTGATAACAGCCTCCAGGTCAAAGGTCTTGCCGGGAGCTATGGATACAGTACTCTTATTAAGAGCAGCTTTCTTTACGGGAACATATACTTTCAGTGTAAAGATATTGGAAGCAACCTGCTGTCCTTTATCAGTCCTGTCTGTGGTGCTTCTTGCCACAATATCAACTGTGCCTTCTCTTTTTGCCGTTACTACGCCCTTTGCATTTATGGTAGCAACAGGGTCTTTCTCATCTTCTGTATGGAGGATTTCCCAGGTGATATCCTTATTGGCAGGCTGGCTTACCTTAACTCCTCCGTTAAATGAAGCAGTCATCTGGAGAGTCTTGCCTGCAGCAATAGCGCTGACGCTTCCCTTTGAGGTAACGCTAATAGATGTTACAGCTCTTCCTACTGTAACCGTGCACTTGGCGGATTTCTCACCGTGAGCTGTCTTTATGGTAATAACCGCTTTTCCGGCCTTGTTTCCTGAATGAACTACTATCTCTCCGGTGCCGCTTTGCTCGGCGTAGGCAACATCCCTGTTACTGCTTGCACATGTAAGCTTACTGTCTGCAGTTGCAGGTAAAAGAGTCTTTGCAGTAATAACAGCCTGCTGACCCATACCCATCTTTACAGCCTTTTTATCTATGGCAAAGCTTGTTACAGGATCGTAAACCTTAACTCTAAAGGCAGCCACAAGTTCTCTGTCCTGTGCTGTTGCAGTAATAACCGCTTCTCCTGCGCTCTTTGCAACGATCTTTCCTGCAGCGCTTATGCTTGCAACAGAAGAATTGCCACTATGCCAGTTAACGGTCTTGTCCGCGATCTTATCTCCGGACTTCTCAGGTATGAATACAGCCTTAACAGACGCACTCTTTCCTGATGCAAGCTCAAGCTCCT
This sequence comes from Butyrivibrio sp., assembly GCA_024690635.1. Next base: position 22,928 of record JAILOW010000045.1, read on the forward strand.
GCCTGTTAACATCAGATTTACTGCTTGCATAGATAACAGGCTTTTTACCTGTGCTTGTGATCTGAAGCTCTCCTGCGTGTCCTTTTTCAGAAGCTCCTTCCGCATCAGTTACAACAACTCTGTATCCTGTGCGTACGGAAGAATCAAGTTCTGAGACAGCATAAACATAGGCAGTTCCTTTTGCTATAGGGGTGATCTCTGCCTTTCTATCATCGATTTCATCTACGGTCACCTGCGCAACGCCCTCATTAGAAGAAATCCAAGATACCTTTTGATCCTTGGCAGGTGCAGAAATATCCGCTCCTTCCAGAACAGGATTAAGCTCGTTATATACGGTAGAGGTAAGAGTTACGCTCTTTTTAAGTTTTTCCTCATCCTCAAGCTTTATTCCCACAGCTTCGGGATCTGTAAGGTCGTCAATATCAGCATCTGCCGCTTTTGTAAGGACGATGCTCTTAGGAAGGATGTCTTTTATGATAAAGGTTCTGACAGCTTCCTTGGAAGGGTCAGCGGTGCTCTTGGCACTTACAGTTACTGTTCCGACTTCCTTTGCAGTGATCTCAAGAGTATTATTTGCTCCGGAAGTTACAGTAGCGGCGCTCACGGGATAAACGAGAGTTTCTCCCCACTCGTAGCCCTGCTCTGCAGCTGCAGGAGAAACCTTGGCCGAAAGACTTATCTTCGTGCCTCTTTCTATCTCTCCACCAACAGATGCTCCTTCTGCATCAAGGATTTCTATACCTGTTACCGCATTCTCAACCAGCGTTTTTACATATTTGGCGTAAAGAGTTATTGCGCCCCTATCCTTGCTTTCTATATAAGTCTTCTTGGTGTTCGCCTCAAAGGTAGGGCTTGTGTACCAGCCGTCAAACTCATAGCCTTCCGGCGGTGTGGGAGGATAAAGGGTTTTCATATAACCCTCAACATATCTTTGAGAGTTCCTTGAATCCTGGGTTCCTCCGTTTAATACATAAGATATCTTACTTCCCTTTACACTTACAGAAATCGTACTTGTATAAGTAACTCCGTTAATGGTCTGAACAAGCTGATAATCTGTGGATGTGGCATCAGGATTTTTCTTAAAGAAATCATCCTCATAACTGTATATATCTTTTGCCTCAGAAACCGTCTCATTATAAATTGCAGAATAGTTGCGCTTTAAGACATAATCCGTAGCGCCCTCATAGTATTTCCACCAAATGGTGACTGTATTGTCATCGGCAATATCGTATCCATAGGATGAAGTTCCGGGCTCGCAGGAAATCGTAATACTGTCAGAAACATCATCAACAGAAGCTGTAAGCGTAGCTTCTCCAAGGGCAAGCGCCTTCGCTTTACAGGATGCATAAAAAATGTTGGAGTCTGTTTCCACAATCGAGAGCAGTTCCGGAGTTGTTGTGGACCACTCAACCTTATCCATGATTTCCTTGTCGCTTGGATAAACTGAACAGGCAAAGATACCCTCTTCACCTATTTTCACACTGTTAAACAAAGCGTTTATTTCCACAGAGGATGCCTTTTTACCAACTGTTACCGTAATACTCTGCTGAGCTTCTCCTTTGTTGGCTTTAGCCGTTATGACAGCCTCACCCGCTTTTACTCCTACGATAAGTCCGTTTGATACAGTTGCAACTTCAGGTGTATCACTTGTCCATGTAAGAGTTCTGTCTGTAGCATCCTCAGGAAGTATTGATGTATTAACCTTAAAGGTCTCACCGATTCCAACCTTAAGCTTGTTATCTGTAACATTGGTAAAAGATATGCTTGTAGGAGGCACAATCGATCCTGCAGGGAGGTTCTTGGTAAATGCCTTTATCCTGAGATTACCGCCATGATCTCTTCCATCGTCCGTCCAGATGCTGTTCCTGTGTACAAAGCTCTGTCCCGCCTCGGAAGAGACAGAATAATTTATATAGCCGTCATTTCGCAGCCGTTCTTTTAGATAATCACCTTCAAAATCTCCCTTTTTAAGAGACAATACAACGGAAAATCTCTGACCTTTCGAAAGAGTCACAGGATTATTAAGATATACCGTATATCTTCCAGAATATGTTGTGGTTCCGGTTGTAGTTGCTTCATCTACTTTATTGCCACTCTCAGGATCTGTAACCAGTCCGGTTTCTTCGGAAACCTCAGGATCAGTATAGATTTCAATCGTATAATCCAGATTTGATCCCGCTGTAGCAAAAGAAACAGCATTAAGGGATTCTCCGTAAAATCCACCATCAGCGTGAGCAGTAAACACATTGGCAACTCTGTCGTATCCGCCGACAAGAGTATTTGCAATTCCACCATCATACTGGTAATTGTTATCTCTTTCGGATACAGGTTCAAATTCTGCTGCGGCGGCATAATCTCCAAAAGTTGCCTCATAGTATGACATCCAGAAATATCCGTCATAGCCCATGTTATTTTTATAATCGGTATCCGTGCCATCTTTCCAGCTGTTTCTGACAAGGAATGCGCCGTCTCCCTGAGGAGTCTTTACAAAGTTAGACTTTGAAAAATTATCATCCCAACCCACAATGACCAATTCATGGCTTGTCGAATGACGACTCGGATTATAGTATGCATTTGTCTCCGCGTTAAATATTGAAGTGTCGAAATCCGAAGAATAGGCATCTTTTGCATAAAAGCTAATAGCAGCTGCGCCATAGTCCATGACGAGCTGTTTAATATTGGCATGTTTATCCTGAGCGATTTTATCAGCCTTCTTCTCTATAGGCTCTTCATAATAATTCTTCAGATGAACTGCCGCATCATATGCTATTCCGGAAGGCAGTCCTATTTTATCTGCCCTCTCACCATCTCTTTTATAGTCTGCAGTACTTTCATATGCAGGTCCTACCCAGTTATCAAGCTTACTGGCCGCATATGATCCGTTTCCAAGATTCAGACCGGAGTTACTTCCAACATCTCCATTGGTTCCGCCAAGAGGATCCTCTACGGAATTGTAGGTGAAATATGCCAGATGAAGTTCTGACAGATCAACATCGGTGGTGTGATTTTCCTTGCAAAGATATATATCCGCAAGAGCTGTTGTGGCAAAAGCCCAGCAGGTTGGATACGGATTCTGATCTCTTAAAAGAGGCAGATACTCTGTTACATGTTGGGAATCCATCTCCCCGGCCTTTACCAATATCTCTTCGCCGGGAGCTGCGTCCATCACACTTTCTATTTCATAGTCTCTGTCATCCTCCAGATAACCTGTCGCATACTCTTTTTTATCCTTATCTGTTTCCCCCTCTGTCACCAGAGTCTCTGAAGAAGCCTCCAATGCCGCATCGGAGGAAGACTCTGAAGAAGCTTCTGAAGACGATTCAGTGTCACCTTCTTCGCTGCCGCCTTCTTCATCATCGCCTTCTTCTCCTGATCCGGTACCCTTTCCGGGTTCGTCGGAAGGATTATTCTCCTCATCTTCCGGGGATGTATTCTCTTCGTCATCCTCTTCATCCTCAGAGGAATTCTCTGTATCAGATGAATCTTCCGATACGGATGTTTCTTCCGAAGAGCTCTCTGACGGAGCCTGTGTCAGATTTTCCGCCGCAAGTACATCTCCTGCATTTCCTACAAATATTGCTCCCGAAAGAAGCACAGCAAGTAACCGTTTTTTCATTGTAAATCTCCTGTTTCTTTTTTATTGCTACTTTTATTTCTCATATTCTTCTATGAGGTCTCTTAGTTCATCAAGGGATATCTTTAATTTGTCACCAAATATCGCAACGGGCATCTCACCTTGCAAAGAGCTGATCTTTGGAAGGAAATCTTCCTCCTCAAAGTTATATACCATCATCATCTTTTTGTAAGGATCTATTATCCAATACTCCCTGACACCTGCCTCCAGGTACTTGGAAACTTTTATCGAAAGGTCTTTCTTTCTGGTAGATTCGGACAGTACCTCCAGCACAAAGTCCGGAGCTCCCATTACACCAAAATCGCGAATTTTGCTTCGATCACAGATCACCAAAACGTCCGGCTCCACCATGGTCTTATCATTACAGTCAAGCTGCACATCCACGGGAGATACCATGACTTTGCATTTTCCCTTGTTCTTTTTAAGAAACTCACTGAACGTAAAAAAGACGGAGCCGACAATGTCCTGATGAATAACTTTTGGCGCCGTCATATCATAAAACACACCATCAATAAGTTCAACTCTTTTATCCTGCGGAAGAGCGTAATAATCCTCAAGAGTGTAGTCTCCGGGATTTTTTGCATTGCTTTCCGCCCCATAAACTACCGTATTCTCATTTAATCCAAAGGATGTGCCATACTCGTAGGCCTTGCCGCGGTAGATCGACTCCTCTCCTTTCAGCACTTTCTCTATGGCATCAAGAGTAGCCTTTCTGGGATTTGCAGTCTTGCCCGTAAGTATCCTCTGCAGAGTCACCGCTGGTACGCCGCTGTATTCAGACAGCTGCGTAAAGCTATACCCTCTGTCATCCTTTATTCTGTTCATCTGATCTATGGTCATGGCCTTCCTCCGAAATCATGATAGCATTTCATTGTGTATCTTTTTATATCATTATATATCATTTCTTGTATTTTGCCATCATGTTTTCAAAAATGAACCACTAACCCCGTCCCCCAGTCTCATCCGGTTTCATGCTCTCTCGTGATATTCTTTATCCACCCTTTACTCATGTAGTGGTGCACAGCAAAGGGCATCTTGGCAAATTCGTCGGTGCACATGAGCACATATACCCACAGGGGCGGAAGCTTTAGGACAAAGGCGCTTATAAGTCCAAGAGGCACTGCAAAGCCCCACATACAGGTGATGTCCAGGATCATTCCGTATCTGGAATCTCCGCCGCATCTAAAGAGTGATGCTATAAGCACTGTGTTGATGATCTGTCCCAGCTGATAAACCACATTTATATACAGCATGATGCGAAGGTAATGGGCTGCTGTGGCTGATATTTTCACAAGTCCCGGGATAAATGGGCTTATTACAAAAAGTACCAGGCCTGATATGATTCCGGACAAAATAGCAACTCTTAATATGGAAGAAGCATCCTTTTCCGCATCCTTAAGCCTGTTTTCTCCGATCTCTTTACCAAGCATGATGGAAGCTGCCGCAGATATGCCAAAGCCAACTACAGTTACAAGGTCCCTTGCCACGGAAACAACAGAGTTTGCCGCCACAATATCGGATCCCAGATGTCCCATGATAATGGAGTTCATGTTAAAAGCAAGTCCCCACATGGCATCGTTTATAAATGCAGGCAGGGAATATCTGATAAAGTCTGAAACCAATGTCTTTGGTATGGTAAACATGGAAATAATGCTCTTTGGAAGAAGGCTCTGGCTGCAAAAGTCAAAGATACATACCGCAAGGCCTATGCCGGATGAAATTGTCGTAGCAAGAGCTGCTCCTGCTATTCCCATGGTAGGGAAAGGGCCAAGTCCAAAGATCAATAGCGCATTGAGGATCACATTTATAATGAGCGTTGATGCCGACAATGTGGTTGCAAACATTACTCTCTCACAGCTCTTAAGTATCGTCAGATAAGGCTGCGTGATGCCAAGAAATATATAGGACAGGGCAACATATCGCAGATACACTGCTCCCGCATCAATAAGCTCAGGCACATTGGTCCAGATCCTGATAACGCTGTATGGGAAAAAGAAAGCGCAAACAGAAACAAACACAGTTACCAGAAGGGAAATGATAAGTCCTATCCCAAGGATCCTTGAAATAACCTTCATATCACGCTTGCCCCAGTACTGTGATGCCAGGATGGTGAGTGCGGAATTAAGTCCAAAAAACAGCACGTTTAAAAGAAACATCACCTGACTTGCAAGACTTGATGCGGAAATGGATGTCTGATCAACCCTTCCCAGCATAACAACATCCGCCATACTGACAGCGGATGCTATAAGATTCTGCATTACTATAGGTATAACAAGAACAAACAGTTCTTTGTAAAAGCCTTTTCTGGCTGAAATGATCTTCATAAAACACCTTTCCTGCGATCAATTTTTCACTCACATAATATTACCACATTTGCCTCAATTGTCGTGGTATCATTAATGTATATTGAAACCGCTTTTTGCAAAAAGAGAGATTAAAATATGGCAGATAACGAAATGACCATGACCTACTCTGCAATAGTCAGGGATAAGGACAATAAAAAGCTGGTAAGAGTCCAGTTCACAAGAAAAGGACCAAAAGGTCCCGAAATAGCAGAAGGAATTCTCCCTGCCTGCAAAATAGAAAAGCAAAAGGGCTACTCTCCTGAGGAGATAAGCGCCCTTGAAACCTACTTAAAGGGCAACTGCGATGATATCATGGCAAAGGCCAAGGTCATCAGCAATCCCCTTAAATGGCTTTGATTCCAAACATCAGAATGCCCCGTGGGTAAACCCACGGGGTATTCTTTATGTTCTGATAAATCTCACAAGAGATTTTCTTTATTAACCTTACTTCTTTACAGTAACCTTTACGGAGAACTTGTTACCTGTTGACTTCTTGGCCTGGTTTCTGTATTCAGTCTCAAGATTCAGAGTGTAGCTCTTTTCCATAACGATTGCTGAAGGACTTACGAGTGTCACTGTAGCAGTTCCCACCATACCCGGGTTCTTGGCAAGCTGTTCGGGTGTTGCAGGTGTAAATACAGGTTTTCCGAATGCCTTCTTGAGAGCTGCAGGAGTGTTGTCTGCAAGCTTTACTCCGATAATGTCAACGTTCTCTGAGTACTTCTTCTTATCAGCCTTGGTGATGACAATATCAAAGCTTCTGGTGGCCTGTCCTGCGTAGACAGTTACAGGCTTGGCATTGGTCTTTACCTTAGGAATAGACTGCTTGGGAACGATGGTGAAGTCCACATGCTGCTTTTTCTGGTTTTCATCACCCTTACTGAATATGTAATAAACTCTTATCTTGTACTTCTTGTTATTATCAACAACGTTTGTGCTGTCGGCTTTAACAATGATCTTGTTGCTGTTAGAAGGATCAGCTTCAACCACAAAGTGTGATTTTGCAGGATCAACGAAATCATCTCTTCCGTCAATCTCCTTGAATTCTACAAATTCGATCTTGCTGACAACGTTGCTGACAGATGCTGTGTAAACAACCTTGGAGGTATCATCCACAGGATTGAGTTTTCCTGATGATTTCCACTTCACAGAAGGCTTAGCACTTCTTATCTTGATCTTGACTGAAAAAGGAATGATCTCAGGCTCATCGGAACCTGCTGATACCTTAAGTCCCTTTACTGTGTAGGAAAGAGTCTTTCCTGCATATACTCTTCTGTAATCCTCTGAAAGAACTGCTGTAACCTTCTTATCAGCTGTTACAGTAAGGCTTTCAAGGATATCTGTTGCCTCGGGAGTGTTCTTGCCGGGAACAAGCTTTGAAACAAGATTGCCTGCATCCTCAACTTCTCCCTGAACTCCTGTAGGAAGATTTACTACTGAATAGGTTGTTGAAACCTCTTCTCTTCCTGCGTAATCGGTATTCATTGTAAGAGTTGAGCTCTTAAGCTTGATACCGGGATGCTTATTTACTACAACAACCTTGAAGGTAACTGCCTTGACCTGCTGAGGTGTACGGTCGCCATACTGGACCATGGGCTTTACACTGAAGGTATAGGTTCCTGCAGCGATTTCCTCATCAGGAAGGTTTACAGGAATAACATCTTTCTCGGAGATACTAGCCTTCATCTTTTCAAGGAGCTTTGCTCCGTCTGCAGCGAGCTTACCCTTGGTGGTACATGTGATATGGGATACATCCTCAATGTGTACTTCCTGAGCATCCTGATTGTGCTTGATTGTAACTGCTGTGCCCTGGCTTGCATAAGCCTTATTAAGTGTTACTGTAGCTGCACTTACCTTGGCTGTAGGAAGGCTTCCTGTAGTCTTGAGATTAAAGGTAAATGCTATAGGCCTGCTCCACTTTTCAAGCTGAACATTGATAACTGCCTTACCCTTTTCAGGATATCCGTCAACTCCGAGAGTAATGAATCCATCCTCAATTGCTTCTTCCTTATCAAGAGGCTTGAACAGATCCTCTGTGGTGGAAGCTGCAAGTGTAAGAGACTTAAGCTCATTGCCTGCTTCGTCAAGAGCAAGCTCTTTCTTCTTGGTCTTTTTATCAACGATCCTTAATTCATAGCTCTGATTCTGCGCATTTACATTTGCAGTAACGGAAGTCTTTTTAAGTACAAGTGAAGGAGCTGTGTCATAGGTTGATATGGAAACAGACTTTGCAACCCAGTCTGCCATTCCTTCATACATGATGTAAAGGTATCCGGAAGTTACTGCCTTACCCTTGGAATTCTTCTGTATTGCCTCATTGCTTCTTGTTACGATGAACTTCTTATTGTCTTTATCATCGTGCGTGATATCAAAGTTATCTCTGAAAGGATCATCATAAGAAGCAGGAAGCTTTATTCCGTACTTCTTGTAATTGGCTGTTGATACAAGAAGCTGATCCACAACCTTTACGTCCTTAAGGCTCTGAGTTACGGTAACACTTCCGCTCATGTCAGAAGCCTGTGTGTAAAAGAGATTGATCTTGCCTGAAGTCTTTACTGTAGGGCTGTAAGCCTTGTTAGTAACTGTAACCTTCTTTATGGGAAGGGTAAATGAAAGGTTTGTCTCTTTAATGATACCTCTCACATAGAGCTGGCTGGTGCCTGAATAGGTCTTGGCAAACGGATGCTGAGTAGGATCTTTCTTAATATAGATTCCATCAGTCTCATAACTTATCATAAGAGTGGTGCTATCCGTAAATACCTCCATACCCTTTTTATCTTTCTTGATAGTTCCAAGCCTGAGTTCACTTGATGTAGTTGGTTCTTTAATACTATAACCGTATACATTTACAAGGTTGAGCTTTGTTCCCACTGTTGAAAGACTGTTTACGGTGATCTCATTGTTTGCAAGTCTGGGAGTGGAATCAACAACCCTTACGATAAAGCTCTTGGAATCAGCAAGTACATCTTTACCGTTTTCCTTATTATAAACAGCAACAGTTATAAGGCTCTCGCCTGTAGCACCTTTTTTTATGGTAACTGTATTTTTATTGTTAGTACTGCTTTTAGTAGCAAGTGTTGCAACCTTAGAATCAACAGATGTCCACTTTGTTGTTACGATAAGATTCTTGGGTGGATCATCATCTGAAAATGTATCAACAGATACATCAAATTTCACTGTCTCACTGTCAACATGAGCCTTAGTAAACTGAAGGATTTCCACCTCCGAATCACCCACAGCGGCTTTGGGATACTTTTCTTCAGAATCAAGCTTTATGCCCAATTTCTTAGCTACCTTTTTATCTGGAAGCTCAAGTTCTAAATTCTTAATGTTTGATCCATTAGTAACTTTAGCATTGAGAGCAATTCTTTTGGAACCATTACCCTTAAATGTAATATTGATAGTAGCAGTTCCTACTGCAACAGCTCTGACTATTCCAGTCTTTGTAACTTCAACAACCTTTGTGTTAGAACTACTGTAATTCCACATCCATTCATTTATAGGGACCTCTTTCTCTTTAAGAACAAGTTTTCCTTGTTCTCCAACGACATCAAAAACTAGAGTTTTTTTATCTTCTTTCAGATAAGGTTTCTCAATTTTTTGTTTACCTTCTTCACCTACTTCTTCAATAGAAACCTGTACATCTTTTATGCTCACATCATCTGCCTTTTTCATATTCACATCGATATGAACATCCTCTCCTGGCATTTCAAATTTAAAGATCTGAGCTTTATCTGTAATATCTTCCAATTTCCAGTCGATTTTCTGTGAAGAAGCCTTTTCCTCTACCCTTAAGCTTTCAAGAATGTAGCCCGTTTTAGGTGCAATAGTAATTTTTACAGTATCATGCTTTTCAGCTTTCATGTTAACATTCAGAGATACTGTAGCCTTATCCTTGAAGTCCTTAGTGTTGAAATCAATATCATAAGTGCGAAGTGGTTCATATTTGTAGCCTCTAATTCCGGCGTAATCTTTAACCTTTCCACCGTAACCCTTGATAACTACCTCTGCTTTCTTTGGAAAAGCCTCTTCTGCTATAGAAAAGTCATCTGCGGAAGGCTCTTCATTCTTTATTGTAATCTGTATAAGCCCTGAGCATCCGTCCATTGCCCTATTTTCAATAGCTTTTACGCTTCGAGGGAATACAATTTTAGCAATCTTAGAGCAATCGCAAAAAGCTTCTGCGCCAACAGTGGTCACTAAACTGTTTTCGTCTCCAATGAAAACATCCACCAGTGCTGGGCAATTATAGAATAGCCTTTCTGGAATAGCACTCAACTTAGTAGGAAGCTTAACATCATGAAGCGTATCATTATCTTTAAAACAGCCTCTTCCAATAGAGATGTCACCTGTAATTCCAGAAAGATCTACGCTATAGAATTTACATTTTTCAAAGGCCGCATGTCCAATACTCGTCAGACCCGAATTAAAGGTGAAGCTATTTAATTTAGTATTTTTGAATGCCGAATCCCCTATAACAGTAACATTTCTGCCACCTGTCACAGTATCAAGACAATCTGCACCTTTAAAAGCCTCTTTCCCGATGGAAGTAATACTATCAGGAAGCTTTATGGATGTGATGTTACTACCATCAAAAGCACCTGCCTCGATTTCTACAAGTTCACTTCCTGGATCAAATGTAATATGCCTCCAGTTTTTTGTATCATCATCATTGAAGATACCCTTGGGAATAACCTTACATGCTGCAGGTATCACAACATCAGCCTTTATTGTAGCCGTAGGAACCAGCTGCAATACGCCCTCTTCGTCAACTGTAAAGCAGGAAGATGCCTCTCCTGTAAGCGCCTCTTCATCTATTTCGATCTCAGGCTCTGATGCTTCCGAAGAAGCCGCATCTGCTGCATCCTCCGAAGCCTCGGAAGAAGCTGCATCGGCAGCATCCTCTGAAGAGCCTTCTGTGGAAGCCTCTGTCGCGGGATCTGTTTTTTCTTTTTCTGTGGAATCTTCTGTAGATGCTTCATCCGCAGGATCTGTAACTTTCTCGGATGAGCCTTCGGATGGATCCTTTGTGGAAGCTTCGCCTGATCCCTCTTCAGTGGAAGCTCCTGCGGAAGCCTCATCGGAAGCATCCTGTGATGCCTCTGCTACCGCTTCGTTTGTGATAAGATCATCCATATTGGTTGTTGCCGCCAAGCTGGAGAAGCTTGAGGTAACTATCATCGCTGCACTTAAGGACACAGCTAACAATCTCTTAATATGCACTTTTTTTCCTCCTCCAATAAAACGCACAAAACTTTTTTAAAGCACAAAATATACTTATAGTTATGATATATTATACATCATCTAGTGGTTTAAGAAAAGGGCAAAACAAGAGCGTTATAGCGGTATTAAGTGTACGCTATAGCGCTCATAACTGCACTTTATTAAGCCGCGTTGCTCTTATGGGATTTCCTTCTTTATACCCTCCCAGTCAAGCTCCAACAGGCAGTTGCGGATCCTTTCAAAGCGCTTGGAATCCTCTGGCGAAACCCTGTACTCCTTTACGGAATCAAGAACCATGAGAATCGAGTCATAGTCCTCTGCTCCCGCGAACTCAGAAAGGCCTTCGTAGGCATCCTTCAGCATACCCTCGTCAATCTCGGGAAGGTCATCATCACTTTGCTCTATGGGCTTTAGTATCTCCACATATTTCCTGTACTGTTTCAGGAGATTTCCTGTATTTTCCGTAATGAAGCCCACATTACTTTCTTTGCCGGCTTCCTCCAAAGCCCTTGCCTTTTCAGACAATTCCAGTGCTCCCACGATCCTTGCAGTGGACTTAAGGGCATGGACCTTGATGGTATAGTTTCGTATATCATGCTCGTCGTAGTAGCCTTCGATCTCATCAGCCTTGGCATTTATGGAGGTATAAAATCCCTTCAGGATATTCAGATATTCTTCCGTTCCGCCGCAGTTTTTAATACCGGCTTTGGCATCTATATCCTTACAATCCGTAATCCAGCCCGGAAGCTCAGAAACATCAGCTTCAGTACCGTCATCCTCATCGGGTGCCTTGGCGATGACCACCTTGTCCTTGGGCAGGCATACAATGAGTAGCTCTTCCAGTTTATCAATATCTATGGGCTTTGTGAGATAGTCATCAAAGCCCTCCGACATATACATCTCTCTGGCTCCGGAAATCGCATTGGCCGTAAGGCAGATGGTTGGAGTATCACCGTTAGGTCCGCCGGAAACAGCACGCATCTCATGAAGGGTCTGTATTCCGTCCTTTTCAGGCATCATGTGATCCAGGAATATAATGTCGTAGCGTTTATCTGCCGCCAGCTTAAGAGCTTCATCACCGCTGATGGCAGTATCTATCACCATCTTCGTGCCCTTCAAAAGATTCTTGAATACATCAAGATTGGTCTCCGTATCATCCACAACCAGCACATGAGCAGATGGAGCAGTGAATTTCTCTTTGTATTTTTTCTGCCCTTCCATTGCCTCTTTGAAGGCTTCACGATAATTACCAAGAGGCTCCCACTTGGTCACCTTTTGTTTTAATCTAAAGCCAAACTCCGAGCCTTCGCCGTATGTACTTTCAACCTTAAGGGACGAGCCCATCATCTGCAAAAGCTGCATGGTGATGTTCATGCCAAGGCCGGTGCCTTCGATGTTTCGGTTTCTCTCAACCTCGATTCTTTCAAACTCCGTAAAGAGCTTTTTCATATCCTCAGGTTTGATACCTATTCCCGTATCTTTTACAGAGACTATGATAAAGACATTGTCAGGCTCACCCTCTGCCTTTTCAAAGTCCATGGAAAAGGTAACGCTGCCTTTTTCCGTATATTTCACGGCATTGGTCAGTATATTTGTTATGATCTGCTTTACCCTGACTTCATCACCAAATAAAAGCTTTGGCATCTTTTCATTAAACTCAAGCTTAAGCTCAAGCTTTTTAGCCGTTGCCTTGGACTGGATCATATTTACCATATCGTTTATGACAGAAGCCAAGTCATATTCAACAGGCACGATCTCAAGTTTTCCGGCTTCGATCTTGGAAAAATCAAGTATGTTGTTTATAAGCCCCAAAAGAGTATTGCCGGCGATTCGCACATTCTGGGCATACTCCACCACATCTGGCTCCATGCTCTCTCTCAGGATCATCTCATTCATGCCAAGAACCGCATTGATGGGAGTTCTGATCTCATGAGACATATTTGCAAGAAAAGAGCTCTTGGCTCTTGTAGCTTCCTCGGCAATAGCCTTTTCAATCTCAAGCTCATTAACCATGGCCTTTTCGTAGTAGATACAGTTTTCTTTGTGGTTAAATCCGTTATGGATGGCGGTTGCCATCTGAAGGCAGCTGTCATATCCGCAGCAGGTACAGTCTATATGCCTGCTGTCCTCGGTGAATTTGTTCATTGAGGCAAATATCTCCTCAAGCTGCTTTTCATTCGGGATCTCGTAGCTGCATTCGGCGGATCTGTCAGTATATTCCCTTATATAATCATCCAGGCTTAGATTCTTAAACTGCTCATTATAATGAGCAAGCCTCTCTGCAGGGGTATCACACCTTGACCAGGCATCTCCGCTTTTTTCTTTCTTGGAATTTTCCCTTATATCAAGAAGGGCATAAAGAGCATCATCCGTCTTTGATTTTTCAGGATTTACGGCAGTTCCGCAGATGCATCCCTTCTGGCAGTTAAGCGCATCTATAAAAAGAAAAGGCGTCTTTTCCTCTTTTATCCTGTCTTCATTCTGATGGAGCCACTCATAGAGATGGCGCTCTCCCTCGATCTGTCTGATATAGACCTGATCTCCCAAAAACCATCTGACATTTTCCGCAAGTCCTCCGGGAGTTGGGTAAAACGAGCCAAGGCCATACTCGATCTCGCTATGCTGCGCGGGACCGCTGATGCCATGCTCTCTCACATATTTCATGAGATGCTCAAAGGTCACATTGTACTGAACAAGGCCCTTGTTGTGAGGATCTTCGATCTCCAGCTTTTTTGCTATGCACGGGCTTATAAAGGCAAACTTATCCGTAATGCCCATTTCTTTTCTTGCATATTTAGCTGCACACATAAGGGGACTTTGAACAGGAAAGAGCTTTGGCAAAAGCTCAGGGATATATCTTTCGATATAAGAAACAACAGCAGGACAGGGCTGGGAGATCCCACCCTTAAAGTCGTGCTTTTCAATATAATTAAGGTAACCCCAGGTGGTGATATCCGCACCAAAGGATACACTTATGATCCGCTTTACGCCCAGCTTTTTAAGACCACCTAGGACGCTGTCATACTCATCCGGATAGTTGGCCTTAAAGGCAGGAGCAAGTAAAAGAGATATCTCCTCTCCCTTTTCAAGATCTTCAAAAAAGCTCAAGGTATCGTCAAGGTATTCCCTGGCTCCGTGAACGCACACATCGATACAGCTTCCGCAGGCAACGCATTTACTGGGATCAACATCTATCCTAGCCTTGCCGTTTTCCTCTTTGGAAATACAGGCGCCAATGGCACTGCAGACCTTGATACACTTGTTACAGCCTATGCAATTGTCATTTGTATATACGATGCTTTTATTCATAATATTGTACGATCATCTAAACACAATAACGTTAAGAAAATTATACAATATCACTTCATTCAAAATTGTTAAATAAGTCTAAATATAGCCTTAACTTTAGCTAACTAACCTCATCAGTAGTTCATGATCTTTTCAAGCATATCCATCTGACCGGCGCAGTATTTATCGTAAACCTTCCTCATGGCTTCTCTGAATTTCGCCTTTTCGTCAGGGTTTAGTTTTATAACTGTTGTGCCGCTCTTTTCTGCCACCTCTCTGGAGGTCTTTTCGCGCTCTGCCCAGAGCTGTCTTTCCAAAAGAGCTGACTCTCTGCCGCATTCCACAAGGATCTCCCTGTCCTCTTTACTTAGCATGTCCCAAACCGCCTGGGAACAGATCTGAAGCTCGGGAACTCTTGTATGCTCATCTACTGTATAGTACTCAGCTACTGCGTAGTGTTTCATAGCCTCGTAGGAAGGCCAGTTGTTTTCGGCTCCGTCAACTATTCCCTGCTCAAGAGCAGAGTAAACTTCGGAATAAACGATCTTTACAGGATTTGCTCCAAGGGCTGAGACCATGTCCGCCATAACCGCAGACTCCTGGACTCTTATGTTCATTCCCTTAAAATCCTCTATTCCCATAATGGGCTTGCCGTGGCTGTAGAAGTTTCTGGCACCTGCATCATACCAGGAAAGTCCCACAAATCCATGCTCAGGAAGCTTTGTCAAAAACTCATCACCGATCTCTCCGTCCAGGACTCTCCACATGTGGTCGGAGTTTGAATAAATATAGGGCATTTGCAGTATGTTCATCTCAGGAACATATTCAGCAAGCTGTGAAAGAGATACTCTGGCAAATGCGATGCCGCCGTACTTCATCTGCTGGATGACTTCGCTCTCACTTCCAAGCTCCGCCCCGTATTTTACGATTATCTTTATCCTTCCGTCTGTGCGCTCATTTACAAGTTCTGTAAACCTGTAGGCACCCTTGGTGGTGGGATAATCCTCTATCTGGTTTTCGGCGTAATAAAGCACATGCTCAGGTGCTTTTTCAGCCTGTGCCTTTTTTCTGCCGTTCATGATCATAAATGCGGCGCCTACCATGAGCAAAACTGCAGCAATGATAAGACCCGCTACTATGTATCTTTTTTTCATGAGCCTGTAACCTCACTCCTGTACTCACTTGGAGTTACGCCAACCATTCTTTTGAACACTCTTGTAAAGTAATTGGCATCTCTGTAGCCTGCTTCCGTGCTGACATCCTTTATATTGATCATGGGGTCAGCCAAAAGCTCTTTTGCCCTGTTCATGCGAAATTCATTGAGGTAGCTGATAAAGTTCTTGCCAAAATTCTGTTTGAAAAGCTTGCAGAAATACACATCCGAATAGCCCAAAACTCCGGCTACATCCTGAAGGGAGATATCTTCTTTGTAGTGATTTCTGATGTATTCTCCCGCCTCTCTTACAAGACTGTTGGATACGTTTGCATCACCGTCACCTGCCATTTTTGCAGCATCTTCCGGCGAAAGAGAAGCATCCGCATTCTCCGTATTTTCTCCCCTTGCCACTTTGTCGGCAATGCTGAAGGCTTCATCAATTACCGCAATAAGGTCCTCATCGGATCCGGGCTTTAAAAGATAGTCCAGCGCCCTTACTTCTATCGCCTTCTTGGCATAGGAAAATTCATCAAAGGCTGTAAGGAAAATGATGCTGCAATCCTTGTTCTTTTTTCTGATCTCCTCTGCGGCTTCAAGTCCCGTCATACCCGGCATCTCGATATCAAGGACCGCCACCTGGCAGTCATGTTCAAAAAAGCTCTCCACCGCCAAAAGGCCGTTCTCAGCCAGAAAAACCTCAGCCTGTTCTTTGTAATGTTTAGTTATCTTTTTGTAGACCACCTGTCTTTCGATAGGCTCATCGTCTGCAATGAGTATCCTGTACATCTCACTCCTCCGGATCCTGACGGATCACTTTGTTGTAGGGAATCCTGATACTGATCTTTGTTCCCTTGTCTTTTTCCGAATCTAATTCAAATGCGGAATCCTGATACATGGATCTGATCCTTCTGTTGATATTTCCAAGTCCGATTCCCACAACATCCTTGTCAAGCACGGTTTTGTCCGCCTTTTCTTCAAGCTGCTGACGGATCTTTTCAAGAACATCTTTTTCTATTCCTATACCTGTATCCTCTACGGTTATGATCAGTTCATCTCCTGATCTGTTGATGGATACGTCAACGCGTCCTCCCTCAACCTTGGGTGAAATGCCGTGAATGATGCAGTTTTCCAAAAGAGGCTGGAAGGTAAAGGTGGGCACCATTACATTGTCGGCGTCCACTCCGCATTTTAAGTCAAAAGAAACTCTGTCTCCGAATCTCATCTTCTGAAGATACATGTAGTCTCCGGCAATTTTGAGCTCCTGAGAAAGCAAAGTTTCTTTTTCCTGAGTTTTAAGATTATATCTGAAAAGCGAGCTCAGGGCCCCTATCATCTGCTCCGTTGTGGGAGCATCCTCAAGGTTTGCCATGCCGCCTATTACATTCAAAGTATTGAAAAGGAAATGAGGATTTATCTGGCTCTTTAAAAGCTCCAGATTCATGGTCTCAAGCTGTTTTGCAGTTTCAAGGTTTTCAACCTCTCTTGCATGGAGCTGATCCAGTGCGATCCTTCTTTCCTCAAGGGCAAGGATATACTCGCCCGTAGCGTATTTCATTTTGTTGAAGGCCATAACCAGTTCGCCCAGTTCGTCCTTGTTATCAACATGAATATCATCTGTGAAAAAGTCGTTGTTGGCGATTCGTCTTGATGCGTCCGCAAGCTTTAAGACAGGCTCTGTAATGGTCTTGTCCATCATGCGGGACACCTGGAAAGCCATGATAAATAAAAGAACCGAAAGACCTATCATCAGATAGGGAATAAAAGAGATAAGGGGCAGATAATTGTTGTATCTGCTGTTTCCCTCGTTCATTGTGATA
>JAILOW010000052.1 GCA_024690635.1 Butyrivibrio sp.
CATGAGGTTTTGTTTTTGTTATGAAATAAAAATGCTGTAAGCTTAAGCCATCTTGTTAACAGCAAGAGCAAGACGAGAAACCTTTCTTGATGCTGTGTTCTTCTTGAATACGCCCTTTGACTCAGCCTTGTCGATTGTAGATGTAGCTACAAGGAGTGCCTTAGCTGCCTCTTCCTTGTTACCAGCCTCGATAGCGCTTCTAACCTTCTTGATCTCAGTCTTTACAGCAGACTTGATCATCTGGTTCTGCTCAGCTTTTTTCTTATTAACTAATACTCTCTTCTTGGCGGATTTGATATTTGCCATAATTACCTCCAAATAATAAACTAAAGTGTTTTATGTTTATGTTCGTGTGCGCATTAAGCCGGACACGGACAGTTAATGCCACATACGCTAGATATTTTAGTGTATAAACCGCAAACTGTCAATAGATTTTTGGGTTGTATCATGTTATACTAGGCAGGTCAGAGAAACAAAGAAAGCGAAATACCGCTAAAAAGAAGCGGATTGAGGAATAAAATGGATCAGAGCAGAATCAGAAATTTTTGTATCGTGGCACACATAGACCACGGTAAATCAACTCTTGCAGACAGAATGATCGAAAAGACAGGAGTTCTTACTTCAAGAGAGATGCAGAACCAGGTCCTTGACAATATGGATATAGAGAGGGAGAGAGGTATTACCATCAAATCCCAGGCTGTCAGAATGGTCTACAAGGCCAAGGACGGCAATGAATACATCTTTAACATGATAGACACCCCCGGACACGTGGATTTTGGCTACGAGGTTTCAAGAAGCCTTGCAGCCTGCGACGGAGCTATCCTCGTGGTGGATGCCACCCAGGGTGTTGAGGCCCAGACTCTTGCCAATGTTTATATGGCCCTTGACCACGATCTGGATGTCTTTCCTGTTATCAACAAGATCGATCTTCCCAGCGCAGAGCCACAGTCTGCCAAGGATGAGATAGAGGATGTCATCGGTATCGAGGCTCAGGATGCTCCTCTTATTTCCGCCAAAAACGGCATCGGAATTGAGGATGTTCTGGAGGCAGTTGTCCACAAGATCCCTGCTCCCACAGGCGACAGCACAGCTCCTTTAAAGGCACTTATTTTCGACAGTATCTATGATTCCTACAGAGGTGTTATCGTCTTTATGAGGCTCAAAGACGGAACCATTAAAAAAGGCATGAAGGTTCGCTTCATGGCTACAGGCGCCGAGGCGGAAGTGGCAGAAGTGGGATATTTCGGCCCCGGCACATTCATTCCCTGCGATGAGCTTACAGCGGGAGATGTGGGATATTTCACCGCTTCCATCAAAAATATCAAAGATACAATGGTGGGTGATACGGTAACTGATGCTGAGAATCCCTGTCCCGAGGCACTTCCCGGATATAAAAAGGTTATGCCCATGGTTTACTGCGGACTTTACCCCGCAGATTCAGCTCATTATTCAGAGCTTAGAGATGCCCTTGAAAAGCTTCAGTTAAATGACGCATCTTTATTCTATGAACCTGAGACCTCTCAGGCTCTGGGCTTTGGCTTCAGAGCAGGCTTCCTTGGACTTCTCCACCTGGAGGTTGTTCAGGAGAGACTTGAAAGAGAGTACGACCTTAACCTTGTTACCACAGCGCCTTCCGTTGTTTACAAGGTTCATAAAACAGACGGAGAGGTATTTGATCTTACAAATCCCACCAACCTTCCTGATCCTTCCGAGATCGATTACATGGAGGAGCCCATTGTAAACGGCGAGATCATGGTGACAACAGATTACGTTGGTGCCATCATGCAGCTTTGTCAGGAGAGGCGCGGCAGATACCTTAGTACGGATTACATCGAGCAGACCAGAGCTATTCTCAAATACGAGCTTCCTCTGAATGAGATCATCTACGATTTCTTTGATGCACTTAAATCAAGATCAAGGGGTTATGCTTCCTTTGACTATGAGCTCAAGGGCTATGAGAAATCAGAGCTTGTAAAGCTTGATATCCTCATTAACAGAGAAGAGGTTGATGCTCTGTCCTTTATCGTTCACAAAGAGGGTGCCTACGAGAGAGGCCGCAAGATGTGTGAAAAGCTCAAAGAGGAGATCCCAAGGCACCTGTTTGAGATACCTATCCAGGCTTCCGTTGGCGGCAAGGTCATCGCCAGAGAAACAGTCAAGGCATACAGAAAAGACGTGCTTGCCAAGTGCTACGGCGGTGATATAACCAGAAAGAAGAAACTGTTGGAGAAACAGAAGGAAGGCAAAAAGAAAATGCGCCAGATCGGTAACGTTGAAGTTCCCCAGGCAGCGTTTCTTAGCGTCCTGAAACTTGATGAGGACAACTGATGAGTAAAGATATGTCCCTTTATATCCATATTCCTTTCTGTGTAAGGAAATGTCTGTATTGTGACTTTCTTTCTTTTAGCGCGGACGAAGATACCGTAAAGGACTATTTTCGCGCTCTTAATAAAGAGATTGAGGAGACCTTAGCGGAGTACCGGGAGTACTCTGTAAGGTCTGTCTTTTTTGGTGGAGGAACTCCCTCCTATCCCCCTGCAGAATATTTGTGTGACAGCCTTTCAATGATACTTGAAGGGTTTAAGATCGCGCCGGATGCTGAGATCAGTCTTGAACTGAATCCGGGAACGGCAGATCTTGACAGGATAAAGAAATACCGTGAGGCCGGATTTAACAGACTGAGCATTGGAGCGCAGTCCTTTGACGATCTGGAATTAAAGCGCCTTGGCAGGATCCATAATGTGTTTGATATTGTGGAGACCTTTGACGGAGCAAGAGAAGCCGGATTTGACAACATAAATCTGGATATCATGAGCGCCCTTCCGGGACAGAGCTCTAAGTCCTACAAAAAAACACTTCAGAGCGTAATGACTCTCCGTCCTGAGCATGTTTCCGCCTACAGCCTCATAGTCGAGGAGGGAACACCTTTTTACGATATGGAGCTGGATCTTCCGGATGAGGATACGGACAGGGATATGTACCATGATACAAAGACTGTCCTTGAAGAAAATGGCTATCACAGATATGAGATATCCAACTATGCCCTTGGAAATCAGGAGGATGAAAGACTTGAGTGCTTCCACAACAAGGTTTACTGGGAGAGGGGCAATTACCTGGGACTTGGCCTTGGAGCAGCTTCCATGATGAACGAGGTCAGGTGGAACAACACCTCTCTTATGGATGAATACCTTGTTGGAGCAATGAAGAACAACGTAAAGATCCTTACCGAAAATGAGCAGATGGAAGAGTTCATGTTTTTGGGGCTTCGCATGGTGAAGGGAGTTTCCGTAGACCGCTTTAAGGAGCTCTTTTCCAAAGACATTATGCAGGTGTTTGGAAGCGTCATCGAAAAATACGAAAAAATGGGACTTTTGGAAGTTTCCGACAGGATAAAACTTACCGAAAAAGGACTTGATGTAAGCAATACGGTAATGGCGGATTTTCTTTTTTAATCACAGTATCTATGATAGAATTATTATGTCCTTAATATCCGTGGGGAGCGGATATATAGGTGTCTTATCTAAATTAGTGGGGAGTTTTCTATGAATTACAATTTCTTTGCTCTTATTTCCAGGATGAAATACATAGAGCGCTGGGCTCTTATGCGTAATACCAGGCCTGAGAACCTTTGCGAGCATTCCATGGAGGTTGCCATGATAGCGCATGCCCTTTGCAGTCTTGGCAATGTGCGATATGGCAAGCATCTGGATGCTGACAAGGCAGCTCTCATAGGTCTTTATCATGACGCCTCGGAGATCATAACCGGGGATATGCCAACCCCTGTAAAATACTTCAATTCAGATCTCAAACACGCCTACAAAGAGGTGGAGGCCCTTGCGGATGACAAGCTTCTTGAAAAGCTTCCGGAGGATCTAAGGCCCATCTATGAAGCCATATTTAAGTCTTCCGATGATGAGGACGAAAAATATATGAGAAGGCTTGTAAAAGCTGCGGACAAGCTCTCGGCTCTTATAAAGTGCATGGAAGAGATAAATGCGGGAAACAGCGAGTTCAGTACCGCAAAACAAAGTACCGAAAAATCCATACGAAGCCTTTATCAGGAGCTTCCCGAGGTGCTTGATTTTGTAAATGAGTTTTTGGCGCCTTACGGTGATACTCTTGATGAGCTCACCTGATATACTTTATCGGATATGTGAAATTATTGATTTTTTGCCGTTTTAGCATCATAATTTAATTAAAATAGCAGGAGAATACTATGCTTTTCATTAAGTGCGAAAATCTCAAACCGGGCATGCGTCTTGCCAAGCCCATATACAGCAAGAAAGGTGTACTCTTGTATGATCGTGCCACAGTCCTTAAGGACACGCAGAGCATTGAGAATATAAAGAGCTTTGGTCTTATCGGCCTGTTTGTCCTGGAGCCGGCTGAACCTGTTCCGCCCATGACTCAGGACGACCTTGAATTCGAGAGATTTCAGACCATGATGTATCACGAGATCATGGATGAAATGGCAAGGATCATAAAAAATCACAAACAGGAAAAATTTCAGAATATCTGTGCTCAGATCATCAAAAGCTACGGCAACCTGAAAAAGAAGATTACTTTCCAGCAGGGACTTCGAAGCACTGAGGATTACATATACAAGCATTCTCTTAATGTGGCCATACTTTCGGCCATGATCTCCCATACCATGAACGTGCCTCTTTCCGATCAGAACGAAGCTGTCATGGCAGCGGTGATACATGATATAGGCAAGCTTACATTGCCGCCCGAGCTTCAGTCCAAGCAGAAATGTGACAGGGACGAAAGAGCCATCATAGACGGACATGAGATCGCAGGATATCCGTTGATCGACGAAGCATTCTCTTTCCAGCCAAGTATCAAAAGAGCCTGCAATCAGGCAAGAAAGCTTCTTTTGGATTATTACAACAATGAGCCCGTATCTGATCAGAGTCAGAAGATGACTCTTGCAGCCAAGGTGCTTGTTGTGGCAGGTGTCTATGACAAAGAGACGGCTGTTCGAATGGATGATTCACCTATTTCCGAGGTTCTTGTCATCAGAAGGATGATGCAAAGAAGTGATGTCTTTGATCCAAAGGTGGTAAAGGGACTTATTGATTCCCTCAACATCCTTATGCCGGGCATAAGCGTTGAACTTAATACCGGTGAAAAAGCTCTTGTAATAAAGACCAATGATGACGATTTCCTTCGTCCCACTGTTCTTAGCTTCAGGGACAACAGCATCATAGATCTTTCCGACAGAAGAGCCTATGGAGATCTGGAGATCATGGATATCATGAAGACCATGGACAACAGATACGTTATGAATACCGACAAGATGAAGGCTCTGGGCATTACAGTGGAAGAGCCTGAGTACGTATAAAGAGACAGGCAACTGCGAGGTAACAGTTTATGTCAATGATCGAGGAAGTACTTAGGAAGGCAAAAGAGATCGGTGCATCCGATGTGCATATCACCGTGGGCCTTCCTCCAAAGATGAGACTTAACGGCAAGCTTATCGCCATGGAAGAGTACGGCAAGATGATGCCTGATGACACCAGGGCTATAGCCGATGAGGTCATGAACGACCTTCAAAAAGAAAAGCTGGAAGCAAACGGCCAGCACGATATGTCTTTTTCCATCAAAGGACTTGGCAGATACAGACTCAATGTTTTCAAACAAAGAGGCTCTATCGCCATGGCTTTTCGTGTGGTTGCAACCCAGATCCCTTCTGCGGAGTCTTTGGGCATTCCCGATACTGTAATAGATCTTTATAACAGAAAAAGAGGCCTTGTTTTGGTAACAGGCCCCACCGGAAGCGGTAAATCCACAACTCTTGCTTCCATCATTGACATGATAAACAACAACAGGGAAGCTCATGTCATCACCCTTGAGGACCCCATTGAGTTTACCTATCAGCACAGAATGAGTATAGTCAATCAGAGGGAGATAGGAACCGACTCCAACAACTACGCAAGTGCGCTCAGAGCGGCACTTCGTGAGGACCCGGATGTTATCCTTGTTGGAGAAATGCGTGACCTTGAGACCATCAGCACAGCCATAACCGCAGCTGAGACGGGACATCTGGTATTATCAACCGTTCATACCATCGGAGCATCCAATACCGTGGACAGACTTATCGATGTGTTCCCTTCCCATCAGCAGCAACAGATAAGGATACAGCTTGCGGGAGTTTTGGAGGCCATCATCTCACAGCAGCTTCTTCCTTCAAGCACCGATGATTCCAGAATAGCAGCCTTTGAAGTGCTCCACATAAACAGCGCTGTTCGAAACCTTATCCGTGAGGGTAAATCTCATCAGCTCATTACTTACATGCAGACCTACCGCAAGCAGGGCATGATAACCATGGATGATGCCATACTCGAGCTTTACAGGGCAGGCAGGATCAGCCGCGAGACAGCTCTTCAGTTTGCGCAGGATCCCGATACCATGCAAAATAAAATGCTCAGATAAAAAATTCAATCTTAAGAAAATCTTAAAGATTTCTCAGACAGACATGTTGTATAATCAGCATGTCTGTTTTTTTTACACTTCTAAAGCCGCAGTTCGCGGCATTTTTCCAAACAGTCCAGTGATTATTGGTTTATTTGGTATTAAAAAGAAAAGAGGAAAATATATGTTCAGTTCGGTTACTTCGGGAGCCGCAAGGGGCGTATCGCCTTATCTTATGCAGGTTGAGGTGGACGTATCCGAGGGGCTTCCCGGATTTAACATGGTGGGCTTTATGAGCGGCGAAGTAAAGGAGGCTGCCGAGAGAGTCAAAGTTGCACTAAAAAACGCAGGCTCCAGACTCCCTGTTGCAAAGATAACAGTGAATCTTTCGCCCGTAGCCATAAGAAAAAGCGGCGTTGTCATAGATCTGCCGGTGGCGGTGGGAATCCTTGCCGCCACGGGAGAGATCAGAAAGGACAGCCTTGATGGCACCATGATACTGGGAGAGCTGTCCCTTGACGGAGAAGTTAAGGGCGTAAGAGGTGTTTTACCCATAGTAAAAAAGGCTGCGGAATGCGGATTTAAAAGGGTGATACTGCCTGAAGAGAACGCCACGGAAGGTGCAGTGACGGGAGGAATAAAGGTCATCGGAGTAAAGAGCCTTCAGGAAGCACTTCTTTATCTCAATGCCCCTGACGATGAAAAAGACTCACTTATCGAGCCTACTGTTGTGGATCTGGAAAAGCTCTTTTCCTCTGAAGAGAGCTTTGAGGGCGATGGGGACTTTTCTGATATCAGCGGTCAGGCGGCGGTGAAAAGAGCTGTTGAGATAGCTGCCGCAGGCTTTCACCATCTTCTCGTAATAGGACCTCCCGGTGCGGGAAAGAGCATGGTGGCCAAGCGCATGCCCACCATACTTCCACCCCTTTCTCCGGAGGAGAGTCTTGACGTTACAACAATCTATTCCGTGGCGGGAGCTCTTCCGGAAGGAGTATCCCTCCTTAGGCAAAGGCCTTTTGTAAGTGCCCATCATACTATTACGGAATCAGCCCTTGTGGGAGGCGGAAACACCCCAAGGCCGGGGCTTATTTCCCTGGCTCACAGAGGAGTTCTTTTTCTGGATGAGATGCCGGAATTCCCAAGAGCAAGGCTCGACCTGTTAAGGCAGCCCATGGAGGATCGAAGGGTCCACATAGTAAGGAGCAAGGGAACCTATACTTTTCCCTCGGATTTTCAGCTGATAGGGGCTATGAATCCCTGTCCCTGCGGCTATTATCCCGACAGGAACAGATGCAGATGCACCGCCGGCGAGATCAAAAGATATCTGGGGCACATATCAGGCCCTATCCTTGACAGGGTGGATATATGCGTGGAAGCTCCAAGGGTTGAGATAGGAGATCTTTCAAACCGCGGGAAAAGAGCCTTGGAATCATCAGCAGCCATCAGAAAAAGAGTAATGGCAGTCAGAGATATTCAAAAAGAAAGATTTAAGGGAAGAAATATCAGATTCAATTCGGAGATGAGTCCCAGGGACATCGAGGAGTTTTGCAGACTGGGAAAAGACGAGGAGCTCTTTTTGGAAAATGCCTTTGTAAAGATGGACCTGAGCGCCAGAGCTTATCACAAGGTCCTTAGGGTTGCCAGGACAATTGCAGATATTGACGGAACGCGGGATATCGGAAGGATACATCTAATAGAGGCTCTGGGCTACAGAGGAATCGACGGAAAATACTGGAATAATACGGAGGAACAGATTTGATATTAAGCGAAAAAGATTATGCCCACTGGCTTTTTAGCGTACAGGGCGTTGGGAATGCAAGTATAGACAAGCTTTTGTGCGGGGGGAGGAGCTGCCGCGAAGTATTCGAAATGAATGAAAAGGAGCTTGCGAAGATACTGGATCAGCGACATGCCGGAGCCATAATGAGGGCAAAAAGAACCTGGGATTTTGAAAAGAAGAATAAAAAGCTTGAAGCTATGGGGATCCGCTTTGTTTCAAGGATAGATCCGGAATATCCCGACAAGCTCAGAAACATTGCAGATCCGCCCTTTGCTATCTATGTAAAGGGGCAGCTCCCTGATCCAAGCAAACCTTCCGTTGCAATCATAGGAGCCAGAATGTGCTCTGATTACGGCAGATTTATGGCAAGGAAATTCGGAAGAGAGCTGGGACTTGCAGGAGTTCAGGTTATAAGCGGCATGGCAAGAGGTGTGGACGGCATAGCCCAGAAAGGAGCTCTTGATGCGGGAGGGAGGTCTTTTGGCGTTCTTGGCTGCGGAGTGGATATATGTTATCCCGAGGAAAACAAGGCAATATACGATGATCTTATTACAAGCGGAGGCATCATCTCGGAATATCTTCCGGGAACAGAGCCAAAGCCCGGGCATTTCCCTTTGCGAAACAGGATCATCAGCGCTCTTTCAGACATTGTGCTGGTGGTGGAAGCAAGGAGAAGATCCGGAACTTCCATAACCGTTGATACCGCACTGGAGCAGGGAAAAGAGATACTGGCAGTACCCGGAAGAGTAACGGACAGATTGAGTGATGGCTGCAACTATCTCATAAATCAGGGGGCTGGCATAGCAACAGGTGTGCAGGATATTCTGGACAGGCTATCCAGAATGGGAATGTACTGCACAGGCTCAGATGACAGCGAGACAGAAAAAACGGCGGAAACTGAAGGGAATGAACTTTCGGAAATAATGGAAGAATCCGATGACGAGATGAGCGAAACGTCTGTAACCGTCCACAGATCTCTGGAGGATGAGATCGCGCAAATGCTGGATGTTATACCTATCTCTGCCTCCCAGATCATGGAAGAACTGGGCAAAAAAGGCTACGAGATTTCAGTTCCCCAGCTAATGAGCACTCTTATGGAGATGACCTTTAAGGGAATTGCTATCCAAAATGGCTCGTATTACAGGAAAACAGCGGTGTGACACCGTTTGCGCAAAACGTTACCGATAACGTTTCCGGTAACGTTTTCATTGTAATAAGTCAATGTGCATTTTGTATAAATATGAGCCAAAAACATTATTAAAAGTGTTTCATTGACAAAAAAATGCACAAGGGATACACTTTTTGTGTGAGCAACCGATTGCGCAAAGTTGCGCAATTGAAATGTTATATCAAATGGAGGAAAGAACATGAAAAAGAAATTGGTATCTGTTTTGTTAACAGCTGCTATGGGCGCAACACTTCTTGCTGGTTGCGGACAGCAGGCAGCACAGGAAGCAGCTGATGTTGCAGAGGATGCAACAGAGGTTGTTGAGGACGCAGCAGAGGCTGTAGAAGAGACTGCTGAGGCAGCAGAAGATATTGATTACGGCACAGGCGAAGTTAAGGTTTGGGTTGCCGACAATGTAGTTGATTTTACAAACGAGCAGATTGCAGTTTTCCAGGAGGCTCATCCCGAGTTCTCAGGCTACACCTTCAATGTTGAGGCAACAGGTGAGGGCGATGCAGCCGGAAACATGATCACAGACGTTGAGGCCGGTGCTGATGTTTATGTATTTGCTCAGGACCAGATCGCAAGACTTGTTTCAGCAGGTGCTCTTGAAGAGGTTGAGCCCGCTAACGCTGAGGCAGTTAAGGCACAGAACGATGCAGGTGCTGTTGCTGCAGCAACTGTTGGTAACACACTTTACGCTTATCCTCTTACATCAGATAACGGATACTTCCTTTACTATGATAAGAGCGTAGTAACAGATCCTTCCACTCTTGAAGGCATCGTTGCAGACTGCGAAGCAGCAGGCAAGAACTTCTACTTCGAGATCAACTCCGGTTGGTATCAGACAGCATTCTTCTTTGCTACAGGCGCAGAGCTCTCATACGAGACAGATGATGCAGGTAACTTCACAACCTGCAACTCAACATATGCTTCAGATGCAGGTGTTACAGCTCTTAAGAAGATCATCGAGCTTTCAACATCCAAGTCATTCCAGAACGGTTCTTCCGTAAGCAACGCAACAAACTGCGCAGCTATCGTTGACGGAACATGGGATTCTGAGGCAGCAAAAGAGATGTTTGGTGACAACTATGCATGTGCTAAGCTTCCTACATTCGAAGGCGCTGACGGCAAGACATATCAGCTTTCAGGTTTCGGCGGATTCAAGCTTCTTGGTGTTAAGCCTCAGGAAGACGAGAATAAGCTTGCTGTATGTGATGCTCTTGCAGCATTCCTTTCAAGCGAAGAAGTTCAGCTTGCAAGATTCAATGCAGTTGGCTGGGGCCCTTCAAACATGAATGCTCAGCAGTCAGATGAAGTTAAGGCTGACGAGGCTCTTTCAGCTCTTGCTGATCAGCTTCAGTACACCATTCCTCAGGGACAGTACCCCGGTGACTACTGGACACTTGCTACATCACTTGGTGATTCTGTGATCTCAGGCGAGATCAAGGCTGATGACGATGCAGCTATTCTCAGTGCACTTGAAGACTTCCAGGCAACATGTGAGTCATATGCTAAATAAGACAAGATCATAATTGCATTAGTTCAAAAAAATCAGGCTCGGATTCATAAGTTTCCGAGCCTGTTTTAAACAAGACAAATATTTCACAGGAGGACGATATGGCACAGGGCGCAGGGAAAAACAATTCGAATGCTGTGTCTGCATTCTTTTCTACCCTGGGTAAGGGGTTTAAGGAAATTGGCACTACGTTCATGGAAGGAGACTGGAAGACAAAGATCTCCTTTTTGATCTTAGGTTTTGGCCCTATTCTAAGGGGACAGTTTTTGATAGGAGCTGCGCTTCTTTTGATGGAAGTGCTGTTCTTCTGGTATATGGCCGGCTTTGGTTGGCAGTACCTTTCCAAGTTTGCGACACTTGGAACTGTAGCAACCAAAAAGGTAGGCAGAAAGACTGTTTACGGAGACAACAGCTTTTTGATCCTGCTTTTTAGTGTACTTAGTCTGTTTGCCATTCTGGCACTTCTTACTCTCTGGTACATCAATGTAAAGGAAAACCGAAAAGAGGAGCTTATGCTTA
This sequence comes from Butyrivibrio sp., assembly GCA_024690635.1. Next base: position 11,401 of record JAILOW010000052.1, read on the forward strand.
AATCCGGCAAGAGGCTTCCTTCAAACAAAGAGGCGTTTTTGTCACTGTTTGATAAAAACTTTGACAAGACACTGCTTGCTCTTCCTGTTACGGGAATCTTTGTATTTACGGTTCTTCCCATAGTGTTTATGATCCTGGTGGCATTTACCAACTATGATAAAAACCATCAGTCGCCCTCCAATCTCTTTACCTGGGTGGGACTTGAGAATTTCAGAAGACTTGTATCTTTTTCAGGTGCGGGTATCGGATCCACATTCTTTAAAGTTTTGATGTGGACTCTTGTGTGGGCTCTCTTTGCCACATTCATTGATTACTTCCTGGGCCTTGCGGTGGCAATGCTCATAAATAAAAAGGGAATAAAGTTTAAGAAGCTCTGGAGAACTATCCTTGTTCTGACCATTGCGATCCCTCAGTTCGTTTCACTTCTTTATGTCATGAAGATGTTTGCAAACGACGGACTTATCAACGGGTATCTTCTTAAATGGGGACTTATCGACAACTATATTCCTTTCTGGACTGATCCTGTTCTTGCCAAGATAACCGTTATCGTGGTCAATATCTGGATCGGTATTCCTTACATGATGCTGATAGCAACGGGGCTTTTGATGAACATTCCTGAGGATCTTTATGAGAGCGCAAGGATTGACGGCGCCAACTCCGCTCAGATGTTCAGACACATAACCCTTCCATATATGCTTTTTGTTACGGGACCTTTCCTGCTTACGCAGTACACGGCAAACCTTAACAACTTCAATGTCATTTACCTTCTGACTCAGGGTAAGCCTCAGTCAATGAACCTTGCGGAAAAAGCGGGAAATACGGATCTTCTTATCACATGGCTCTACAAGATGACTGTCAACGATACTAACTACAGAATGGCAGCGGTGATCGGAATCATGGTATTTATTGTTACAGCCGTAATTTCACTGGTTGTTTATAACATGCTTCCATCAGTTAAAGACGAGGAGGGCTTCCAATAATGAGATCATACAAAACAAAAAGAACAGTCGGAAATATCCTGGCATATATACTTTTGATAATCGTGAGCATTATCTGGCTCTTTCCCTTTGTGGGACTTGTTCTTCAGAGCTTCAGATCCTATGCTACCGAATACGGCGGAATGGTGGACTATCTGGTTCCCAAGGCTTTCAGTCTTGATAACTACAAGTTCCTTTTTGACAAAAACAATACCAATTATCTTAACTGGTACAAGAATACTCTGATCATCGCGGTTTTCATAACTGTCTTGCAGACGATCATAGTTCTTTGCGTAAGCTATGCCCTTTCAAGAATGAGATTTACAGGCAGAAAATTCCTTATGAGATTCTGGCTGATCCTGGGAATGTTCCCCGGATTCCTTACCATGATCTGTCTGTATTTCCTGCTCAAGCAGTTCGGACTTACTCAGGCAGGAGCTATCCCCGGACTTATTCTTGTGACCGTGGCCAGCTGCGGAATGGGGTACTATGTTTGCAAAGGATATTTTGATACAATACCAAGGGCTCTTGATGAAGCGGCCAGGATCGACGGCGCTACGAGAGCCAGGATATTCTTTACCATGATCATACCTATGTCCAAGCCTATCATCATCTACACAGCTCTGGTGGCATTCATGGCACCCTGGTGCGACTATGTATTTGCTTCCTATGTTGCCTTCGGACATGACGCAAGCTACAACGTTGCTGTAGGTATGACCAGATGGGTATGGACCAACGACTACCAGGGATACTTTACAAGATTCTGCGCAGGCGGCGTGCTTGTTGCCATCCCGGTAACCCTCCTCTTCATGTTCCTTCAGAAGTACTATGTTGAGGGTGTAACAGGCGGCGCAGTGAAAGGCTGACAAGATGACAATCGACGACATTGCCAAGGCACTTGGCATTTCCAAGACCACTGTTTCGAGAGCGATATCCGGCAAAGGCCGTGTTGGCAGTGATACCAGAAATATGGTCATGAGCTATATAGAAAAACACAATTACAGACCAAACGTCATGGCAAGAGCTCTTGCCCAGCAGAGAACCTTCAATATCGGTGTGGTGTGGCCTGATGATTATAATGCTGTGGATCTGCCCTTTTTCCAAAGGTGCATCATAGGTATCAGCGAGGTTACATCCAACTACGGCTACGACATTGTGGTTTCTCTCATAACAGGTGATGACATCTCGGGACTTAAGAGGATAATCGACAACCACAAGGTGGACGGAATTATCCTTACAAGGACACTGGTGAACGATATCCCTGCCAGATATCTGAAAGAGAGCGGCATTCCCTTCGTGACTGTAGGCAGCAGCATGGAGCCTGACATCATTTCCGTTGACAATGACAATTACGCGGCTTGCAAGGAGCTTACGTCCATTCTCATAGCAAAGGGAATGAAACGCATTGCTCTCATTGGCGGATCGACGGGGCACATGATCACAAGAATCCGCTATAAGGCCTTTGCGGATGCATTTAGCGAGGCGGGACTTCCTCTTGATGAATCTTTGGTTTATCTGGAGATCGAGGATGTCACCAAGGTTGACGGCATTGTAAAAGAGGCTCTTAAAAAGGATATTGACTGTATCATCTGCATGGATGATGCGCTTGCGGGCGAAGTTTTATCAAAATGCAGGGATGAACATATCATTATCCCTGATGATCTTAGGCTTGCGTCCTTTTACAACAGCTCCATTCTGGAGTCGGCCATGCCTTCCGTTACGTCCCTTAATTTCAACGACAGAAATTTGGGAGTGGTGGCTGCCAAGACGCTTCTTGATCTCATTGACGGCGAACAAGTCACCAACAAGGTGCTTGGAGGCTATGAGGTCATATTAAAAGAGAGTACCAAATAAGGAGATTTTTATGGATATAAATAAGGACTCTGTGGTGACATTTGATCCCGTGAGCATAATTGTGGATGGGAAAAGGTGGTTTCCCATGATGGGAGAGATGCACTTTAGCAGATACCCCAAAAAGTTCTGGGCTGAAGAGCTTGCCAAGATGAAGGCAGGCGGCATCGACATTGTTTCCATGTATGTTATCTGGATCCATCACGAGGAGATACAGGGAAAATTTGATTTTACAGGGGACAGGTGCCTTAGAGAGTTCCTTGAGACTGTTAAAAAGAGCGGCCTTAAGTCTATCCTCAGGATTGGACCCTGGGCCCACGGCGAGGCAAGAAACGGTGGCTTCCCCGACTGGCTTCTTGCGGATGCAAAGGAGCGCGGATACGAGCTTAGAACCGACGATCCACGCTATCTTGAACATGTCAGACGTTTTTACGAAAAGACCTATGAGCAGGCAAAGGGGTATTTCCTTAAGGATGACGGCCCCATAATCGGAATACAGATTGAGAATGAATACGGCCACTGCGGCGGAAAAGACGGAGAAGAGGGTGAGCAGCATATGAAGACCCTCAGAGCAATGGCCATGGAAATAGGGTTTGATGCTCCTCTTTATACGGCTACAGGCTGGGGCGGCGCCGTAACAGGCGGAATGCTCCCTGTTATGGGCGGCTACTGCGAAGCTCCCTGGGATCCCAGGACCACAGAGATCGAGCCAAGCGGCAATTATATCTTTACCAAAGAAAGAAACGATCATAATATCGGTTCCGACCACGGACTTGGAACAGGCATCACCTTTGACATGGAAAAGTTCCCCTATCTTACGGCGGAGCTTGGAGGAGGCCTTCAGGTAACAGGCCACAGAAGACCTGTTGCCACAGGAACTGATACTGCAGCCATGTCAATGGTAAAGCTTGCCTCCGGCGCAAACCTTCTTGGTTATTACATGTACCACGGAGGAACCAACCCTGAGGGAAAGCTTACAACCCTTCAGGAGACAAAAGAAACAGGCTATCCCAATGATCTTCCTGCCTATTCTTATGATTTCAATGCGCCTCTTCGCGAGTTTGGACAGATGGAGGATTCATACAGAAGGATCAGACTTCTTGCATCTTTTGTACATGATTTTGGATCTGATCTGTGCGACATGGCATATACCCCTCAGCCGGGCAATCCCTTAAAACCCGAAAATCTGACGGACCTTCGAACTGCAGTCAGATACAAAAACGTAAAGGCAAAGGACGGATCCGAATATCCGAGAGGATATCTTTTTGTAAACAATTATCAGAGAAGATATCAAATGGCAGATCACAGGGACTTTGCTCTTAAAGCCTACGGCACTGACAAAGCTTCGCTTCTTGCGGATTTTGCCAAAAGAGATATTAAGGACGGAGACTTTTTCTTTTATCCTTTCAACATGCCTGTGGGAGATGATGCGCTTCTTACCATTGATGCTACTCCTGTGTGCATTGTCAGAGACTTTGATGAAAAGGGACATAATGCCTATGTCTTTTACAGTGACAGGGTTAGAGAGCCTGAAGCTGACATAAAGGGCGACTTGTCGGGAAATGTCATCATAACTCTCAATGCAGATGAGGCTGTTAACTGTTCCAAAGCAGTTATAAATGGCAGGGAATACCTGGTAATATCCGACGGAGATGTTGTGACAGACAGTGAAGGAAAAGTTGTTCTCTATGAAAAAGTAACAGATGACCAGAGAACAAAAAAAGCACTTCTTAAGACTTTCCCTGAGCTTAAAAAAGTTCCCCAAGGCTTTGAAACAAAGACGGGGCTTGGAAACTTGGAAGAATTCATGACGGGAGATGTCTTTGCAACATATGAATCCGCGGATGAGCTCGTCAACGAAATTGTGTCAACAATTGATGAAAATTCGGAAACTTCATACAGGGTCACCATACCCGAAGTGATCAAAGGTGCATCCGAAATATATGTGGCTGCGGACTATGTCGGGAACTCTGCAAAATTTTTGAGAAACGGGCGTGTTCTTACGGACAATTTTTACACCGGTCAGAGCTTTGAAATAGGCCTTAAAAGGTATATGGAAAATGGCTTCA
>JAILOW010000064.1 GCA_024690635.1 Butyrivibrio sp.
AATTGTGTCAGAACTCTAAAAGAAATATAATCTAATCTTAAATAAATAGTATAAAATAAGAAGAATGTTAAAAAACGAACGGAATATAGTTTATCCGTTCGTTTTTCTTTTGCTAAAAGCTTCCATATAACGCAAAAACACCCACGGGGGACGTGAGTGCTCGCGATTTTCTTATGAGGGGGAGATAGTGATACCTGAAATCAGGTTTGCAGAACAGATCTGCATCACTAACTTGATTCATATATTAACTTGAAATTGTGTTCAAAAAGTGAAGAAATTTTGTATTTTCTGTATATTTTTATGATTTTACCGTTCATCTATATTTATGCAAAAAATATACATAAAACAAATCATAAAAAATGTCCGTCGGTGGTGGACAAGTGTCTTTTGGTGGGATATGCTTGATGTAAATTAATCAGTTGTAGTGATTTTAATCTGTTTTGCTTGACATAAAGTAATGCTTTTCATAGAATTTATTACTAGTGCATTAAAGCGTTAACGCTTTTGAGTTACGACGTTTATTATGCATATTATTAGTATAAAACAGGTTGGAGAAGTTATGAACACAAAGACACTAATGTACATCGTAAAAAGAATTTTTCTTGCAATAGTTACGATCTGGGTAGTTATTACTGTTACCTTCTTTGTAATGCATGCGGTTCCCGGCGGCCCTTTCATCAGTGAAAAAGCTGTCAGCGAATCTGTTATGAAGGCCATGGAGGCTAAATACGGTTTGGACAAGCCCCTTGGAACACAGTATCTTACATATCTGGGTGATATCGTTACCAAGTTAGATTTCGGTCCTTCTTTAAAACAGAGAGGACGTACAGTCAACGCCATCATTTTTGACGGAATGAAGACTTCCGCTAAACTTGGTGTCATCGCAGCTGTAATCGCACTTTTCTGCGGCATTATCCTTGGAAGTATCGCTGCACTTCGCAGAAACAGGATCATAGACAGGATCATCATGATCATTACAACAGCATTTGTATCTATGCCTTCCTTTATAATGGGATCACTTCTTCTTATTATATTTGCAATCAATTTAAAGTGGTTCCCTGCAAACGGAGCATCCAAGAATGGACTGGTGCTTCCCGTTATCACACTTTCTCTTTATCCTATGGCTTATATCACAAGGCTTACAAGATCTTCAATGCTTGAGGTTCTTGGCCAGGACTACATCAGAACAGCCAAGGCAAAGGGTGTATCAGGATGGAAGATCATCTTTGGTCATGCGCTTAAGAATTCACTTATTCCTGTTATCACATATTTCGGACCCATGCTTGCAGGTATCGTTACCGGATCCCTTGTAGTAGAGCAGATCTTTGCGGTTCCCGGAATCGGAAGAGCGTTTGTAAACAGCATTACAGGACGTGATTACCCTCTTATCATGGGTACTACCATCATCCTTGCAGCACTTATCGTTATCATGAACCTTATCGGCGATATCATGTACAAGGTTGTTGACCCCAGGATCACGCTGGAATAATCGATACTTATTGGGAGAGTTTTATAAAAATGGAAAATAAAAAGATTTTTAGTGCACAGGTTAATCTGGATGATTTCATCCCTGCAACCGAGGAAGAAAAAGAATATATGGTGCAGATGCGCCCTTCCTCAACCTTCTTTAAGGACAGTGTAAAAAGACTTCTTAAAAACAAGGTTGCAACGGTTTGCTTCTTTATTATAATAATAATCGCTCTCGGGGCAATTTTCATTCCCATGTTCTGGCCTTACTCTTATGACCAGATGCTTGGTATGATCCCCGGAAAGCCCGTTGATAACACATTCAAGGATCTCAAGCCTTTCGAGTTCGGAAAGAGCGAGCTTGCCAGAATGGAAGCGGGAGAGAGCGTTGTTCCTCATATCTTCGGAACTGATTCACAGGGCCGTGACTACTTTATCCGTGTGGTTTACGGAACAAGAATTTCACTTGCAGTTGGTTTTTTTGCCAGCATCATCGTGCTTATCATCGGTATGACGGTTGGTTCTGTTGCAGGATACTGCGGCGGTAAAGTGGATCTTATCATTATGAGAATAGTTGATATCATCTATTCACTTCCGGACATGCTGATGGTCATCCTTCTTTCTTCCGTTCTTAAGGTAGTAATGGAGGGAGCGCTGGATGGAACGGTACTGGCCAAGATCGGTTCAAATATCATAAGTCTTTTCATAGTGTTTGGTGTTCTGTACTGGGTATCAATGGCAAGACTCATAAGAGGACAGATCCTGTCTCTTCGTGAGCAGGAGTACGTACTTGCTTCCCAGGCTGCAGGAGCAAAGGGAAAATGGATCATCCTTAAGCACCTTATTCCCAACTGCTTCTCAGTTATCATCATTTCAACAGCACTTCAGATCCCCAGCGCTATTTTCACAGAGAGTTACCTTTCATTCCTGGGACTTGGTGTAAACGCGCCCATGCCTTCACTTGGCTCTCTGGCTTCTGATGCACTTAACGGTATTTCTTCATATCCTTATAGATTGATCATTCCGGCACTGGTTATTTCTCTTATAGTTCTGTCACTTAACCTTTTCGGAGACGGACTTAGAGATGCATTTGATCCCAAGCTGGATACTTGATAAGAAAATTAGATTGGAGAATATAAAAAGATGAGTCTATTAGAGGTTAGAGATCTGCATACCTCATTCTTTACTGATGCAGGTGAGGTAAAGGCAGTTAACGGAATATCATTTGATCTGGACAGAGGCAAGGTTCTGGGTATCGTTGGAGAGTCAGGCTCCGGTAAATCGGTTACAGCTTACTCCATCATGCAGATTCTTGCAGGAACCGGCAAAATTGTATCAGGATCTATCAAACTTGACGGACAGGAGCTTGTAGGTTCCGGAGAAAAGGTTATGAAGACCGTTAGAGGAAACAAGGTCTCCATTATCTTCCAGGATCCCATGACTTCCCTGAATCCTACTTATACAATCGGACATCAGCTGATGGAGGCTATAACCCTTCATACAGACAGAAATAAAGAACAGGCAAAAGAGCGTGCCATAGAGATGCTCAAGCTTGTTAATGTAAATGAGCCTGAAAAGAGAATGAATCAGTATCCTCACGAGTTTTCAGGCGGTATGAGACAGCGTGTTATGATCGCCATGGCGCTTGCCTGCGAGCCTGACATTCTTATTGCGGATGAGCCTACAACAGCTCTTGACGTTACAATTCAGGCACAGATCCTTGATCTTATGAAGTCACTTCAGGAAGAGCTTGGAATGGCTATCATCATGATCACACATGACCTTGGCGTTGTTGCACAGATGTGTGATGAAGTTATCGTTATGTACGCAGGTTCAATCTGCGAGCAGGGTACAGCAGATGAGATCTTCTACAATCCCTGCCATGAGTATACCAAGGGACTTCTTCGTTCCATCCCTACAGAGGGAAAAGAGGGCAAGAAGCTTGAGCCTATTTCCGGTACACCCATAGATCTTTTGAATATGCCCAAGGGCTGTCCTTTCGCACCAAGATGTGATGCGGCCATGAAGATATGTCTTCGTGAGAGAGCTGAGCGCATGCAGATCAATGATTACCATGCCGCAGGCTGCTGGATGAATGTTAAAAAGCAGATGGAAGGTGGTGCTAAGGCATGAGCGAGAACATGAACGAAAAGAACCTTGTAGAGGTCAAGCATCTCAAAGAATATTTCAATGTAAACGTTGGTTTTTTTAAGTCCCGTCCTCTTAAGGCCGTAGACGATGTGTCTTTTTCCATAAAAAAGGGAGAGACTCTCGGTCTTGTAGGTGAGTCAGGATGTGGAAAGACCACAGTAGGAAGAACTATACTTAATCTTTATAAGCCCACAGCCGGTGAGATCTGGTATGACGGCAAGCTTATAAAGACCAAGGAAGATATCAAGGAGTTCCGTAAGAAAGCCACCATGGTTTTCCAGGATCCCTATTCATCATTAAATCCCAGGATGACTGTATCCGACATTATCGGAGAGCCTCTTGATATCCATAATATGTACAAGACAAAAGAAGAGAGAAGAGAGCGCATTCTTGAGCTCATGAACTATGTAGGACTTAACTCCGAGCACGCTTCAAGATATGCTCACGAGTTCTCCGGCGGACAGAGACAGCGTATCGGTATCGCAAGATCTCTTGCGGTTAATCCCGAGTTCATCGTCTGCGATGAGCCTGTATCAGCACTTGATGTTTCAATTCAGGCGCAGGTTATCAACATGTTTGACGAGCTCCAGGATAAGCTGGGACTTACATATCTCTTCATTGCCCATGACCTTTTGGTTGTAAGACATATCAGGGACAGGACTGCCGTTATGTACCTTGTCAAGATGGTTGAGCTTGCGTATGCAGATGATATCTATAATCATCCTCTTCATCCTTACAGCAAGTCACTTC
>JAILOW010000078.1 GCA_024690635.1 Butyrivibrio sp.
CGGCTATTTTTATCCCTTCGTTTCTGGCTCCTGCAACTCCCATATTTTCGGGTAGCTTTATATATTTAATTCTTGAGTCCTGCTCGCTATATTTTTTTATAATTTCCGAACTGCTGTCTGAGCTACAGTCATCAATACATAAACATTCCCAGTTGCTATATGTTTGGCCTATTACAGACTCCAATGTATATTGCAGGTAACGCTCCACATTATATACCGGCATTATTATTGAAACCAACCGCTCGCTCAACACTTCTCCTCAATCAGACACGTAAATCACCAAAATACATGGTTACAGTTATTATAATTATAGTCTATATCTTGTGATTTGAATAGAAAAAAGCATAGATTTAGTATCAATCTATGCTTTCCTTATCCGAGTTCTTCTATGATGGATTCTGCAACTCTGCGGCGGGAGACGCCGTGGTCCATGGCCTCTTTGCCGATAAAGCGGTGGGCCTCCTCCTCGGTCATGTGTTGCTTTTCAATGAGCAGGAGCTTCGCCGTTGAAACCTTGCGCAGTTCTTCCATTTTTTCTTCAGTTTTGCGGATCTTTCCTTCGAGTCTGACTATCCTCTTTCTGACTGATATGAGATAGCGAATGGCTACGTCCATGCGGCCCTTGGGGAAGGGCTTGGCGATGGCCAGTATCCCTGCGTCCGTGACCCTTTCAAGGATATCGCTGTATATATCCTGAGGCGTAACCATGAGCACCGATGCTCCGCTTTTTTCTGCTATATCAAGGGCCAGTTCCGTTCCCATCTCGTCGGGAAGCGGGGCATTTATGATGACCAGGTCGTAGTCTCTTTCAAGAAGGCTCCTTCTGGCCACGCTGCCGCTCCTTCGGATATCCATGGTTACAAAGCCTGTAAGGGAACGTTTCGCCACCATATCAAATTGTTCTGAAGAGGATACGATCAGGACAGACCGCCTTACATCTTCGTTCTGTGGCATCAGCTATCCTCCTGATCAGCAGCCTGTATATTCTCTGATAATGCTCTCGGGAACAAGCTCTTTTATAAAGTCGCTGTTCTTTGCAAGCTCGCCGGCTTCCTTTTTGGATCCGGGCAAAAATGCTGCTCTTTCATCCATCTCATCGGGAAGAGACAGCTTTTTCTCTATGCCGTAAAGACCTGCATAGATAAGAAGTGCATAAACAAGGTATGGATTACTCTCTGCATCGGGAGATCTAAGCTCCACATGGGTCTTTCCCCTGTAGGAATTGATATGCATAAGCTCCGAAAGACCTGCACTTGACCAGTTTGCCTTGTCGGGAGCTGTATTATTTCCAAGTCTTGCATAGGAAGCATCCTTGGGATTAAGGAAAAGAGTCATCTCCCTTATCTTTTCGATGATACCTGCCGCAGCGTAGCTAACCACGTCATTGCCGTCTTTGTCTGTAGCGTAGATGTTGATGTGATAGCCGTTACCGGGTTTTCCGGGAAGGGGAACCGGTGAAAAATCGCTGTGAAGACCGTATCTGTTTGCTACAGTGCTGACAACCATCTTGAAGGTAGTCATCTGGTCTGCAGCAAGAAGCGGCTTGGCGTAGTGGAAATCGATCTCATTTTGTCCCGGGCCTCTCTCGTGATGGCTTCTCTCGGGGGTGAGTCCCATTCTCTCTATGGTAAGGCTTATCTCACGCCTGATGTTTTCGCACTTATCAAGAGGCGCGATGTCCATGTAGCCTGCATTGTCATAGGGGGTTGATGTGGGATTCCCCTCATCGTCAAGGTTGAAGAGGTAGAACTCTGACTGGGTTCCGAATTTAAAGGAAATACCTGCTTCCTCAGCTTTTTTCACAGCTTTTTTAAGGAAAGCTCTGGTATCGGATTCATATTCCTCTCCATCGGGGGTATAAACTCCGCAGAACATACGAAGGACCCTTCCGGTGTCGGGTCTCCAGGGAAGTATAGCCATGGTATCAGGCTCAGGCTTCAGATATAGGGATGCATAGGGGCTGTCCTCAAATCCCGAGATCTTTCTGGCATTGATGGGGACACCGCCCTCAAAGGCCTTCATCAGCTCACCCGGCATAACGGATATGTTCTTTTGAACTCCGAAGGCATCACGAAAAGCCAGTCGGATGAACTTAACATCCTCTTCCTCTATGAATTTCATTACTTCGTCAAACATATAGCCCATGTCTCTTCCTCTTTTTCCTGTAAAGGATCAAAGTTTCTTGATCCTCTCTATAGCTCTTTCCGAATTTTCCCTGCTGCCGAATGCGGTAAGTCTGAAGTATCCTTCGCCGCTTGGTCCAAAGCCGGATCCGGGAGTTCCCACAACCTGTGCTTCGTTAAGAAGGTAGTCAAAGAAATCCCAGCTGCTCATGTTGTCTTTTGTCTTCATCCAGATATAAGGAGCATTCACGCCGCCGTAGATCTCATAGCCTGCGCTCTTTAAGCCCTCGGAGATGATCTTTGCATTTTCCATGTAGCGGGCGATCTGCTCTTTGATCTGCTTTCTGCCCTCCTCGGAATATGCAGCCTCACCGGCTCTCTGAATGATGTAGGGGGCTCCGTTGTACTTGGTTCCGTGTCTTCTTGCCCACAAAGGCCAGAGCTTTTCTCCGCCTGCGGTAAGATCCTTGGGAATAACCGTAAATCCAAGGCGAAGTCCGGTAAATCCTGCTGTCTTTGAAAAAGATCTGAATTCTATAGCGCAGCTCCTTGCACCCTCGCATTCGTAAATGCTGTGAGGAACCTTGTCGTCCGATATAAAGGACTCGTAAGCTGCATCATATAAAATGATGGATCCGTTTTTATTTGCATAGTCCACAAATGCCTGGAGTCTGTCTTTTTCCATTACCGCACCTGTTGGGTTATTGGGAAAGCACAGATAGATAAGATCCGGAACCTCTGAAGGGAGCTCCGGTGCAAAGCCGCTCTCTGCGGTGCAAGGCATGTAGATAACATCTTTAAATCTCTGAAGATCGGGATCATACTCCCCGGTCCTGCCTGCCATTACGTTGGAATCAACATATACGGGATAAACCGGGTCGCAGACAGCGATCTTATTGTCTGTATCAAAGATCTCCTGGATATTTCCACAGTCGGATTTTGCTCCGTCGGAAACAAATATCTCGTCAGGTTCAATATCGCATCCCCTGTCCTTAAAGTCTTTCTGCGCTATGACGTTTCTCAGAAAATCATAGCCAAGATCGGGAGCGTATCCCCTGAAGGTCTCGGCATGTCCCATCTCATCAGTAGCCTTGTGAAGGGCCTCAATGATGGCAGGAGCAATGGGCTGTGTCACATCGCCGATGCCAAGCCTTATAATATCCGCATCCGGGTTCTTTTCACTATATTCTCTCACCTTTTTTGCAATGGTGGAAAAGAGGTAGCTCCCCGGAAGCCTTAAATAGTTTTTGTTAATTGTTGCCATTTTACTTCCTTCCTTTTCGGAAAAATATTAAAGATTCGAATATCCAAGAAGATATTCATCAACCTCTCTTGCGCAGGCTCTGCCCTCAGCTATTGCCCATACCACAAGAGACTGTCCTCTGTGCATATCCCCGGCACAAAAGATTTTGGTGCCCTCTACATGGAAGCTGTCATCAGCTGTAAGTACCGTTCCTCTGTTTGTTTTCCTAAGAGAAAACTCATCCGCGATATAGTCTTCGCACCCTATAAAGCCTGCAGCAATGAGCAGTACATCGCATTTAAGGGTCTTTTCAGATCCCTTTACAAAAGACATTTTACCATCTTTGAACTGAGTTTTAACAGTCTCAATCTGCTTTATTGCACCTTTTTTATCAGTTTTTACATTGCTGACGGTGGTTTCAAAGACTCTCGGATCATCTCCGTACAAAAATGCCGCTTCCTCATGGCCGTAGTCGGTCTTTAAAACCTTGGGCCATTCAGGCCAGGGGTTATTTGCCGCACGCTCCACAGGGGGCTTTTTCATCATCTCAAGAGCTGTTACCGACTTGGCTCCAAGTCTTACAGCTGTTCCGATACAGTCATTTCCCGTATCTCCGCCGCCTATAACAACTACGTTCCTGTCCTTTACATCAATGTATCCGCCGGCTTTTTCAAGAGCTTCAACAGTTCTGTCTTCTGCTTTCATAAGAGCCTTGGTGGTCTTTGTAAGAAAATCAACGGCGTAGTAGACTCCCTTTACCTCACCGGGCTCTGCTGCCGCAAGAGGTCTTGCCTTCTTTGAACCGCAGCATAATACAACAGCATCAAAGCCCTCCAGAAGCTCTGCAGACTTTTTGTCTGTGCCCACATCAACGCCTGTATGAAATACTACTCCCTCATCCTCCATAAGCTTTCTTCTGCGCTTTATTACGCTCTTATCAAGCTTCATGTTGGGAATTCCGTACATCAAAAGTCCGCCGATCTCGTCTTCTCTTTCAAAGACTTCCACAAGATGACCTCTGTGGTTAAGTTCATCGGCAACAGCAAGGCCTGAAGGTCCGCTTCCTATGACTGCAACCTTCTTGCCGCTTCTGATTGCGGGAACCATGGGCTTTATATAGCCTTCAGCAAAGGCTTTTTCCACAAGATACAGCTCGTTGTCATGAACAGTAACGGCATCACCGTTCTGGCCACACATGCAGGCTTTTTCACAAAGAGCCGGGCAAACCCTTCCTGTAAACTCCGGGAAGTTGCTGGTCTTGTGAAGCCTTGAAAATGCGTGTTTTTCATGACCTTTGTAAATCTCGTCGTTCCACTCGGGTATCAGATTGTGGAGGGGGCATCCCGTCACCATACCCCCGAGGTTCATAGCCGACTGACAAAAAGGAACACCGCAGTTCATGCATCTGGCTGCCTGCTCTCTTCTTTTTGTTGTATCCAGAGGGGTGTGGAACTCTTCAAAATTCAGTATTCTCTCCGATACCGGGATGTCACCGTTATTCGTCCTGTTAAATTCAAGAAATCCTGTTTTTTTTCATGATTCGGCGTCCACCGCGATCTACACTATCTCTTTAAACGCT
>JAILOW010000079.1 GCA_024690635.1 Butyrivibrio sp.
TACATAACTATAGGAGCAAGGTACGCAATGATGGAGATGTACCTTTTTTTGCACATGGAAAGGAAATCACTGCGGAATTTGCTCCATGAAAGCTCTTTTCTTGTCGGGGCAAAATAAATGATGGCTCTTATGAAAAGAACCGCAAGCATTATCCAGGTGACCTTCTCCTGCGCCATACTGCGGACAAATCCTAGGGTAATGAAGTCACTTGTCTTGTCATCCAGCTCTCCAAGGGTAACTTTATAGAGGAATGCCCAACCATCCACCTGATAGCGAAGGACCATCCAAATAGCGTTGGGGATCACAGTGATAAGCGCAGCAATGGCTACATACTTTGCCCTGATATGCTTGTAAACAAAGGGGAAGTACAAAGCCAGAATAAAGATCAGCAATGCCACATGAAGGCTCTTTACACCAAAGCCAAGGCTGATGCAGACCCCATAGAGGATCATCATCTTCTCTTCACCCTCTGAAAGCCTTATAAGGGAATACAGGGTAACAACAAAGATAAGCGAAAACAGCGCATCCATGTCTCCTGCTCTAAACATATGGTAATTAAAGCAGGTGTCCAGTGTGGAGAATACAGCTGTTGCAAAAACGGCGTATTTTGCTCCGAATCTTTTGTACAGATATCCGGCAATTCCAAGGATGGTCAAAAAGCCAGAAACAGCTGAATAGAACCTCAAGGAAAATGCTGAATAGCCAAACACCTTGTAGGTCAGCATGATAAGCCAAAGGCCAAAAGGCGGCTTGGAGCCGATATCTATATGATACTGATGGGTAGGCACGATCCAGTTCCCGGATTTAAGCATCTCGCAGGTATCTACTGCGTACCAGGCTTCGTCAGTGGCATTAAGGCCTGCTGCCCCAAGTCTGTAAAACAGCCTTGCAAAAGCGATCACCAAAAGCGCAAGGAAGATTACAAATTCTATCACTTCGGCTGTGGAATATTTCTTTTTCATAATTACTTAAAAACTCCTTTTTCTCACTAATAAAGCTATATTAACATACTTAATAATATCAACTTATCTCAGCTCATAGAACTCATACACGCTCTCATCAATCTCAAGCTGATAGCCAAGAGCGGTATTGATCTTTTGGGCTTTGCCGTCGCAAATAGCAGACAGTATCAGCTTCTCATTAATTTCATCCGATGTGTCGTAACATGGCACTCCATTCAAAAACGCAGTATACGCTTCATCTCCGTAAAAGAAGAAGTAATCCGCATCCTCGTATTCATCAAGGGTCAGAGTAAAGTCCTCACAGCCGTAGGCATTACCGGCTCCGCCTGGATCAGGCAGATAATAGGTCTTATCTTTGTCTCGCAGATACACGATGTAGCTGATATCATCTGTGATCTGTGCAGGATCTACGTGACATGTTTCCTCCATAAAAGACATATACTCTTCATCCTCAAGGATGCTCCTGTCCTTTATGCACATGAGATAATCTGCATTGTCAAAGTACTTGCAGGAAGCGGTACGCCTTACAAGCGCAGGCTCAGTTTTAACTTCCTCAAGCCTGTCAAAGTAAGAATCATATTCACTAAGGCGCTGGCAGACATAGCTCTTAAACCTAGAGAGCCCGTTTGTAGGATCCGCAGGATTGTTGGCACCGGGCCATCTCTCTATTTCCCTGTATATTGCTCCGGATGAAAAGATATCTTTTTCATAATCATCAAGAACAGCTGTTATATTCTCATCCGACCAAAGGGAGCTTCTAAGCTCGCGATACCTTTCAATATATTTATCCAAGGTGTCTGTGTCCGCATTTACCAGGATCTGCTCAAGATAAGTATCCTCCATAAAGAAATTGTAATCGGCACTGTGAGAATACTGGGCAAATCTGTTCTTTTCAGACTCTATGAATTCATTGCCCCAGCTGGCGTCCAGATCCCAGGGGCAAAGAAGTATCTTTTTCCTTCCAAGGTCATCCTTTTTGATAGCCACATAGAAGTTCTTGTAAACGCTGTCATCACCCTGGATCATGTCAGTATAGATCGCAAAATCCATGGCATTATCAATATCCGTGACATCTAAAAGAGCCTTTGAATCCCCTGCGTTCTCATCAAGGTACAGGAAATAATCAACCAGAGATCTCCACTTGCCGCTGATGCCCTTTTGAGGGTCTTTTTCATCGGTAATAAGCCTGTAGCCTCTGACAGCATCCTCGTTTCTGTCTCTCATTTCCAAAAGGTCATATCTGGTATCAAGTACTTTCTTAAAAAGCCCCTGCTCATCGTCATTGGAATCGATATTTACTGAGGATTCATCAATGGTATAGCCAAGAGCGTAGAGCCCCATATACTCATCATCGATGAACACTTCAAGATATTTGTACTGCGGTCCTGTCGGCACTTTGAATGCATTGTTTTTTCCCACCGTGTCATACCACAGATTCTGGGAAAAGACATTTCGCACTCTGTCCTCGTCATTGTAGGCAGGATACAGTATCCAGCTGTTATTTTCATCCATGCCCAAAAGAGACGTATGATAGCCCCTCTTACTGTCTCCCGGAGAATGGTAATAAAGCTTGAATCTCATGGGGAATTTGGGAAAATCAGAGGTTATACCGCCTCTTTTTCGTATCTGTCCATCAGAAACCGTAAGCTGTTTTACAGCCTCTTTTCTGTTATCAAAAAGGCTCATGGACATATCAGTGTACTCATCACCTATTTCTCCCCCGCAACTTATATCCATAACAGGGAGGGTTGTACACTTTACTTCCGAAGTGAAGTAGTATTTATCATTATAAAAAAGAATGGGAATACTTCCGTTAGATCCTATCATATCATAGCTGATGGAAGAATCTACAAGAGCTGCCCGCAGAGAGCCTGACTTGGAAACAGCCTTGATAGAAGGCTTAAGTCCGCTGTCAGTTCCTTCCGGCAGTGAATACAGATATAAATTGTTGGCAGAATCATAGCAAAGCTTCTGATCGCCAAAATACAGCTCCGACACGAGCTCAGCATCAAGTGTTCTGGACGCAATGATCTCATCCGCTTCATCTGAGGAAATGGGTTTTCCGCCGTCAGAAACACTGCCTCCCCAAAACAAAGGAAAGGCAGCCAGAATGCACAGCGCTATGATAACCAGAATCAAAGAAATCTTTTTATTCATAGGATTTACAGAAGATCATCAGAGTCATACTCGATGATGGAGAATTTTTCTATTCCCGCTTCCTGAAGCGCCGATGCAAGAGCATCAGTACCTTCAACGGAAATATCTATTACGTAATCGATACCCTTGGGAGTATAGTTGCGGCTCTTTATCTTGTATGACTTTGTGTTGGCAGTAAGTATCTGTTCAACCTTTTCACCACTTATATCACTTGCATGGAACACAAGGACAAAAGGCTTTTTCCCAAGGTTTACTCTCTCAAATATAATAAGAAGCACCGTAACTACAATAAATGTCGCAATGGCAAGTCCGTAGAGCTTGCAGCCGCAGGTGATTCCGATGTGAATAGACCAAAGAAGATAGATCATATCAACGGGGTTTTTGATGGCTGTTCTGAATCTGATGATAGCCAGAGCACCGATGGTTCCCAGTGTGATCACCAGATTGGTCTGAAGACTCATGATGATTGTTGCTATAAAAAATGGAAGGATAGCAAGGCTTATATTAAAAGACTTGCTGTAAAATGCCCTGTGTGACACAAGTCTGTATACCGAATACTCAAGAAGGCTCAGTATCAGCACCATGAGAAGCACTGAGATCACGGAAGCCTTGGCTAGTGATGGATTGGCATATCCTGTAACTATATCGTTTATGATCTGTTCAATAATATTCATCCGGTTTATTTACCCTTCTTTTTTTCAAGTGTTTTCCGTCCAAGATAATACTTGGAAAAAGAGCTCTGAGTCAAACCCTCATCGGAGATGATGCGCCTGTAGGTTCCCTGAAGTATATAATCAAATTTCACTTCCAAAAGATTTTCATCAGCAGGAAGAATCGGGGTTCTGAGATAATCCCCGTTTCTGAATCTGTCTATTTCATCCGAAGCGGAAATATTCCGGTCAAAGGTGACGCGGACATTTGTTATTGGCTCAGCAAAAGCTGTTCTCTCATAGCAGATGATAGCCTTTGGAGAAAAGCCTCTCTTTAATGAATGTACGCAGAACTCTCTTAAAAGCTCTTTATCCGTATCCCACAAAAGATCGTTTATATCACCGTCAAGAATCCTGTCATATTCTTCGGAAGTTATGACGCATCTCTTTTTATGGCATCTTCCTTCCAGCTTTTCTTTTCTCTCCAAAAAAAGCAGCTCCGGATTGTCTCCGTAAAATCTTATCCTGTACTTGGACCTTTTAAAGAGTCCGTCTGAGGTGTCCCGTGCGCAGGAATCAAAGAGATCATCGAAATAAAGGGAATGTATGGTATATACCCCCTCTGAGTTCTCATCTCTTTGAAGGATGTTTTGCACCTTGGCCTCAATCTTTATAAGATCAGCTTCTTTACACTGATATTTCCACTCGTTTCTGTATGTTTTAATAACTGCACCTCTAAAAAACCAACTTACGGTATCAGTACCGTTGTGGTATGAAGATTGTAAAGGTTTGCTGCCGAGCGGTTTACAAACCATTCGGAATCTGCGGTTATGCCAAGGCTTACCATGGACTCGGAGGATACATCCCAGGGAGCATAAAGTATAGCATCTGTTCCTTCTTCTGCCATGTCAAAGAATGAAAGCTCGTATTCTCTGATCTTGTAAACTCTTGTAAAGGTTCCTGATGTGAAATCCCTATAGGTTCTGGCTGTAAAGCTCTTGTCTATGATACCACGTGAAATTGGAAGGATAAGCATGAGAGCTACTGCAACCACCCACACTCCTCTCCATATGGCAAGGTTGGAAACGATCTTTTCCTTGATGAAATGTTCTCTTGCAAACTGTGCAAAGCAGATCACTACAAAAAGTACCGTAAGTCTGGTAATGATGTTGTGCTCAATGGCAAGATGGCCCGGAAGCTTGTCTGTATGTGAGCCATAGGCTGCAGGGAAAAGCTCCATGATCTGCAAAAGCAGAACGCCGCCTACAACTATGATCATCCTGATGCCGGATATGCTGCCCTTTAATACCTGCACTCTGTAAATGATGCATACCGCAAAAACCACGATGGCAACAAGTATAAACACAATATCGATCGCCTTGGGAAGCGCATGAAAGAAGCATGCAAATGTATCACGAATGCCGTCAAGGAGAGTCTCATGCCCCGGAACAGCACTTTCATCTGAACGTGCAAAGTTGCCGGGAGCAACAGCATTTATAAGCGCTCCCACAAATCCAAAGATAAAGGGTATAGCCAGGAACTTTCTATTTAAAAACTCCTCATAATCAAGAATAAGCACTGCAAGAAGGATCCCACAGTTTACGGCGACAACCGTAAGAGAAGCTCCCGATGCAAGAAAAGCAAGTACAGAAGCCAGGGCAATATAAGCTCCGCATTTTGCCCCTTTGCTCCTAAAGGAAAGGATACTGAAGAACAGGCCAAAGAACATAAAGCCTATCATCAAAGTAAATCCCAAAGTCTCGGTATGCCAGAAGATGATATCTTTATTCTGTCCCGACTGACTCATGGTAAAAATAGACATCATAGCCGCCAGAATAAGCGTAAGGGACGCCGTCTTGTCTTTTACCAGAGTAAAAGAAACTGCTATAAGCGATGCAATGCAAATGGCCACGTAAGAAAATACCGCTACATGAAATCCGGGTAGACCAAATCTTGAATAAGGTATCAGAAGGTGATCCAGGAACATTGGAGTATAGCAGCCCTGCTGCATCTTGTAGATATTTACGGTTTTGTAAAAGGAACCCTTTATGGCTGACTGATATTCTGCAGCCCCCTGAAGGCCACCACTCTCATATGAGAAGTCGTCCTCACTGGGATAAGTGTACATGGTTCCGATAAGAGGTGTTGCGATGACTCCTATGATCAGAAGCACCAGTACAACCTTTACAAGTCCCTGTAAAAATATTTTTTCTTTTGAAACAACAGCTGTCATATCTTAATTCAAAACTCCCTATTTATTGCTCAACAAGTCTGTGGATCAGATCAGCATCATCACCTGCTACGATAAAATATCCAAACCTCGAAGAGCTGTCCACAACTCTTCTGTCGGTTATATCCTCTATACTGCTCTCTATTACAAGATCACCGTATTTTTCGCAGATCTCTCTGCAGTGATCAGCATCTTCCTGTCCGAATATAAATCTGATGCCTGCAGCCTTGTACTTTTTACCCTGTGTAAGAACAGGCTTATTGCCAAGTGCCACATCGATGACCGCCTTTACAAAATCAACGCCGGTGGTAAGCTGCACCAGAGAACTTCCTATGCAGTCGCCGCCCATTCTGCCGCCTATCTCAACTATCTTGATCCTGCCATCTGCCTGAATCATGATCTCTGAATGGGATGCGCCGTTTTTGATCTCAAGAACGTCAAGTGCCTTGTAAACGGTATTTCTCACATTTTCAAAAGTCTCGTCACTTATTGGCGCAGGCTCAAAATGTCCTGTCTCAATAAAGTTGGGACTTCCCGTTGTGAATTTTTCGGTAACAGCCAAAAGAGTATGCTCTCCGTTGTATGAGATGCATTCCACGCTGTACTCTTTTCCCTCAATAAACTCTTCGATAATTGCTTTTTTCTCAAAGCCAACGTCTCTTGCAGAAGTTACTGCTGCCATAAGTCCTGACTTGCTTTTCAGCTTGGTAACGCCGCGGCTGCCTGATCTGTCTGTAGGCTTTACGATAATGGGATATTCAAGATCCATATTATCAAGATCAACCGCATCATCTGCAAGAACGAACCTGGGGCATGCAACGCCGCCTTCTGCCAAAGTCTGTCTCATGGCATATTTGTTGGTTGACTTTAATGTGCATGAAAGAGAATTGCCTGCAAGACCGAGCTTGTCGGCAACATAATTTACAGTAACCATTGCAAGATCAGACGCAATGCTGCATATTCCGTCAACACCGATCTCTTTGCATTTTTCCAGTATTTCTTCTTTTTCAACTATGCTGATGGGATAAAAGAAATCCGCTGTGGACTCTCCTATATCACCTGCCGCCCAGGCAAAGACATGAGTTTCGATTCCCATCTCTTTTGCCGCGAGTATAAGAGGATTCTGAAGGTATGAAGCCCCTATAATAGCCAGTTTTTTCATTTATCGTTTCCTTCTTTATGCCGGTTGATGATTTCGTCAATGATATAAATGGGTCTTTCCTTGCTCTCGGAAAAGATATTGCCTATATAGATACCCACTATTCCAAGTGCGCTGAGCATAAGCCCGCCCATGAGGTAAACCGCTGCGATGGTGGAAGGCCAGCCCATGTCAAAGTCCCTCACCACAAAATATCTGATAAGAATATAGATCAGATAAATGAGTGAAATAAATGAAATAATAAATCCCAGTTTTACCGACATGATCAGCGGTTTGTTCGACTGCTCGGTTATAAGGCTGATGGCCAGATTCACCTTTTTACTAAAGGTATAGGAAGATTTACCTGCAAATCTCTCATCCGACTCTATCTCTATTGTGGTATCGTTGTATCCAAGCCACATCAGGAACATGATATAGTCTCTGTTCTGCTCCTTCATGGTAAGGAATGAATCCACAACTTTTCGCTTTGCAATGCTATAGTTACCGACTTCAAAATCGTATTTCATGTCGGAGAGCCCATTGTATACTGCATAGAACGCTCTTGATAATCCCCTGACAATAAGGGAATCCTTGCGTTCCTTTCTCTTGGAATAGACAATGTCATATCCCTCATCGATCTTTTTCAAAAACAGCGGCAAAAATTCCGGCCTGTCCTGAAGATCGCAGTCCATGACCACCACAAGATCTCCCACAGACTTTTCAAGACCTGCGGTTATGGCTCTCATCTGTCCGAAATTTCTGGAGAGCTTAATGCCAACCACTCTCTCATCCTGCCTGCAGAGCTTTTCAATCTCCTCCCAGGAGTTCTGGGGACAGTGATCATCTACCATAATGATCTCAAAGGTCTTATTTTCCGCCTCAATGGTTTTTACCAGTCTCTTATAAAGCTCAGGAACAGCTTCTTTACATCCATAAACGGGGATTACTACAGAAATATCCATAAAAATGTTTCCTATACTTTGCGTTTCCTACATACAGAGATAATGATACAACATGTGTGAGCAAAAGGAAACTGCCATAGTTACTGCCTTATAAACTTCCAGGCACTGAATCCGTCGAATTCAACTTCGGTCACAGTAATATCAGGACCGTATTTTTCATTAAGCCACATAAGAAGGTAGCCCATGCGCTCTCCGTTTCCAACATAATAAACGTCGTCGCGCTCAACCAAAGCTTTGAAACAGTCCGATATTCCCAGCATATTGCCGTAATAATCGGAAAGAGGAGAAAAGATCTCCCATCCACCCACCTGCGTCATATTGGAATATAGTCCTGCGCAGGATCTGTCTATTTCAAAGATATTTTTTGCCCCAAGATAGCCTGCTCCCATCTCATCGATGCTAAGGACAAAGAAGCCATCGGCATTATGAATATCCTGAATATGCTCATAAGAAGAATCGGTCTTGGGATTAAAGCAGGTCCTCTTGTAATCCAGATTATTCTTTTGCCAGATAAAGGCTGAAACGATACAGATAACCGCCATAGCTGCCATTATTACAGGTCGTGATGACAAAGCCAACGGTCTTTTTTCCTCGCTATCCGCAGAATTCATGACACCTGACAGCATGCACACTCCTGCAACGGCCAGCATTCCCGCTGTCCAGGCGATGAATTCTACTCTCCACTCAACTCTTCTAAGGCACACAAGATAATAAAGTTCTCCAAAGGTAAAGCAGGCAGAGACTATGATAAAAGGCAGTGCCTTCCATTTCTTTTTTATGATGGCAGCCAAAAGAGCTATTGCCACCAAAGCAAGGCTGACATCTGCAATAAGAACGGACTTTGCGTTCTTTCCAATATTTGAGAAAGTCTCTTTAAATTGATCCGCTCCGATCCTGAATCCGCTGACCTTGTAATTGTCACCGATCTCTTTCATGGTCTTTATCTTGTCGAGACTAAAGTACTCGGAATCATTCCACATCCATACGTCAAGGAGCTTAAAGTCCCACTCGGTAAAGCCCGCCTCAAGATACTCATCTTTTGCCCAGTTAAAGTTGTAATTGCCGTAGTCAACCTTCTCCGTCATGATGTCATTAAATTCATGATAATCACGCCAGTTGGGGTCAAGGTAATGGTTGTAAACATGGGTTCCGAAGCAGATAGCGCAGACGATAACAGGAAGCGCAAGGCTGATAACAGTCTTTTTGTCAGGCTTTGAATCAATAAGCGCATAAAGAATCACCAGAGCAGCAAAAGGTACCGCCATCAAAAAGCTGTTAAATCTGGTGCAAAGGCCAAAGCCAAGCATCGCTGATGCTGCAATGAGCCTTGGCAGATTTCCTTTTTTTGAGATAAAAAGCGCAATAAGAAGTGCTCCGACGCAGGTGTACAGCGCAGAGTTTTTGGTGTACTGAATGTTTATGTAAAGATCGTTTGCTAAAAGAAGATTAAAAAGAAAGGCTGTAAATACTGCCGGCAATGTGTTCATTCTGTCCGTCAGAACCATGCAGATAAGTATCACTGAAAACAGGTTCAGTAAAAGATAGGTCCACAGATAAACGTTCACTCCGGGGAAAATACCATAGAGGATCTTGAACATCCAGCCCATGAGAATGTTGGTGTAGACCAGATACTGTGATGCATCTCCGTAGGCTCCGGCAGCCATGAGGTTCATGGCCGTATCATCGTTGGTCTCGTATAAGATCCCGCCAAAAACGATGCATAAAAGCCATACTGCCACAGAGATGGCTGCGATCAATATATTCTTGTTTTTTATATGTTTTTCCTTGAACAATTATTTACACCTCAGCATCTCACATCCAGCATCTGGATCCTGCCTTTTAACGTAAGAAGCGGTGAATTGGCAGGGATAAAGATGCAGTCACCCTTACGGACCTTAAGGTTTCCGTTATCCCAGATGATCTCTCCATCCCCCTCTATGCACATGAGCACCCTGAAAGAGAGCTCGTCAGTACTGTAGGTTACCTTCTGACCACGGGAAGTATTTACAAGCATACGATGAACTTCAAAATATCTGCAGCGGGATAAAAGCTCCGAAGCAACTCCCGGCGCATAGCGCAGAACACGAAGCCCCTGATGAGGCTCCGGAGATGCATTCAGATTGGCAACCGTCAGAGCTTTTTCTATGTGAAGCTCACGCTTGTTGCCGTATTTATCTACTCTGTCATAATCATAGAATCTGTAGGTGAGATTGCTGCTCTCCTGGATCTCTGCAATAAGAGCTCCGGAGCCGATAGCGTGGATGGTACCTGCCTCTATAAAGAATACGTCGCCCTTTTCAATGGGAACGAACTGAAGATATTTTTCCATCTTGCCACGGGCTGCGGCATCTCTGATCATATCGGGAGTACAGTCGGTACGAAGTCCGTAGACAAGCCTTGCTCCGGGCTCTGCATCAAGCACATACCACATCTCACTTTTTCCAAGCTGACCTTTTTCGTTGAAAAAAGCATAATCATCGGAAGGATGCACCTGCACAGACAGATCCTGCTTGGCATCGATGAGCTTTAAAAGAATGGGGATCTGACCGTCATAACCGCCGTCCTTACTACTTTCAAAAGCGCCGACGATCTTTTCCACATGCTCCCCAAGGTACTCGGGATGTTTTTTCAAAACCTCCGACAAAAGCATTCCATCAAAAGAGCCACCCTTTACCGAACAGGTGCCGTCAGGGTGGGTGCTGCATTCCCAGGATTCCGCCAGGGGATCCATATCTATGTTTTTATTAAAATCTTTATTAAGCCGCTGTCCGCCCCAAAGGTAGTCTTTACCTACGGGGCGGAGAATAAAAGGCTCATTGTTACTCAAGTTCATGCTTTTCCTTATCCTCAACGGAAATATCTGTACCAAGCTGCACTTCCACAAGCTTAAGCTCGGTCTCTGCCATAACGGTGTGTCTGCAGCCTGCATTCATGGTGATAACATCGCCGGCCTGAATATTCTGCTCCATGCCGTCCACTACGGTCTTGCCGCGGCCTGACAATACAACCCAAACCTCGTCTCTGTGCTTATGGCTGTGATAGTTCATGGAGTGTCCGGGATTGAGCACAACCTTGATGGTCATGGCTTCTGCTTCCACGTCCATTACCTGATAGCGTCCCCAGGACTTTTCGGCGAACATGATCTGCTGATCGATGCCGTCCACGTAGGGCTTGATATAGGAGCTCTGCTCCTTGTCGGAAACAAGAATACCCTCGGGAGAAGCTGATATCACCACATCCGTAAGACCCATAGCGATAATGGGCACGTTCAGCTCGTTCAGGATATGAACGCCTTCGCATCTGTCATTCATGATACCCTTGCCCACAACGTTCTCAGTCATGGCCTCAGTCAGTGTATTCCAGGTTCCAAGGTCCTTCCACTGACCTGCAAAACGCTGAACCTGTATCTTGTCCTCTTTTTCAACAACTGCGTAGTCAAAAGAGATCTTGTTAAGAGTCTCGTATTTGGTAAAGAGATCGTGATAGTCCTCAAAATCTATGAGTTCATGAGCTTTCTTAAGAACATAGGAAAGCTTGTAGGCAAATACTCCCGCATTCCAGAGAGCGCCTTTTTCTATATATTCTTTTGCAACGTCTGCTGTGGGCTTTTCCTTGAAAGCCGTAACATCGGATGTCTGCTCTTTTCCCGCAGGAATGATGTAGCCGTACTTTTCACTGGGGTAGGTGGGCTCGATTCCCATGAGCACAAGGTTTGCCTCGCCCTTTGCTGCCTGATCCGAGAGATTTTTAAGTGCTTTGAAATAATCAGACTCAACGTAAGGATCCACAGGACATACCACAACGGGCTCCTCAGGATCGACTCCCATCTCATCTGCAAGATATGCTGTAGCCAGCGCGATGGCAGGGAAAGTATCCCTCCTGCAGGGCTCAACGCTGATGCCAACGCCGTTACCCAGCTGATTGTTAATAGATGAGATCTGGCTCTTGCCGGTAGCTATCGTGATCCTTGAATCAGCATCTACCTCACGTATGCCTCTGTACATACGCTGCACCATGGATTCGTAGGTGCCGTCCTCTCTTTTGAATATCTTGATAAACTGTTTACTGCGGACATCGTTGGAAAGGGGCCACAGCCTCTGTCCCGAACCGCCTGATAAAAGAATAATGTTCATATTTATAGTCCTTTCGCATGACTATTATAGCCTATTTTATCTCAAACTCAAAAACTTCTCATAAACCCCGGCTCTGGCGATAGCTTCGTTCCTCTCCCAGACAGGATTCTTCACGGAATCTGAGGTACTCTCTGACATACGGCGGACAAACTCGGCAAATTCGTAGCGAAGGCCGTCACCTTCAAATTCGCAGGTGTATTTTTCCGTCTTTCCAAGAGCATCGGATCTTATTTCAAAATTCCTCGTAAGCCACCAGGGTGATGGTACCAGAATACAGTTTTGAGTGCCTGTTATAAGGAGCTGTCCTTCGCTCTTTACCATAAGCCCTGTTTTGGCTGTGGCAGTTGCTCTTCCGGAATAGGTAAACACTGCCTTGGCGTAGCCGTCAACTCCGGTATCGGCCTTGATATTCATAAACTCTATCTTGTCATAGTCCATTCCGAGGAATCGGAAGATCGGCAAAAGGTCATAGCTTCCAAACTCCGTAAAAGAGCCGCCAAAATCCGTATCGTCATACTCTCTGCAGCCGGCAGCCGTAAGCCTTGTAAAGGCCGCCTCAACATCAATGATGTCGCCTATGACTCCGCTCTCAACCACTTCTTCTATCTTTTTAAAACCGGGGCAGAAGGCGGTTTTTATGCCTTCCATGAGGACCAGGTCTTTTTTCGCTGCAATTTCAAACAGCTGCCTTGCTTCAGCTTCCGAAAAGCACATGGGTTTTTCGCAGAGAACATGTTTTCCGGCATTAAGCAGATCTTTTGCATAGGAATAATGACTTCCATGGGGAGATGCTATATAGGCTGCATCAATACTTTCGATAAGCTTTTCAAAATCATCGGTTGTGGTGACAGCTGCTGCCTCATTAGCTTTTGCAGAGCCCGCGTCATCCCCGGAAAAAGCTCTTTTCACAAACTCCTGTGCCCTTCCCTCATGGGGATTGTACACACAGCGAAGCCGGACTCCCTCAACGAAGTCCAGCTCCTTTACAGCTCTTTTTGCAATTCGTCCTGTTCCTATTATTCCCAGACGCATATTTACTCCTGCACTTTTTTATTTTTCATACGCAGCCTTGGCATTCTACCATCCCTGCTGCGATCTTCTTATATCCATAAATTTCTCCACCACCCTGGCCATGGCAATGGACTCATCGGCAGTCAGCTTGTAGTCATTGCCGCCGGTGCCGTTTATCTTGGTGAGGAACTCCGCGATCTCGTAGCGGAAGCCGTCAACACCCACAAAGCTAACTTCATGGTGATCCACACGGCCCGGATCCTCGTATCTTACATCAAAAGATCTGATAAGCCACCAGGGGGACTGAGCCAGAATGTAGCCTTCCGTTCCCGCAATAACCAGCTGGCCTTCGCTCTTAACGCCCGCTCCTGTCTTGGAGGTAGCAAGAGCGTTTTTATATCTGAACTGAACCTTGGTAAAGACATCTATACCGCTGTCACCAAGGATTGAATTGATCTCAAGGTCTTCGTAGTCCGTGCCCAGTATCTTGAATATTGGAAGCATTGTATAGCTTCCGTACTCCATGAAGGCTCCGCCGTATTTTGCATCGGACATCTCTCTGGAGCCGGGTGCACCGATCCTTGTAAAGCAGGCTTCGATATCGCAGACTTTTCCGATAGTCCCGTTACATGCAACCGTAAGAAGCTGCTGAAATCCCGGCAGATAGGCTGCTCTTATGCCTTCCATCAGGACCACTTCTTTTGTCTTGGCAAGGGCGTAGAGTTCTATCGCCTCATCATAGGTAAAGGTCATGGGCTTTTCGCAGAGGACGTGTTTTCCCGCCTGCAGCGCCCGCCTTACATAGTCCGCGTGGGTTTCGTTGGGAGATGCTACATACACGGCATCCACCGCGTCAAGGAATTTCTCATAGTCATCGCTGTAAGGGATCACCGAAAACTCTTTTGCGAAAGCATTAAGGCTATCCAGCTCCGGATTGTATGCAGCTACCGCTTCAACACCTGATACAAAGCTGGTTTCGGCGATAAATCTTCTGGTGATCCTGCCGGTTCCCACGATGCCAAGCTTTATAAGCCTTAGGATGTCGTTTCGCTTAACAGTCGAGGAAATATGGGGCGTCCTCTCAAGGTACACCACATTGCAGTACTGCTTCAGATAGTCGAACTTACCTGTCCAGTCAGAGCCCAGCACAAAAGTATCGACACCGTATTTCTGAATATCCTCGATCTTTTGTCCGTCGTGATCCTCCACGATGATCTCGTCCGCGAAGCCTGTTTCGCGCACGTTCTGTATTCTGGTCATTATGGGATCAACAAGATTAAGCTTACCTCTCTGGCGGTCAAAGTGCTCCGTGGTGACACCGACTATCAGGTAGTCTCCCAGCTCTTTTGCACGCTTTAGGAGATTATAATGTCCCTCATGGAACAGATCGAAGGATCCGTAGGTAATTATCTTTTTCATGGCTAAGCCTCCTAGTACTGCACGATCTGGCCGTGACGCCAGATATAAGGTCTCTGTGAATAATGAAATGCATCTGAGACGCCGCATTCATCTCCGTAGAAGAGATCACACCAGCCGGCAGCCCGCTCAATATCAAGCTGCGTGGGTGCCTCTACAAGTATTATAGAGTCGTTTCCTCGTATCTTCTCCATGAGATCAGCATATTCACCCGCTATATCAAGTCCGCATCTTTTTATCAGCTCTGTGGCATCTTTCGGAGCAAACACCAGGGCTGCAGTATTATCTTTATCCTTTGCCAGTATCGATACAATATCCCGAAGGTTACTGATGCCTCCATGACCGCCGTTTATAATGTCCGTAGCGGTAAAGCACAAAAGGACTTTGTACTTTTCACTTCCGTCTTCTTTGCGTGCAAGTTCAAGCCAGTTTTCGGGAATGCTCGAAAGAGCCTCTTTATGGTACTCATCATAGTTTCTTTGCATTCCGTAGATGATATTGTCAACCACGTCCTGCAGATATTTAAAAGCCTTATGAGGATCTGCATCATTCTCCGCGATTTTATAAGCTTCAAAGACCGCTTCGCAGGCTTTTTCCAGGTACGGTATTGCAGGAGTTCCTTCACCAAATACCTGCTCAAGGCTTGTTCCAAGACCTGTTATGGCATCCTGAATATCCCCGAGAAGAGTCTTTGCACCTTCTGTATCAAGAAGTTCTTCTGCGGTTTTTCCCGGATGATTTTCAGGATAGTCGTTTGGATAATTCCAGTGATAGGCAGCTCCCAGTTTTACAAAGGCATGCCAGATGGCCTCATACAGGGTATCCAGCATATCGTGGAACTCTTTTTCCCATGGCTTTGCCTTATAGTTATCCCCTACGTCGCCTCCTAAAAAAACGCTGACTTCGCTTCTGTAAAAGGGATAACCGTGACCTGCAGTAAAGCGCATGGGTATCATATATCCGGGACCATACTGATTTTCCAGCTCCTGCCTGTATCCTGTGGGTGCAGGCAGCTCCATATCCTCATAAGGAAGATCAGTCACACCCTCGTACCACTCTAAAAGTCTTGGTTTGTCCGGCTTGGGCGGTGCGATGATAGCAAGGTTAGGTGCATAGTCTATGGCATTGGCATCTTCTTTTTTGCACATCTGCGCCACTCTGTCTGTAGCAAGAAAGAGCTGATTTCTAAGGGAACCCTTCGGATCCTCCACAGGCTCTTTTCCAAGAAGATGCTGATGAGCAAGACGGAGATTTTTATATTCGTCTAAAAAGGTTTGTATGGTATCCTTCGGAATTTCTATTTCTGCTTTTTCCGCCATGGCAGATATCTCATTAAAAGTTATCAGCCTGCCTGAAAGGTAAGTTTCTTCCAGAGTTTTTATGTCGTAGGCGAGCTTGTAGCTAAGATAGTAAAGCTGTTTCTGGATCTTGAACTTTTCAGGATCCGCAGGCATGTAATCAAGGGGAAAGATATCTATAAAGCAGATAAAGGGACAGCCATGGTATTTCTTTGTCCTCTCATCATCCCAGGTAAGTTTTCCTGTTCCGTTGGAAACAACAGCGTGGTAACTACTGAAAGTCTCGGTATTGTAAAAGCTCCTAAGATACAGTCCTTCCGGAAGTTCGTCCTCCATCTGCAAAAACTTCATGTAGTCTTCCCTTGGCATAGCAAGATCGATGTCGTCATCCCAGGGAATGTACCCCTTGTGGCGCACCGCTCCAAGGAGTGTTCCGACTTCCGCATAATAAGTAAGGCCCTTTCTGTCAAAGAGCTGTTTCAGTTCGTCATATATGGACATCTGGGCAGCCCAGCAGCGCTTCATCATCTCACTGACGATGAAACCTTCTCTGATCTCGTCCTTAAAAAAGCTCTCGCTGAATGTCCGCATCTATATCGCTCCAATCATTATTTGTCAGTTCTATGAAGGTCTATCTGATCCGAGAAATAGCAGCCTATCCTGCAAAGCATATGCAGGGCGTCCCCCTTAAGCTCGGTCGGAAAGCTTCCAAGCACCGGTCCTGTCTCGAAATTAAGGACCTTGTCAAAGCCAACTTCGCCAAGAGCTGCAAGCACTCCTTCCCATCCAAGGATGCTCCTGTTTTCGCGAAATCTTGTAAATGTGTAAGGTATCTGATGAAGATCTGCGATACCGTCGTTTTCATGCATGTGCAAAAGCTTAAGGCGCTTACCCAAAGTGGTTATAAATCTGTAAGGGTCAAGCCCCGTGAGATTTCCATGTCCCGTGTCATAGCAAAAGCCCAAAACCTCAGCTCCAAATTTCTCATTCATGGCATCGATCCTTGCAGCCGCTTTCACAGCATCGCATCCGGGTCCCTCCACATGACGGCTTCCCAGAGAGCCGTATAGATTTTCCATGCACATGGTGATGCCGTATTCTTTTGCAAGAGGAGCTATGGCCTCGAGAAACTTTCTCATTTCTTCCCACTCAGCCTCTTCGCTTCCGTAGTAATGCGCGATCTTAAAGCCGTGAACGACGATATATTTGCAATCAAGAAAATGACACACTTCAAGGCTCTTTTTTGCAACAACGTCTCTTAAATAGTCATTGAACTCATCCTTAGCTCCCGGAACAAAGAGAGGGTATGGCATGTGCATCTGGTGTATCCTAATGCCTGCCTTTTTTGCACCTTCCTTGTGAGGAGTAAAAAACTCTTTCAGTTCCTCCACGGATTTATCAAAAAATCTTGTATTCTTTTCCTCGTAAATGTCGTTGTTTTTCATGTAACGGTTCAGAGAAAAGTCGCAGCAGTCAAAGCCTGCTTTTTTCATAAGTTCAAACCCTTCAGCAGGGTTTTCATCATGTACTATGTTAAAACTCTGAACTCCGATCTCTAGTTTCATTTATGTGGTCTCTTTTCTGTAGAATTTATGTCTTTATAAAGATGCCATGGTCAGTCTGTCAGTATGAAAGTCAGGCATGAATTCGTCGTTAAAACGCTCTATGGGATTTTTAAGTCCCATGCTGCGAAGCTGCTCCTCAACTGCGTCGTAGTAGATGTTGCAGATAAATATCGCGGTGTCCTCAGAGATGTTTTTAAGTTCATCGGGGGATTTCACCGAAAGCCCGCAAAATTCTTCTCCCCAGCGCTTACTGTTATTGTCACAGGTAAAGAGCGGCGGGAACTTTTCCCCATAGCTCTTCATGTAGGCTCTGCACATGTTTCCTGCTCCGAAGAGAACTCTTTTGTCATATCTTCGTATCATGTTCTCCATATCGATCTGCCACTTAAGGTACTCACCGATGTCCCTCGCCAAGCTGATAAGCTTAGGTCTTAAGACATCCGGAAAAGAGTTGTAGGTTTCGGACAGGTCAATAATTATATCGCCATCAAAAGAGCTTTTCCTAAGCCCTCTGATGATGGAGAGATAGTCGGTTTCAAGGCCTTTTTCGCAAGCCGAAAAGGGCAGCATGGAAACATCGTTTTGTCCGTCGCAGTCCCTTATGATCACTGCCTTTATGCGCTCGCCCATATGGCTCATGGCTTCATACGGGTTCTGACCGCAAAGAGTATAAATACCCACGTCGCAGCAAAATCCAAATCTCTCACTTCCCACCTTATTAAGCTCATCAACCCATGCTGCAGCCTCGTAAGGATCGGAACATACGCCTCTTATGAGATGACCGTGGATGTTAAGGCATCGGTTGGTAAGAAGGATTTTTATGTTACTGCCAAGGAAAGAAGCTGTATCAGCAAGTTCACGGTAAAATGCGCTGTTCGTCTGCCACAGGGGAGATGATAGATACTTATCATCAGTTTTAGCTTGTCCGGTAGTGCCGGATCCGTAGGTCTCAGTTCCCAGTAGCGGTGGCACGATCATGCTCTCACATCCCGCATCCACTGCTGCCTTCAGGGTTTCTTTTGACAGTTCTAAAAGAAGACTGTTCAGCTCAGCAGTTGGTTTCACATCGTAGTCAGCAAAGGGCGCCATGGCTACAGGAAGCTTTACTCCTGCTGCCTTTCCCGGATCAGTAAAGCGTTTTTTCACTTCATTTACAAGCTCATTGGGGCTTTCCGAAAGATAGATCTTTCCATCTTCTTTTTTGAAATTGTTTTTCTTTATTTCATCATATTCCTTTAATGGACAAAGAGCTGTCACATCCAAAAGAGCATTTTCAAAGCCCCCAGACTTTATCCGCTTTAGCCCAAACTCGGGATTAAACCACTTTACGATATTTCTTGTGTCACACAGTACTCTCATTTTCGGCCTCACATTCTGTCTCAGTACTTATTTTTTTCTTGAAGCTGTTTCTTTATCCTGGTGGAACTGGTTTCTTTTGTGTAAGGGAAAAATACCAGATCGCTTCCCCTTTTATTAAGATATTCCTTTATGGCAAGCCATTCCGGATCGTTTTCATAATCACTTCCTGAAAACTGAACGTCAAAATGATATTTTTCAAAAGCATACTGGCTGCCGGGATTTTCAGGAGGTATCCTCACTGCTTCGTCAACATATCTGCAGCCTTCCACAATGGCAAGACGCTGATCAAAAGGTATCACCGGCATGGTACGTTTTTCGTCCATCACCTTTTCATCAGGCACTACCCCGACTATCAGATAGTCGCACAGCTCTTTTGCCCGCCGAAGGAGGTTCAGATGGCCTATGTGAAACATATCAAACACACCGGCAACATACCCCACGCGGTACTTTTTGGGGCCTTCGTCGGCAAGCGCCTTAAACCTTATGGGGCGCACGTATTCTACAACAGGGTTATATATGGACATATCCTTTATCCCCATGTTTTGCAGCTGCTCAAGGACATCCTCATAAAATTTTATGCAGATAAATACCTTGAAGGGCGCGGTCTCCTGCAACAACACCTCCGGAGCTTCTATTGGGTAGCCGTATTTTACACTGCCCTGATTTGACTTATTGTTATCCAGAAGGGCTGTAACCTCGTATACATCCCCAAACATTTCTATGAACTTGCCGGCGAAATCACCGGAACCGAAAAGATAGATCTTTTTACCTTCCACATCCCTGAAGATGTCGGTAAAAAGCTGTTCGTAACGGCTCTGGGAATAATTCATCCTGAGCCTGTTGGCGGCAATAAGGTTATAGTCTGCTCTAACGCGTTTGTTATAGGCTGTAAGCTCATCATCGTTTCTAAGGCTTCTAAGGGCCTTTTCGACTTTTTGAGAAAAGAGCTGTCTGTGGCGCTTTAAGAGAAAGCGCTGTAGCACCTCATCTATGGGAAGGAGTGATTCCATTTCAAGGGATTCGCCGTACACAAACTCTATAGTTCGAAGAAGGATGGCATTTGCCGGGAACTCCTCTTCGTAAAACTCCTGATCAAAGAACTCGTATCCACACTCGTTGTGGAAGCAGTTTACGGAAGCAAGCTCTATATAGCCACGCTTTAGGATAATACCGATGTCTGCCTTATCCTCATCTGATCCGAAGGCAAGATCTCTGTACTTGTATTTGCCCGGATCGTCTTCTTTTCTCTTTTCCCACTTGGGGTCAAACTTAGTCCAGTCAACCTCTTCGTAGGGCACATGATCAGAGGAGTTTTCGATGATGTCTCTTATCGTTTCAAGTTCCTGTAAGAACCTGTTAGGATCTTGTTTCAAGCAGTCTCTTAGATAATCTGTGGCAAGCTGACCCTTTATAAGAGGCATGGTGAGAGTTTTTGCCCCTTTTTTAGAACCACACCCTGTGTTTGAATCACCCTCAGTGATCTGTACATCAGCCACAGGAACGCCGTGGTCTTTAAGATATTTTGTATTCTCACAGATATCTTTTAGTCTGTCAGTGCCTTCACTGTACAAAGGAATCTTTGCCACACGGTCAGGATACATAAGGGTTGCAAGAGATGTGGGGCCGCGGTCGTTTTGGAGCGTAATATAATCAGGGCATTCGTTCTCGCCATTTTCTGCATCGCCACCGTCCACACTGCACTCGATGAAATATCCGTTTGCCATCTGATGGAGGAGTCCGTTCTTTAGGAAATCATCATAGAGTAGTTCCTCTCTGGCAAAAACAGTATCCGCATCCGTATACTCGGGAAAGATCCTGACATCAAGGCGTTCATTGGGTGTAAAGCCGTCTCTTATGAGTATCTGCGGTCTTGAGATGGTGGGAAATACACTGTAGAAAGTGCCGGCTTCAAATCCTGCTGTCTCAAGCATCTCCTGAAGTTCAACCTTGGAATAACACCTTCCCTTCAGCCTCTCGAAGCCTTTTTTACCAATGTCCCTGTAGCCCATTATTCCGTCAAAAGCTCTCCCTGTAGCCACATCCTTGTCTCCGCACAGCTGGCGCAGTGCAAGGCGGTTATTGGTGGCAAGAAGGAGCTTACCGGCGGAGGATAAAAGCTCTTTTGCAGATTTCAAAAACGCCTCAGGATTTTCGATGCGTTCAAGTATCCCGCAGGCGATGATGTAGTCGTACTTTTTAGGGGCGAGAGCGGCTTTTTCTGACACAGACATAGCCGTAATCATCTCACCGGCTAAACCTGCAATTTTCTGCGCATCCGCCTTTTCTACCTTCAGCCCTTTTTCCGTAAGCACAGAAAAAAGCACCTCAAATTCAGGCAATCCGCCTGTAACGAGAAGTGCTTTTTTATTTTTTTCAAATTTGTAGAAGGCTATAAGTGCCTTGGGAAGATCCTTTACAAGTTCCTGCCGGTTACACATATCATCACCTGAGATCATCTGTTGTCTTGTTTACCACTGTTTTTCCGTTCATTGACATTATACCACTTTTAACACTGCGGGATTGCGCCAATTCCACGAAAACGGTCATTTCCGGCCAAGGCCTTCGAGATAGTCTGCTACATTTATATAACTGATGCCACCTGTTTCAGTGCTCTCGCCTCTGTAAATGACGTTAGTTGATAAGATTTCTCCGTACTTAAACTCTATCTGCTCCCTCATTTTCTCATCAGTCAGGTATCTGTATTGTTCAGGAGATATTACAGCGCTGTGCTTTATCTCATAGATATGACAACAGGTCGCATCTTCATCACAAATCACCATATCAATTTCTCCTACAGGAAACAGCAGTTTAAAAGCACGCTTACCTTTCGAAAGAGATTTGCAGGTTTCCAAAAGAACTATTTCTTCCAGCATTCTCCCTTTAACCTCTTCAAGTATTAATTCACAGGCTTTTCTCTTTTCTTTTGCCGACGTTTTGTTAAAGACTTCGTCCTGCCTTAAAGCATAGACAAGCGCCTGCGCCTGACAGTATCGCATACCGGGCTGCGAAAACAGAATATGCTCCACCCCGTTCTCAGAATCTATAGTTTCACTTGGACAGTCCACAATCAGATCAAGGATGCGAAGATAATCTCTGATCTCTTTAACGTGATCCCCGGTGATGCCAACCGACATATTATCCTTTTCTTTTATTTCCAAAAGAGCTCTTAACCTGTCTGTAATCTTTTCTACATCTATTTCAGACAGGGCGTCTTTCTCCCCTGTAAGGGCAGATCGCTTTCTGGTGATCTGTCTGGCGCTTCCAAGATCATGAGACACAAACCTGCGGGTAAGAACAGAAATCAGGAATCTGTGATTCATATCTTCTATGATCCTGTTAATGGCTCCTGTGAGCTCTCCTGCTTCAAAAAGCTCCTGCAGATGTCTGAAATGCCCTCCATCACGATAATGTAAAAGGCTATGCTGAATATTTCGTGCTATTGCGGTGTCAATATATCTTTCTGTTGACGCCTCATCAGCAAAAGAGCCGGACCCCTCCGAAATATCTTCACCCCCGGGAAGGCGCCCTGCGGGGGATAAGGTTCCTCCGTATCTGATATATTCATCAACCTCATGAATATCCAAAAGCCGCGCATACTCCCTGAAGGGAATGAAGGTCGTGTGAACCATGTAGGCTCTGTCGTAGAGTTCCTCATTGGCTGACAAAGCAAATCCCAAAGAATCTGTACCCGAAAGAATTATCTTCATCCCGGACATACTGTAAACATCTGACAAGAGCGATGCAGAGTCGATAAAATCGCTCATCAGCGTGACTTCATCCACAAATACCAATCTAATGTCATTGTCGAACAGCTTTTTCAAATCTCTGTTCAGATCATCCATAGTATCTGAAGGCTTGATCTTTATATATGCAGAAACTGAATCATGAAAATGGCTGAGAGCCTGCAATGCCATGGTTGTTTTTCCCGTGCGTCTAAGTCCGTATACAAGGCACACCCTTCCATCAGGCGCAAGGTCCAGATATGTTCTGATGGCAGCAACCCCATCTCTTTCGTCATATCTTTTGACAGCATCAAACATATTGGAAAGCTGCTGTCCAAGTATAACTCCGGTGGCAAAGCCATCTGATACCGGCGCACCTTTTATAATGCCGGTCCCATAGACAGGTGTATCTTCCATCAGCGAGTATGTATCCGCATGTTCAACAAGCTCCTTTATCCTGGCATTGATTTCACCACGCCTTGAGATCAAAAGGAGAATCTGCGCCTCATCCGAAGCTTTTACATATTTACTGATCTTTTTATGATCTTCATACCATTGCAGATACATTCGCTTTTTCCCACGAATGACTCTGTATGTAACGTTCCCTTTCGGAAGCTGTCCAAGCTCTGAAAGGAGTTCTCTTAACTCATTTTCACCGGGATTCATCTTTTACCCTCCGTGGTAAAATTATAGCAAAAAGCAACCCTGTTATCAATGTAGTCAGGGTTGCTTTTAGGGTTGCTTTGTAATTGCTTCATACTCTTATCAAAACCAGATCAATATGTCAGATGGTGCCACACCCATCTGCTCAAGCTGATTTCTCATATCTTCCGCGCCGTTTTTGGAGGCAATGATAAAAGTTGTATCGTTCAAGTCTTTGATCTCGGCGGGATTCATGATGGGAAGGTTTGCGAATTCCGCATCTTTGCCGGCACTGTTATCTATAAATCCATCCACATCGACGTCCTGATGATCAAGGAAGTTAAGGCACTTCTTTCCGTAATTTCCGGTGCCAAAAATAATGTTCTTTCCCTCAGACCTTGCTCTGCACTTATCTGCCAGCTCTTTGCGAGTCCCTTCCTTTATGGCGAGTTGGTCAAGATAACTGTAAAGATCTGCGCTGATACGTTTGTAGCAGTCGTACTCCCAGTTGCTGACATCTTCTCTGCATATTATCCCGGTCTTCAGCGCCTTATCAATACGCTCTTTCAACATATAATAAGAGGGCTGAACCTCAGCATCAAATAACTCATAACCCTTTGAAAGGAACGTGATGTCCCCCACAAATGCCTGCAACATGTATAGATATATGCCCTTTATGTAAGGAAGCCTTCCTCCCCATTCTTTAAGAAGACTTTCAAATTCATCTTTTGAATAGTAAATGGCCCTGCCGGAGTTCATGGAAGCTGAAGGTCTGTCTGTTCTGTAGCAGTACAGAATATCTTTTACATACATAGCTCTGTCCGCGCAGGAAAGAACCTTCATGGCAAAGCCGATATCCTGAAATGCTGCTCCCCTGGTTTCTCTCAGATAAATGTCGTTATCTCTCAAAAAAGATGTTTTATAGATCCCGCGCCAGATAAGGTAGTCTGTTTTGTACGCTTCATCAAGGAAAGTCGGATCAAGGACTTTGTCATATTTTGCTTCATCCCCGGAAAAAGCCATAACCGGCTCATGCATCTCAAACCCGCTCCTTAGAGTCGAAAACCTTGAATAGTCCGCTTTTGCGAAGTCAAGATCATGCTCTTTGGCTTTTTCATACAAAAGCTCGTACATGTTCTCACGAACATAGTCGTCGGTTTCAAGGATCGCCACATACTCTCCCTGTGCCCGCCTGATGCCAAGATTCACCTGATATCCGTAGCTCTTTTCCCCGGACATAATGAGCGTTACGTTGTCATAGCGCTTCTCAAAGTCCTCAAGGCACTCCAAAGTGCCGTCTGTGGATCCCGCGTCGATAAGCAACACTTCCATTTCTGAAAAGAATGTCTGCTTTTCCACGCTTTCAAGGCACTTCTCGATGTATGGGTATACGTTTAAACTTGGAAGGATGAGGGTGATAAATGGTTTCAAACAAATCTCCTATCAATGCTTCAATGATAAAACACAGTCACAAAAATACGGAGGAAATACTTTTTCCTTCAGGTCTGCATTCCCCAAGGCTTCCAACATTTCAATCCTGTTATCGGAATTTGCCCCGAGCAAAATACTTAATTCGCGGGAATTATTTTTCAAGTCTTCCACAGCATAAACAGGCTTATCCAAGACATTTTCCATCCCGTTTTCTTTCTTAGTAACACAAAATCCTGTATAAGGCACTTTATTATCAGCAAGGAACTGCGCCAGCATTTTTCCGAATTTTCCTGCGCCGTAAATAATAATATCCGCTCCTTCTCGCTGTAGCTTTTTCAATTTTGATATTTCTTTACTGCAAATGATCTCAATTTGTTTTTTTAATAAAAAACGAGGACAAAATGCCATCCCCCTTAAGACATGATCAGGATAATCAACAAGTCTGCTCAACCGGTCTCTGTACTTTAAATATGTCTTCCGGTTATATTGATTTTCCATTCTGCAGCAAAGGAGATTATCTCCTCCAAAAACCCTGTTTCCAAATGCCTTTAACGCTTTGTCACGGCTCTTTTTACTGTATATTTCAGGAAGTGAATCTATTGCATCCACCCACCCCGTGCACATTACTTCAAACTTCTGATCATACCAGCCGTTCTTTATTTTCAGTGCGCTTTCTTCCATATCTCCATGATCGACTGCAAGACAGGCACATTTTAGTTCCGGTTTTTTTGATAAAAGATGAAAGTAAAAACATACATGTGAAAAATTGATCAGAAAAGGTTTGCCAAACTCTTTCTCATAAAACTCTTTTGAAAAATCGGAAAGGGTTGTATCAGTCTTAAGAATGACTCCTCCAAAATAAGTCGTACTCAGTGCGCAGTCATACAGCACCCTGTCGGCATTTTCGTAGAAGGTGATTTTCCGGTTCATGGAAGTCCACCTGTTGAGTATGAGAATATCCGCCAATCCTTCATTAAGGACTTCAAATATCTCTTCCAGGAGCTTTTTCTTACACTGGATCGCATCCGAGCAGACCCATACATATTCGTATTCTTTATTTAGTCCGAAATCCGAAAAGATAGTAAACACCTTCATATTGGCATGAATGTTCGAAGGTATTTTTACATAGAACAATCTTATGCCGTATTCTTCATTGGATTGTACTAACCCTTGAGTTTTGCAGCTCTCTCCGGAGTCGTATACGTAAATATCAAGATCAAAATCCAGATAATCCGGCATGTATTCTAATAAAAACTCTCCAATGATCTCAGGCCTTTCGTAGGTCGGTATGCAAATTGCCAGTTTTTTATTTTTCATACATCACCTTTCAGCACTTGCCGGCACTGTCAACCAACTCCCGGATCGTCAACACGGGACAGTCCACCACGCTGCTTAGTCTATTTTTCTCGATCTCGTCGTTAAACGTCATTATGATCAGATCCGTTTTCGGCAATACCATCTCTGAATCGTAAACCGCAAAGTCAAAAGCTTGTGAAGTAACCTTGTTGTCTATTCCAAAAGCAATCGCTACACCTTCATTTCTAAGGTCTTCCAGAACATGTTTTCCGATCTTTCCCAAGCCATAAACCGCCACCGAACCAATGCCCTTTTCTTTCAATTGGTGCGCCATGGAGCGGTCACTTTCTTTCAGAAGCAGCATTTTTTCAAACAAGTCAGATGTATCCTTAAATTTAAGAATCTTTTCCCGTTGCATTCGCAGCTGCCTGATTGCCCCTTCCCTGATAACTCTGTTTATTTTATCTACTTCCTCATCGGTAAAAGAAGCGTTATCCTGCGCTCTTTTTATTGCTTCCAGATATCCGTATCCGAATCTCTCATCCGGTTCAAGATACATGCCCTCTCCCCACTCATTCCAGGCATTGACAAAGAGCATATCTTTTCCCTTTTGTTCCGACAGATAGATAAGCGCTTTCAACTGTTCATAGAACTTTTCCGGAGTAGAACCGTAAACTATCTCTCCGCTCTTGCCTCGTCTGGGAGTATCGTCATATCCCGGTGTAGCACATAAATAGCAATTATCATCCGAAACGTACGCATTTGTTATGATCTGCTCACTAAGCTCTTCATAAGACTTATTTACACTTGGAATAAACAAATCGGAATAATTGGCCTCCTGCTGCATGGTAGCATCCAATGATCCATCATTTGAATTAACGCCAATAAAGAACACTCCCGGAATGCCATACTCCGAAGCCCATTCATTCCACTTATCTTTCATCCTTTCAAGGCAATGAATGTCCCCCGGTTTATGGATGATAAATACAGGGCGATCATTAACTCTGATATATCTTTCATCATTAAAGAAAGGGATGAGATATTCCAGATGCTCTCTCCACAAAGACTCATCTCCATAATCCTGTCTGATCAGTATCCCGTCTTTTCCATCCTGTTTTTCCAACTTACTGTTCCATGCATTTGTGCCGGATATACGGCTCCAAGAGCGTGCCCACGTTTCATTTGCCCAAGAAAAACAGAATGGCATGTTGATGTCATGCCACTTTAATAAATTTTCAGCAGGTTTTTCCAAAACACGCCTGCCATTTTCGAAATAATAATGATAAAAACACATCCCATACACTCCATATTTGTGCATGAGATCTGCCTGCCACTCCATGGTTTCTTTGTTCAGCAGATCATAGTAATTGCCGTCAAGCGGAACTCTGGGCTGATAGTGGTCATTAGTGACGGACTCGGCACTCTTTACTGCAGTCCACTCTGTATATCCCTCGCCCCACCATAAGTCATTTTCAGGAATAGTATGAAATTGAGGAAGATACATGGCTATTATCTTCATTTCTTCAGCTTCTCCCTGCATCAAAAATATTTCTTATCAATTTATAATAGTATTCGTATTTTACTTTCTTATTATTCAGCACTTCTTCTATTTCCGTATCTGTACTTGCAATAGTGATAATGACACAGTCACATTCAGGCCATTCATCACCGGGAGAATAGACATCCGTTCCATCAATACAGTCCTTATTCCTGTCGATCAAAAATCGTACATCTATTCCGTGATGTTCAAAGGATTTCAGTACAGACTTTCCAAGATTACCTCCACCCCACAGGGCAATCTTTTCTATACCGTTGTCCCGTAGGTACTCCTTAAGAACTTTTTTCCCTAAATTTGTCAGTAGATATCCCGTGTAGCATTCTCTTTCATATGAGCCAAATTTGCGCTTATATGTATATCCCGCTCCGCCCAAAAAAACTGTTGTGCATCCTGTTTTGATCAATTCCTTTACAAAAAACAAGTATACTAAAAAACCGGGGGAACACTTTTTGTATTCC
>JAILOW010000104.1 GCA_024690635.1 Butyrivibrio sp.
TTGTCATAAGCAAGGGTGCAGACTGCGTCCGGGTACTCATTTCTTAATCTTTCTATTACCTCAAGCGCCAGTTTTTTCTTTGTCATATTCTCTCCTTCTCCTCGTAGCGGATATTATCACAAAAGCCATATATCTTGCTGATGCTTCCCTTTTAAACCATGTAGATACTTCGCAGAAGTCATTGTTCTTACAGTGCTTACTCTTTCTCCACAAGGACTCCTGCTCTGTAGGCTGCAAGGAGCTGTTCAAGCTGGCTGATCCTTTCCTTGATCTCCTTGCCAAT
The DNA here is from genome assembly GCA_024690635.1 of Butyrivibrio sp. The sequence continues at coordinate 284 of JAILOW010000104.1, forward strand.
ATCTGTATCCGCCACCATTTTTCTCTTTTCCACATGCTGTACGAGAACGGTATCCGAGTGGATATCGCTTCCGGTCTCAACAGCTTTTTCCACAGACTCAAAGGGCTCATGAGCCGCCAAAAGAAATCCGTAGGAATTGTAAGTAAGAGTATATCCCGCTATTCCGGTCTTTGGCTGATATGCTTTGGAAAAGCCACCGTCAATCACTATAAGCCTTCCGCCGCATTTGACAGGAAGCTCTCCCTTTTTGGCTTCTACCGGAACATGCCCGTTTATGATGTGACTTTCAGAAGAAGAAAGCCCAAACTCATTAAGGATCATGGTCACCGTCTCGTCCTTATCGTACCATGTATAATAAGGATTCTTTTTCTCAGTATGAGTTTCTTTATCCTCAACAAAATAGCGCTCAAAGGTAGCCATCTTGTTTTTACCAAATACCGGTGAATTCTCATGACACCAGGTGTACCAGAGCATGTCCATTCCAAGATGTTTCTCATCCGGGTCTATAGAAAAATATCCTTTTCTGAGAAGCTTTTCAAGCTCATCATAAAGCTCTTTTCCCTTATACTTCTGTCCACAGATTTCAACTTCCTTTAGCTTACCATCCCCGGTCAGTGGAACACAACCATGGAAAAGAAGATTGTTGTTGCAGGTTTTGTAAAGACTTCCCTTGCGATACAAAAATCTGACGTGCTCCTGGAGCTTCTCACACTTAACAAAACCATTTCGAAGCTTGTCCATAACTTCCGCTTCCTCCTTGGAAAGAGCGTAAGGATCTGCGGGATCTATCGTCGGGAAATTTGTATCCAGGAGCTTATACTTTTTCCCATCAATGGTTACAGTGCCTTCTTCAAGATCCATTTTATCCAGAAGAAGCCTGTCCTCCATATGAAACTCAGGGTGTTCCTTTATGAGCTGACCTTCTACCTTGAACTGGATAACAGCGATAGCCTTATGCATCTTCCTGTCAATTTCTGCATTTGAGAGGTCATACTCGCCTTCCCTGTAATGAAGATTAAAGCAGCTGCATGGATCATCCTTATAAGTCTCCAGTGCAAACTTAAAAAGTGGTAAAAGATTTATCCCATAACCGTCTTCAAGAATGTCGAGATTTCCGTATCTTGCGGAAAAACGCAAAACTGTCGCGATGCAGGCAGGATGCCCCGTAGCTGCTCCCATCCAGACAATATCATGGTTTCCCCACTGAATATCAACGTTGTGATGACTCATTAGTACATCCATGCATTTGTGAGGCCCCGGACCTCTGTCATAGATGTCTCCCACTATATGAAGATGATCCACAACAAAGCGGCTTATGGCGTTTGATAGCGCAACGATAAGTTCCGGAGCCTTTCCGATCCTGATCACGGTATGGATTATCTCATTATAGTAAGCCTCCTGGTTGCCCTGATCTCGGCGGCCTGTGATAAGTTCTTCTATAACATAGGCAAAATCCTTAGGCAGCGCCTTTCTCACTTTAGACCGCGTATATTTGCTGGCAGCACTTTTGCATACCTGAATAAGCCGGTTTATCATCACCACATACCAGTCGTCCATATTCCAGGCTGTACCGCGTATCATCCTTATGCGCTCTTCGGGATAATAGATAAGAGTGGCAAGATCCCGCTTTTCTTTTTCCGAGAGCATATTTCCAAACTCTTCATCTATCTTACGTTTAACTGCACCTGAACCATTTTTAAGGACGTGGGCAAACTGCTCATATTCTCCGTGAATATCGGAAAGATAATGCTCTGTGCCTTTCGGAAGGCTCAGTATTGACTGAAGGTTTATGATCTCTGTTGCCGTAGTTGCAACATTCGGAAATTGTCTTGAAAGAATTCGCAGTGACTGTTCCTGTATTATTTCATTTTCCATCTGATACTCTCCCCTGAACTATGTTTTTCGCATGAAAATCGAGCAACAAAAAATGATGCAAGAGCAAAAAAATCATGTCTCTTACATCATTATATAGATAAATCCAATCGAAAACCCGTTTATTCTTCCAATAAATATTGTAAATACTGTCTTGTGTCTGTGACAGAAGTGATTGCTTCATTAAGCTCTTTCTCTTTTCCCTGTCTGATCTCCTCTTTCTTCTGTTTGATGTACTCCGTCTCATGTCCCATTCTCTTGGATAAAAAGAGAATTCCCGCAAGCCTCATCACATCCCCACTCTCGTAGGCTTTTTGAACATACTCTTCCATCTTTTTGTAGACTATATCCGTCGGATATTCCTTGATCAGCTCTACAGCCGGCATAAAATAGGCCTCATCTATATCCCTTAAACACTCAAAAAGAAAATCTATCCCAACTCTCTTTTGCGGATAATTGACCATTTTTATCAGCTCTATGCCATTGCATACGCTGTATTCATTCTTGAATTTATCAAAGACCAGAAAGTCCTCAATATCCACATATTTCCTTCTCACAGCCTTGGATGTTCTCTTGAGCTCATTTGTTGTGAGAACTCTTTCAAAGAAGATTTCTCCGTCATCGTCTTTTGTTTTCATCGAGTAAGGGCTGAATCTCTTAAGCTCCAGGTTATTAAAGTTCTTTTCATTCCTGAGGATTGTCTTTTCCCACTCATAGCGGACCTTACTCCAGTCTGCCTTTGACAGGGATCCATCCTTGCCGATCAGCTCTTCAAAGCTTTGCACTGAAATAGCCGGCATTACTTTGTAATACATTCCCCTTGTCTCAAAGAAGCTCCTTAGTTCCTTCTTTATATGAGGAAGTTTGGCTTTAAAGGGAAGTTCAATGATCGCACCATCAATAGTATAGATGCAGTTTTTCTTTTCGTTATAGCCGCACAAAAGATCCATCGGAATATAGCCTCCCAGAATATTTACCCACTTCTGGTCTTCACTTATAAGAATATGCTTTAGCTCTTTTCCCTTCTCATCTGTAAACGGACTGAAATTGTAGTTCCCGATAAGTTCCTGAACCTGATCCTGTCCAAAAAGCTTTCCGTAGTGAGGAGCCATATCGAAGGACTCCTTCTCAATATGCTCTTCTCTTTTCTCAAGTTCGGAAACTTCCTGCTCATCTGCACCCGTTATCTTATCTTCAACATAGCCCATCAACAGTGCAACTGCGATCATTCCAAGGACCGGAAATGTAAACAATGCAATATTTGTCAAAAAGTTCGAGTTAAAGACCTCATCTACCCATATGACCACATATATACCGGGTATCGCCCCAAACAGCTCAAGTATAAATGTCAAAAGAGAAAACAGACATCCTGCAGATTTCTTCTCTTTCTTCTTTTTGCCGGCACTACTCATAAAAAAACCTTTCTAAAATGCAATACGAATAATCTTGAAAAACAATCCCATGTATTTTATCACAATTTAAAAAGAAGCAAAGAGCCCTCCGTTTTACCGGAAGACCCTTTACAAAAGACAAAGTTTTATATTCAGTTTTGTGCCTGTGATTTCTTTTTCTTTTTTCTGCGGATAAACATAAAAATGCTAAGTGCAGCCATAAGACCAAATACAACATCAAGAACAATGATAAGTATCTGCCACCAGGTCATAATTTCCACAACCTGCATATTGGGTGAAACTCCGTTCATTGCGTTTGAGTTTGCAACGGTGTATAGAATATGCTTT
>JAILOW010000125.1 GCA_024690635.1 Butyrivibrio sp.
GGAATAAAGGATCTTCCCTTTGAATTTGTTTCTGAAGCTCCCTCTAATGCGGTTACATCGCTTAGGACGGCTCATGGAAATGCAAAGGAAATCATTAGAATACTTAAGGATGAGTATGGAATATGGATATGCCCCAACGGCGGTGATCTTGCCGATCATGTATTCAGAGTTGGACATATTGGGTGTATTACAGATGAGGATAACAGTAAGCTTCTGGATGCACTTCATGATATGAATAACAGAGGAGTATTGTGAGCATAGATATTTGAGCGAGGGGATAAGATGGTAAAAGTCATAACTTACGGAACTTTTGATATGCTCCACTATGGCCATGTAAGACTGCTGGAAAGAGCTAAGGCTCTTGGAGATTACCTTGTTGTTGGGGTGACATCTGATGATTATGACAGAATACGCGGAAAGATAAACAATCAGCAGTCTCTGATGGAGCGCATAGCATCAGTCAGAGAAACAGGTCTTGCTGATGAGATCATAGTGGAAGAATATGAGGGACAAAAAATCGATGACATCCGCAGGATGTCCATTGATATTTTTACTGTGGGTTCTGACTGGGTCGGACATTTTGACTATCTTAATGAGTTTTGTAAAGTTATCTATCTCCCCAGAACGGAAGGTGTTTCAAGTACAGAAGTTAGGACGGAAAAGAGGAAACTTAAGGTAGGACTTCTTGGAACAGCCATTTTCCGTACGAAGTTTATCAATGAAGCAAAGTATGTAAACGGCGTTGAAATAGTGGGCATATGTGCATCAAACCCGGTGGAAGATCCTGCTGAGAAGGGGCTTTTTTACACGGATAGCTACGATGTTTTACTGGACAAGGTAGATGCGGTTTACATTATTTCCAAGCCGGAAAAACACTACGAGGATACAAAGAAAGCTCTTTTGGCGGGAAAACATGTCCTTTGTGAATCTCCCATAGCCTACACAAAAGAGCAGTGCAGAGAACTCTATAAACTTGCCGCCGAGAAAAAGCTGATCCTTATGGATGCAGTTAAAACGGCATATTCAACAGCCTATGAACGCCTGCTTCTCATGGCTAAAAGCGGCAAGATCGGAACAGTGGTTTCTGTAGATTCTGTTTGTACCAGCCTTAGGGACGGTATCTCCATAGAAGGCACGGATGTGTCGAAAAAATGGAACAGTATGTGCGGATGGGCTCCTGTTGCCATGCTTCCGGTATTTCATCTGTTTGGAACTGATTACAAGGACAAATTCTTCTTTACCAAGTTTCAGAACAAAGAAGAAAATATAGATTCATTTACAAAGATCGATTTTGTTTACCCTTCCGGAGTTGCTACGGTAAAAGTTGCAAAGGGCGCAAAAGCTGAGGGCGAACTTGTCATAGCAGGAACAAAGGGGTATATTTATGTACCTGCGCCCTGGTGGAAGACTGATTATTTTGAGGTCAGATACGAAAATCCTGAGGACAACAAGAGATTCTTTTATCAGCTTGACGGCGAGGGCATCAGGTATGAGATAGTTGCATTTGCAAAGGCAGTTGAGTCAGGACGTAACATGAGCTATGTCTCAGAAGAAATCTCTGAGGCCATAGCAGGAGTCATCGGCGATTTCAACGACCGAAAGAATATGACAGAGATCATTTGAAAAAGGAGTACATATACATTTGAGCGGCATCAATTCTTTTTACATAGATCCCGGAACAGGGGCTATGCTCTTTACTACGATAATAGGAATAATCACCACGGCATCTTTTGCTTTTAAAAAGTGGTTTATAAAGCTTAAGTTTTTTGCCTCCGGCGGAAGAGATCTTCGCCAAAAGGATTCGGCAAAACTGCCTATCGTGATCTTCTCCGACAGTAAGAGATACTGGAACGTTTTTAAGCCCATATGCGATGAGCTTGAAAAAAGAAAGCAGGAGGCATATTTCTGGACATTATCTCCCGACGATCCTGCTTTAAAAGAAAAGTACGAATATATTAAATGCTCATTTATAGGCGAAGGAAATCATGGTTTTGCAAGGCTTAACATGATGAACGCCTATATATGTTTGTCTACAACTCCGGGCCTTGATGTTTATCAGTGGAGACGTTCCAAAGATACAGAGTTTTACGCTCATGTTCTGCATAGTGTAGGTGGAATAACTTTTTACAGGATGTTCGGACTTGATTTTTATGACGCTTTATTACTGGCAGGAAGTGCGCAGATAGATGAACTTCGAAATCTGGAAAAAGTAAGAAAGATTCCTGAAAAGGAAGTTGAGATAGTAGGTGCTCCCAGCCTTGACCGCCTTTACGAGCAGGTTAGTAAAGCGGGCAGGAGAGAAAAAAGGAAAGAAAATCCCACGGTCCTGTTGGCACCGTCCTGGGGTGACAGTTCTCTTTTCCACAGATTTGGAGATGAGTTTTTGAAAAAGCTCAGGGAAACCGGTTATCAGGTGATCATCAGACCGCATCCCCAGTCAAGGACCTCGGAAAAAGAGCTGCTGGACAGACTGGAAAAAACCTTCCCGGAAGCAGAAAACTGGCATTGGAACTATGACAATGACAATTTTGACAGCCTGATGAACAGTGATATCCTGATCACTGATTTCTCCGGTATCATATTTGATTATACTTTGGTATTCGACGGCCCTGTTATCTACACGGATACAGAGATGGATCTTTCACCCTATGATGCATGCTGGGTGGACGATTCCGCTTCATGGAAAAATAAAACACTGCCTTCCATAGCAAGAAAAATAACTACGGATGATATACCTGACATAAAGAGTATCATTGATGAGGTGACTGCAGATGAAGCTATGAGTGCCGGAAGAGAGAAGGCAAGGCAGGAAGCCTGGATGCATCAGGGAGAAAGCGCATCCATAACTGCAGATTATCTTATTGCAAAACTGGAAGAGCTGAAAAAGGGTAATCAAAAAGATGAATAGTGCCTTAAAGGTATTTCGAATTATTGCTCTTTCTCTGGCTGTCATGATGGGATCCAAACTATTTGGTCTCTTTGTTTCAGACAGAGTTTTGCCGGGTGGCGATCAAGAGTACATAGCTTCTTTTTTCTACGTGCTGGTCTCATCCATACTGACTGCTCTTATTTTGAAATTGCGAAAAAAGGCATTTGAAAATGAGATCAGTGTAGGAAGAACGACGGTTTTCATTTTTTTGATACTTCTTATTCTTGCTGCGAGCCTTGTTGCTACATCATTTTACGAGCCTGTAAATAAGGCTTTTAACTCCGGGCTTTACGCTGTTATCTGCGGAGCTGTAGTAGAGGAACTTATCTTTCGCTGCATAATGCTTTGCGAGATTACTTCGGAGTACGGATTTATGAAAGGTGCAGTGATCAGTTCTTTTGTATTTGGGGCGATGCACCTGCTTAATGTGAACAATGCTTTTGATATGAGATTGCTATTGTATGTAGTCCAGGCTGTAGTATTTGGAATGATCCTGTCCTATGTGGTTCACAAAACAAAGGGACTATACATAGCTGTAATCGCTCACGTGTTATGGAATATACTGAGCATTACTGTTTTTAAATAAGATTTACAAGGAAAGGTCTGATAGTAGATGCTTACTATTATTTACAATTTGCTTATTAAGCCAATAGAACTTCTTGTTATGTTCACTTATATGATCATGAACAAGCTGGTTCATAATAAAGGAATTGCCATAATTGCAGTAAGTCTGGTGATCCAGACTCTTGTGCTTCCCATTTACAAAAGAGCTGATGCAATTCAGGACGAAGAACGTCAGAGGCAAAAGGATATGGAACACTGGGTGAACCATATCAAGAAGACCTTTAAGGGTGATGAGAGATATATGATGCTTTCTACTTACTACAGAGAGCAGAACTATAAATCATGGTATTCCCTTAGGAGCTCAGCCTCCATACTATTGCAGATCCCGTTCTTTACAGCGGCTTACAATTACCTTTCAAATCTTAAAGAGCTGGCAGGAGTATCTTTCCTCTTTATCAGAGATCTCGGTGCCCCTGACAGGACTTTTTCCATTGGATCATTTGGTATAAATGTCCTTCCCATCCTGATGACGGTATTTAATATCATCTCAGGTATCATTTACACACGTAATCTAAAGGCCAGAGATAAGATACAGGTTTACGGACTTGCAACAGCATTTTTAGTGCTTTTATATAACAGTCCCTCAGGTCTTGTTTTGTATTGGACCATGAACAACTTTTATTCTCTGATGAAGAACGTGGTATTAAAGCTCATAAAGCGCCCTCAAAAGCCAGAGGAGGCTTTGGAAGGAAACGCGGTTATCATAGCAGAAAAGGAAAACAAGGATTCGTTCCCGTCATTTCTATGGTCCTGCGTGTTCCTTTCTCTCTTTGTAGGAGCGCTTATTCCGCTTAATGTGGTAGATTCCTCCGCTACGGAATTTGTTAATGCCAAGCACGGACCCATCTGGCTTGTTATAGTAAATCTTGCCTTATACAGCGGAGTGTTTGTTGTCTGGGGATCCATCTTTTATGCCTTTGCCAAAAAGAAAGCCAGATTTATCATGCAGGTTATGGCACTGTGTCTGGTTGGAGCTTTTATTGCAAACTACATGCTATTTGGCAATCACTTCGGAATCATGACACCTCTTTTTGTATACGAGGGAAGACTTCAGTTTTCAGGCGCCGAAAAGATCGGAAACATAGTTATTCTTGTTGCAATAGCAGTAGCTGCGTATTTCGTTCAAAAGAAACTTCCGAAGTATGCAAAGATCGTTGTTCAGATCCTTTCTGTCAGCACCCTTGTTATGTGCCTTGTGGTAGGCAGAAATGTTGCTGTTCAGGTTGATGATTACACTAAAAACATCGCCTCTTCAGGTGAGGGAAAAGACGTATTTAACGTATCCAAAAACGGCAAGAACGTAGTAGTGATCATGATGGACAGAGCTATATCGGGATACATTCCTTACATTTTTGACGAAAAGCCCGAGATTGCCAAGATGTACGATGGCTTTACTTATTATCCCAATACCATATCCTTTGGCGGAGCCACTAATTTTGGTGCCCCTGCGCTTTTTGGCGGATATGATTATTCGGCCAGAGCTATAAACGAAAGGAGCGAGCTAAGCCTCAGGGAAAAGAATAATGAGGCGCTTCTGTTGATGCCTTCTTTGTTTTCTGAGAATGGATACAAGGTTACGGTCACTGATCCGCCTTATGCGGGCACCTACAGATTTATCGTGGATCTTTCCATGTATGATCAGTATGAAAATGTGAAAGCGTTGATGACTCAGGGCAAATATATGGACGGTATCGATCCGATTTTTGCCGACTCCTATCAAAAGAGTCAGGAAAGCAGGGCATTTTATTACAGCCTTATGAGAGTTATCCCTGTTTTTATGCAAAAGACTTTATATAACGGCGGAACCTACTATTCCCACATGGATATTGGCGTAAACCTCAATTTCCTCAGGGATTATTCGGTTCTTTTGAATATGCCAAGTCTTACCAAAGTTTCGGATTCCGATGAGAATAACTGTATCCTTATGGTTAACGGTTCCACCCACGATATCACTACTTTGTCGGTGCCTGATTATGAGCCTGCCATGGGAACAGACAACAGGCTTGATGAGTTTTTGGACTATTATGAGAATGAGGCATTTCCAAACGGATCGGAAGGCCTTGAACTTAAAAATCTGACACAGATCTCTCATTATCAGTCTGATGTTGCGAGCCTGCGTGCTTTGGGCAAGTGGTTTGAATATCTGAAAGCCAATGACTGCTGGGATAATACAAGGATCATTGTGGTTGCGGATCACGGATATAAGCTTGGAGATCTGGAAAAGACAAAGCTAAGTGATGATCTGAACATTGAAAGATATAATCCCCTGCTTTTGGTAAAGGATTTTGATGCATCGGGCTTTACTACTTCCGACGAATTTATGACAAATGCGGATGTTCCCACAATGGCAATGGAGGGGCTTATAGATAATCCCGTCAATCCATTTACCGGAAATCCTGTAAATTCGGATAAAAAGAAGGAAAAGCAGTATGTAACAACTTCGAAAAAGTCCGTTGTCATGGACAATGACGGAAATACATTTGATAACAGCGATGCCACCTGGTATGAGGTAACTCCCGGCGATATATTTGATGCGAATAATTGGAAAAAGGTTGATGATTAAGCGTATAGTAATAGTTCCTGTGTTTTGCCCTGATTACATCAAGGCATTCTGGGAAGTCCTTGACTGGAAGGCAGTAAGCGACAACTACGACAAGGTAGTCGGATGATGAGATCTAAATGATCATATGAGTAAAACCTTCGGCAATATATCTGCGTACGTGGATATATTGCCGGATTTGCTTTATAATGGGTGAGATAGATTATTGTTAAAAAGAGGTAGTAAAACAATGGAAAAACTTGCGATAAACGGCGGAACTCCCGTCAGAGCAAACAAGATATTTTACGGTCGTCAGTGGATTGACGATGCCGATGTAAAGATGGTTTCGGATGCCCTCAAGGGGGACCTCATTACCTGCGGACCTTACGTTGAGGAACTGGAAAAAGAGCTGTGCGCGGTTACAGGTGCAAAATATGCTGTCAGCGTATCAAACGGAACAGCAGCTCTTCACTGCGCAGCCATCGCAGCAGGCATCGGCCCCGGTGATGAGGTTATCACAACTCCCCTTACCTTTGCCGCATCTGCAAACTGTGTCAGATACGTTGGCGGAACTCCCGTCTTTGCTGATGTGGATCCCGAGACTTACAATATCGATCCGGATTCCATAGAAAAGTGCATTACGGATAAGACCAAGGCTGTTATTGCCGTAGATTATACCGGACAGGCTGTGGATCACGACAGGATCGCCGAGATCTGCAAAAAGCACGGACTTATCTTTATCATAGACGGAGCCCATGCAATCGGCACAAAATACAATGGTCAGCCTGAAGGCTCCATTGCTGACATGACCTGTTTTAGCTTCCACCCTGTAAAAACCATAACTTCCGGCGAGGGCGGAGCTATAACTACCAACGATCCTGAGCTTTACAGAAAACTTCATCTTGCTTCCCAGCACGGAATCGTTCGCGATCCCGCATCAATGGTGGAAGAGCCTGAAGGACCCTGGGTTTACGAGATGCAGGAGCTTGGCTTTAACTACAGACTTACGGATATTCAGGCAGCTCTTTTGATAAGCCAGTTAAAGAAGCTTAGGGCATTTTCTGACAGAAGAAAAGAGATCGTAAACAAATACGACGAGGCCTTTAAGGATGTTTCCGGTATCATCGTACAAAAGGAGATACCGCAGTCCGATACCACAAGGCATCTTTATATCATTCAGCTTGATTTCGACGTACTCTCCTGCACCAGAAGAGAGTTCTTTGATGCTATGTCCGCTGAGGGCGTTCAGTGCCAGGTTCACTACGTACCTGTTTACTGGTTCCCTTATTATCAGAACCTTGGTTACAAGAAGGGACTTTGCCCCGTTGCGGAAAAGATATACAAAGGAATCATGAGCATACCTCTTTACCCTATGATGAGTGATGAGGATGTTGAGGATGTTATCACAGCAGTTAAAAAGGTAGCCCAGGCTTATAAAAGGGGATAAGATAAATGCCCGGATCACCTAAAACCAGAATAGCTCTTTCCGAGTTATTCATTTGTCTTTACTTCATACTGATGTTTTCCATGCGTATGTGGGGCGTATATGAGAGCAAAGCTCTCTATGGGCCTCTCCTTTTGTTGGGATTTGGCTTGTGGGGCATCAGCCTTTTACTGACAGAGCACACACTCTTTGAGTGGCTGTGGATAGCAGCGCTTATGCTGCTGGCAGGGCTTGTGTATGTAAGCTCCGGTGAAAAGGGGCTTTTGATGTATTTTGCCCTGATGATAGGAATGAAAGTAGCCAATGCTAAAAGGCTCATTAAATGGGGAGCTGTTTTTGGCTCTGCCGGAATGCTTGTAATGAGCTTTTTGACTGCTTTTGGCTTTATTGAGGATGCTGTTTATATTCAAAAGAGATCCTTTGTGGGAGACGTTCTTCGCCATGCCCTTGGTTCGCCCCATCCTAACACTCTCGGCACTTCCTTTACGATCATCGCCATGATGGTGCTCTTTTACATAGGGCATGAGAATAAAAAGAAGGTATGGAAAGCTTCAGCCATACTTTTTGCCATCGCCTGCTATATCTATCTCTATGGTCAGAGCAGAACCGGAATTGCGGTGACCACAGGCGTTCTGGCACTTAACATAATTTATACCTACAGAAGAAAAATAGGAAAACCGGAGAAACTGGTGCTGACTCTTTTGATCCCTGTGACAGTACTGATATCCGTAGTATTTCCTTACTTTTTTACAGATGAGACCTACAAAAAGGTAAAGGCTTTGGATCCCACATTTTTCGTTCGTTTCCGCTACGGCCATTACTATTTTATGAACAATAAAGTGACTGCCTTTGGCGGAAGGCTTGCTAATCCCGATGACAAGCTCTACGGTATCGATCCTTCCAACCTGCAGCTCCTTTTGCAGATGGGATTTATCGCATTCGTGCTTGTGACTTGCATGTGGGCACTTCTTATCTATAGAGATGTAAAAGAAAACCGCATAGATGAGCTGATCATAGTGTTCTCTCTTCTGGTAATGGGTATCACTGATCCGCTTTTATATAACATCAGCTTTAAAAACATTGCCTTTGTATTTATCGGGGCGGCACTTTACAGATATTCCGACAAGGTGACGGAAAAGCTTCCGGAGATTTTTGCAAAAAAGATCCGGATCATCAATATAAAAAACGCGTTTCTTCCGGCGGAGAGTAAAGAAAGTCGCGAGGTGATCATGGACGGGCACCTGCTCATCCCCTGCATCGCAGCGGCTCTTTTCCTTCTGATCGCCATCCTTGGCTACAGCCTGACACCTAACCCTGATTATGTGCTTCTTGACAGGAACACAAGAGAGCATACCCTTATAAAAAACCTTGAGGGCAGGACCTATACCCGTGATGAGATCGCACAGATCAAGGATGAAGGGAACCTTGTTATAAATTATTCCGGGGAAGATGAGCTTATGTATGCCTATTATTCCCGTGAGGATGCACCTGTCCGGGGAGGCTATTATGCCCCAAACCTTGCAAGAATGGAAAAAGTAAGATTCTGGGTAAGCGTATTCGTGTGGGGAACGGCTTTTTGTGCTATTATTAGCAGAGGCATATGGAGAGGAAAAAATGAAAAGAAGTAGAACCAGTTACCCCATCAGAAGGGTGTTTCTGTTAGATGAATTATCGATTATATTGTCACTTTTTCTGGCGTACCTTGTGCGCCACTACTACCGCCTTGGGGAGTTTTTTACCCTCATAGGTGGTCTTTACAGGACGCTACTGGCGACCCTGTTTCTTATTTGCATCGTAGTATTTCTTCTTTACGACTATCGCAAGCCTTCCATTTTTGAAATGGATCCTTTTGAAAACCTTGTTTCGGTGACAAAAAGCCGCATCATTGCGGTGGCGCTTACAATTGCCTATCTGTACATTGTTCAGCGAAGCAAACAGGCATCCCGAACTATTCTGATATTGCTTCTGTTCTTCAGCATAGTTCTTGGTTACGCTTTCAGAATGCTCTTTAGGCAATACGGCAAGAAGAGATATTTTGCGTCTGAAAAGATAAATACATTAAAGATCACAGCGCCTTTTGCCGCTGATGAAGATATTGAAAAGATGCTTAATGAAGGTAGTTACGACGAAGCTCTGATCATCGGATCAGATACGGATCCCGAGGGAGCTGAGAGAGTAATAAGGCTTCTTGAATCAAAAAAAGTCAGGACTTATCTTGGACTTTCTGCTCTTGGCTATAACGTTAAGTCCGGAATCGTCACTGATATCAAAAGGCACGCTACAATTCCTGTATCCGTGCGCTTTGAAAAGTTCCCCTTATTTGGAGTTGACTATTCCATCGCCCGTACAGAGGAAGCGGTGCTTCATGTCATCAGACATATAAAAGAGCTTTCGGGTCAGTATATCTGCTTTTCCAATGTTCACACTTCCGTAATGGCAAGGGAAAACAGGGAGTACGCAGATGTTTTAAACAGCTCTGCCTTTACCTTCCCTGACGGAAATCCCATAGCCCAGCTTCAGAGAAAGAGAGGCGTTATCGGCGCCGAGCGTGTTGCGGGACCTGACTTTATGGAGCATATGTTCAGAGATACGCAGGACGGCCGCATCAGCCATTTCTTTTACGGAGCAAGTCAGGAGACTTTGGATGCTCTTAAGGAAAGACTTGAGAAAAAGTATCCCGGCATTGTGATAAAGGGACTGTATTCACCGCCCTTCAGAGCTCTTTCTGACGAGGAAGATGCTGCGGACGTTGATATGATAAATGACTCCGGCGCAGACATAGTCTGGATCGGACTTGGCGCTCCCAAGCAGGAAAAATGGATGCAGGCTCACAAAGGCCGTATAAAGGGAGTTATGATGGGAGTCGGAGCAGGCTTTGACTTTCATGCGGGAACCATCAAGAGAGCTCCCAAGTGGATTCAGAAGGTGGGACTTGAGTGGCTTTACCGCCTCTTCCAGGACCCCGGCAGGCTGATAAAGCGTTATCTTGTTACAAATATAAAGTTCTTATGGTACCTTGGCGTTGATTTGATTTTTAAAAAGAGAGTATGACCAAATGAACCAAAAATACAAAGTGATTCAGACATATACGCTGTGGGCCATTGATATGGTCTGTATTCTGGCGTCATATCTTTTGGCAACCTGGCTTCGTTACAACGGCAAAAACGATTGGGGAGATAAAAGGCTCCATTACATGGTATGCGTGGTATTTCTCCTTGTTTGCGTTATATACTCCTTCCTTGCTGACTGGAACAGGGATTTCATGACAAGAGGCTACATAATGGAGCTTTTCTCCGTTATCAGGTTCGTGGCAATTATGCTAATAGCCACTATTGCTATAGTATTCTTTCTGAAATGGTCTTCAATTATGTCCAGATTCGTTATCGGTAATTTCATCTGGATGGACATCCTCTTTACCTACATTGCCAGGATACTGTTCAAGTACTTTTTTAGGCGCCACATCTGCAGCGACAATAACGTAAGCCGCGTGGTTGTGATCTCCGAAAAAGGCCTTATGGAAAAGACACTTAAAAAGCTTGAAGAGCAGTCGGGACTACTTGGCTACAAGGTAGTAAGAGCCTACTGCGCCGATGTTGAAAAGAGCGACTCTGAAAGGATTGGGGAGCTTGATCCCAACTGGCATATCGGAGATGTGCATGTGCACTACGGCATAGAAGATATCACAAGCCGCCTTATCACAGATCCTTTTGACGAAGTATTTATAAATACCCCCAATATTCCTCAGACACGAATGCAGGATATCATCCTGGGATTTGAGGAAATGGGCGTTACGACTCACTATAACCTTGAACTTCCGAATGTTGGCAAGGCAAGCACTGCGGTTGGTGAGTTTATAGACTATTCCGTTCTCACCTATTCCATGAACAGAACAAGCTACAAGAGACTCTTTATTAAGAGGATCATAGATATTGTAGGAGGCCTGGTAGGCTTTGTGCTTACAGGCATCATCACACTTTTCCTTGCTCCTGCCATAAAGCTTGATTCTCCCGGACCTGTTTTCTTTTCACAGACCAGAATAGGCAAAAACGGCCGAAGGTTCAGGATCTACAAGTTCCGCTCCATGTATACGGATGCGGAGGAGCGTAAAAAAGAGCTTGAAAAGCAAAACGAGATGAGCGGTCTTATGTTCAAGATGGAAAATGATCCCCGTGTTACCAAAGTGGGCTCCTTTATCAGAAAGACCAGTCTCGATGAGTTCCCTCAGTTTTTGAATGTCCTTAAGGGCGAGATGAGCCTTGTGGGAACACGTCCGCCCACAGAAGAAGAGTTCCTTCAGTACAATGAGCACTACAGAAGGAGACTTTCCATGACTCCCGGGCTGACTGGATTATGGCAGATCAGTGGCAGAAGCGATATTGAGGATTTCGACGAGGTTGTAAAGCTTGACCTTAAATATATCGATAACTGGAGCCTTACAGAGGACTTCAAGATCCTGCTGCAGACAGTGGGCGTTGTTATTTTTGGAAAAGGTGCAAAGTAAAGAATGCTGAAAAAAAACATAGATCTGAAAGATAAAAGAATACTGGTCACAGGTGCCGCAGGTTTTATCGGAGCAAACCTTGTGACCGAGCTTGTGAAAAGATATCCGAAATGCAAAATCGTCGGCATCGACAATATGAACGATTACTACGATGTCTGGATAAAGAACTACAGGCTTGATAAGGTCGCTGAGGCAGTGGGCTCTGATGATCAGTTTGAACTGGTACGCGGCAGTATTGCTGACAGAGATCTTTTGGACAGGGTCTTTGATGAGTTTAAACCTCAGGTTGTGGTAAACCTTGCGGCTCAGGCTGGAGTCAGGTATTCAATTGAAAACCCCGATGCCTATATAGAGTCCAACATGATAGGCTTTTACAATATTCTTGAAGCCTGCAGACATTCCTATGATGATGGCGAAGGAGTGGAGCATCTGGTTTATGCCTCCAGTTCCAGCGTTTACGGCAGCAACAAAAAGATCCCCTACAGCGTAGAGGACAAGGTGGACAATCCCGTATCCTTATACGCTGCTACCAAAAAGTCCAACGAGCTTATGGCTCATGCCTATTCCAAGCTCTACGGCATTCCTTCTACAGGGCTTAGATTCTTTACTGTATACGGCCCCGCGGGACGCCCGGACATGGCATATTTTGGCTTTACCAACAAGCTCATTAAGGGCGAGACCATAAAGATATTTAACTATGGCAACTGCAAGCGTGATTTTACCTATGTGGATGACATAGTTGAGGGTGTTATAAACGTTATGCAAAAGTCCCCCGACGAAAACGAGAATGGGGCAAAATACAAGGTATACAACATCGGAAATAATGATCCTGTAAACCTTCTTGATTTTGTTGATATCCTTCAGCAGGAGCTTGTGGCAGCAGGGGTTCTTCCTGCGGACTTTGATTTCGAAGCCCACAAGGAGCTTGTCCCCATGCAGCCCGGTGACGTTGAGATCACCTATGCCGATGTGACAGCTCTTTCCGAGGACTTTGGATTTAAGCCTTCAACACCTCTAAGAGAAGGCCTTAAGAAGTTTGCTGCCTGGTACAGCGAGTACTACCGCATAGGCGGATGAAATTAGTAGTAAAGGTAATTTGTCAGACATATGGCTGGTTCATTAAAAAAGTATGATCGCATAATCATAGGCGCCGGCCTTTACGGCCTGTATTCAGCTCTTTTTTGCGCAAATAAGGGGCTGTCTGTTTTGGTACTTGAAAAAGAGCCTGATTCTTTTTCAAGGGCAACCTACATAAATCAGGCAAGAGTGCATATGGGCTATCACTACCCAAGGAGCCTTTCCACCGCCACCAAATCCGCAGGATATTTCAGGCGTTTTGTGGAGGACTACGGATTTTGCATACATGATAAATTTGAACAGATCTATGCTACAAGCGCGGCTTTTTCCTGGACCAATGCAGAGCAGTTTAAGGAGTTCTGCAGAGCTGCAAAGATAAAGTGCGAAGAAGTCCCTGCAGGCAGATGGTTTAAACCCGGCATGTGCGACGGAGCTTTCCTTACAGAGGAATATACCTATGATGCACATATTTTAAGGGATTACTTCCTAAGTGAGATCGGAAAACTTTCAAATATCACACTCTCTTTTGACTCGGAGATACAGGAGATCATAAGAGACGGAAGTGATTACAGGATGCGGGTAGAGCATGGACATGGCGCGGAGACAGAAAGTGCGGAGTATGCCACAGGCTTTATCCTTAATTCGACCTATGCTTCCGTTAATCAGATAATCAAAAAGGTATTTCCCGAGGATGCCTTTGCCATTAAATATGAGCTTTGCGAGATCATCCTCTGCGATGTTGATGAAAATCTTAAGTCCACGGGGCTTACCGTGATGGACGGACCCTTTTTCTCCATCATGCCCTTTGGATGCACCGGGCAGCATTCGCTTACTTCCGTGACCTTTACGCCTCATGTTACAAGCTATGATGAGCTTCCAACCTTTGGATGTCAGGCAAGGGGATCGGAGAGTGGTTACAAATGCTCGCCACAGAGCCTTGGAAACTGCAACAGATGCCCCAGAAAGCCTGAATCTTCCTGGGATTATATGAGCCATCTGGCTTTCAAATACATGAAGGATGAATATGGCTTCAGATACAAAGAATCACTTTTTTCCATGAAGCCCATATTAAAGAGCTCTGAGATTGATGATTCAAGGCCTACTTCCATCAGGGTGCATTCGCAGGAACCCACCTTTATAAGTGTTCTTTCCGGCAAGATCAATACTGTTTACGATCTTGATGAATTATTGGTCTGACAGGGCTTTAAAGCTGTTATAAGAGGAAATATATGGAAAACAAATTTGTTTCACTGGTCGTTTACATGCATAATGACGAAGTCAGGATCGAAAACTTTTTTGACGCGGTTCTTCCTGTGATCGGAGAGACCTTCAAAAAGTACGAGATCATCTGCGTTGACGATGCATGTAGCGACGATACTGTGGAAAAGATAAGAGAATATGCGGATGAGAAAAGCCTTAGCGGTATTATCTCCGTGATCCACATGGGATTTTATCAGGGCATTGAGCCTTCAATGAACGCCGGAAGGGACATTGCCATAGGTGACCTTGTTTATGAGTTTGACAAGGCGACTGTGGACTATGACACCAAGCTGATCGTTGATGTCTATGATGAGATGGTAAAAGGAAATGACATAGTGGCGGCTTCCTGCAACAAAAAGGGACGCTTTACGTCACGACTTTTCTACGGAGTGTTTAACAGATACAGTAAGTCTTTTTCCAAGATAGGCCCCGAGACCTTCAGGATAGTATCAAGGCGCGCCATCAACAGGATAAAGACAATAGGAAGCCACATACCATACAGAAAGGCTGTTTATGCCAACTGTGGACTAAAGATGGCTACCATTAAATATGAGCCCAAGCCCTGTGGCGCAGGAAATATTTACGGGTCCTTTTCCGAGAGGCGAGAGCTTGCCTTTGATACCTTCATTTATTTTACAAATGTTATGGAGCACATTTCCGCAGTGCTTAGCGGAGGGTTCCTTTTACTGACTCTTGGCTGCCTTATTTATTCGGTTTTGGACCATTTCCTTGGAAATGAGATAGCATCGGGCTGGCCGTCACTTATGAGCCTTATGTCCATAGGGTTCTTTGGAGTATTTTTGCTCCTTACCATAGTGCTTAAATACCTGGCGGTTATGCTGAATCTGATTTTCAGGCAGCAGCGCTACCTGGTGGCAGATATAGAAAAGATAGTTGGGAAGTGATGATATGAATGTGAATATTCTTTTCCCTGTATTAAATGAGCACCTTCGCCTTGAAAAGGGTATCGATAAGTGTGTTGCGTACATAAGGGATAACATAAAAGAGCCCTGCAGGCTTACCATAGTGGACAATGGCTCCGATGACGATACTCCCGATATCGCCAAAAGACTCACCGCAAAATATCCTGAGGTTGAGTATGTGAGGATCGAAGAAAGAGGCGTGGGAATAGCTTTTAAGACCGGAGTTAAGAGATCTGAGAGCGATATTGTGGGCTACATGGACATCGACCTGTCTACGGATCTTTCTTACCTTAAAAAGACCATTCAGCTTTTTGAAACAAACAAAAGACTTCAGTATGTCAATGGTTCCAGATTTAGCAAGGATTCGGTGACAAAAGGCAGAAAATGGTACAGAAAGATAACCAGCGCAGGCCTTGTGTTCATACTAAAGGCAGTGTTTGACATGAAGGCAACGGATGCTCTTTGCGGATTTACGTTCCTTCGCACTGATGTGGCGAAAAAGCTGGTGAAACAGTGCACCGACGACAAGGGATGGTTCTATACGGTGGAGCTTCTTTTAAGAGCTGAAAAGCAGGGCATTAACATCTACGATATGCCCATAGAGTGGGTTGAGGACTACGATACAACAGTTAATGTGCCAAAGACCATCAAAAACTACATTGTTCGTATCGTGAAACTAAAGAGAGTTTTCAGAAAAGAGAAAAGATATGTTGAAGCGAATTGATCTTACAAGAGATTATAAAAAACATGAAGAGGAGTATCTGGCAGCCATTAAGGCATGCTGCGAGGAAACAGCTTTTTCCGGCGGAAAATATGCGGATAACTTTGATAAAGAGTTTGCTGATTTCCTGGGAGTAAAATACGTGCAGGGTGTAAACAACGGAACATCTGCACTTCACGCAGCTCTGGCAGCTCTTGGCGTTGGGCCAGGAGATGAAGTTATCGTTCCTGCCAACACCTATATCGCATCAGCCTGGGGCGTTACCTACACCGGCGCAACTCCTGTTTTTGTGGACTGTACAGCAGATACCTGGGAGATCGATCCCTCCAAAATAGAGGAAAAGATCACTCCCCGAACAAAGGCTATCATCGGCGTTCACCTCTATGGTCAGCCCTTTGATTTTAATGCGGTAAAAGAGATTGCGGACAGACATCATCTCTTTATCGTGGAAGACTGTGCCCAGGCTCACGGAGCCAAGGTTGACGGAAGGATGGTCGGAACACTGGGAGATCTTGGATGCTTTAGTTTTTATCCCGGCAAAAACCTCTATGCTTTCGGTGAGGGCGGAGCTGTTTCCACCAACAACGCAGATTACGACAAGTACATAAATACCATGAAGAATCAGGGCTGTGAGGTTCGCTATTATCATAAAATGATCGGCTACAACTACAGACTTGAAGGTCTTCAGGGCGCTGTTTTATCCGTTTCTCTTAAATATCTGCCTGAGTGGACAAAGAGAAGGCAGGAGATCGGAAAGCGCTACATGGCTGAGATCAAAAATCCCAAGATCAGACTTCAGGCTCATCCGGAAGGAACAGAGACTGTTTTCCATCTGTTTGAAACCATGGTGGAGGGCGATCCCGAAGCTTTCCTTGAGTACATGAAGGGCAAGGGCATTGAGTGCAACAGACACTACCCTGTACCCTGTCATCTACAGGAAGCTTATGCTGATCTTGGATACAAAAAGGGCGATTGCCCCAACGCGGAGGCTCTTGCAGAGCACTGCGCAACCCTTCCTCTTTTCCCCGAGATGACGGATGAGGAAGTAACAATGGTAATAGATGCAGTAAATGCATATAGATGACCGTAGGATAGGAGCGACAAAGTACAGATGTTTAGCTATAAAACTCCGAATTTCATAAAGCCGATAAACATAAAGAGACTAGGCACAGGTTTGGCAGTTCTTTATGTTTTAAGTCTCATCCCCATGCTGGTCATAGGTTTTTACGACTGGCCCTCTGTAGATGATTTTTCCATGGCGCTGCAGCCTCATCAGACCTTTGTGGCTACGGGAAATTTCTTTATAACCGTGGGAAGTGCCTTTAAAAAGATGGTCTACATCTACAACAACTGGGTGGGCTATTTCTTTTCGGATCTTTTGACCTGCCTGTGCCCCAGCATATTCGGCGAAAAGTGGTATTTTCTTACACCTGTTATTATCCTCGCCATGCTGAGCTTTGGCGTTATCTATTTCTTCAGAGCTTTGTTTGTTAAAGTGTGGGAGCTTGATGGCGATAAGGTTAATATTGCGGCTATCCTTACTCTTTTTATCATGGTTCACAGCCTTGAAAACGGAACCACCAGAGCGGAAGCTTTTTACTGGTACAGCGGAGCTATCAATTACACCTTTATGTTCGGACTTCTCCTTGTATGGATCGGCATGATCCTGAGGGTAGCATTTGATGAGACCTATCTTAAAAAGGCCGGCATTGCAAGGCTTGTATTACTGGGGCTTTGGAGCTTTTGTCTTGGAGGCGCCAATTACATGACATCTCTTGTGGCAGCCACCATGGTTATCCTTGTTGCTATAATTCTTTTGATGATCAGGTTAAAAAAGTTTTCGCTGGAAAAGACTTTTGAGGGACAAAGTAAAGCTCTTTCACTTTTGTGGATACCTGTAGGGCTGAATCTTGCAGGCTTTGCGGTTTCGGTTGTTGCTCCCGGTAACAGGATCCGCGGTACGGGAATCGGAAACATCAGTCCCATCAAGGCTGTTCTCAGATCCTACTATACTGTTTTTGCGGCATGCTTTACTGACATGATGAGATGGGAAGTTATCTTTTTACTTTTGATCATCGCAGTTGTGTGCTGGAAGATGGCAGGCAAAATGAAGCAGCGCCTGTCCCACCCCTTTATCTTTGCGCTTTTTGCTTTCAGCATGGTTGCTGTATGTATAGTCCCTCCGCTTTTTGCAGTGGGAAACTTTGACTCCGGCAGGATCAGGACCATTATCTGGATGCAGTTTGTGGTGATGGTGGTTATTTCGATCTTTTATATCATGACAGGTGTCAGAAGAGCCATGGAGGACATCGGCTATATTGAAAAGGCCGACGATGCGCATTTTTCAATGGTTTCATCAAGGATAATGATCTTATTCATCCTTGTTTTTGCCTGCGGCTCACTTCTTTGCATATATGTTAATCCCCATTATTACAGCGCTACATCTGCTGCATATGATGTATATTCCGGGGATGCAGCCACATATCTTTCAGAAAAGAAAGCACGTATGGAGATTTTTGAAGACGATTCCGTAAAGGATGTTGTTCTTGACCCTCATACCGTGCGCCCTGAGCTTTTGTTCCAAAGCGACATTTACGAGGACAGCACTCTTTGGGAAAATACTATTGTTGCCACTTATTACGGCAAGGACAGTGTTGCCGTAAGGCCAAGATAATTTATGGAAAAGTTTAAAAGAGCTTTCAACTTAATAATAATTTTCTGCCTGACTGTGACCTCTGCCATAGTGCTGGTAACAAGTGTTCTTACAACTGTTTACTACAACATGCACGATGACAACGATCAGCCCTTTTATAAGAGCGAGAACATACCCTTTTTGCTGGTTAGCATGCTGGTGGTGTTTGCGGTATTTCTGTTTTTGCAAAAGAGGCACGTGCTGGAAAAAAAGAGGCTGATGTGGGCTATTGGAATTGTCTTTATAACAGCCTACTGCATGATGCTGATACTGGCTGTCAAGCCTCAGGCCGTCAATGACTCAAAGACTCTGGATAATATCATTAACGCCTTTATGCAGGGAGATTATTCTGCGCTTACTACAAAAGGCGGTTACCTATTTATCTGGCCCTTCCAGCTTGGATATGTACTTTTTGGAGAGATGGTGGGTAGAGCCTTCGGTCCAAGCAATTATTTCGTGTGGGATGTTATTCAGCTTATTTCAATCCTCATTACCGTCTTTCTGATCTACAAAATGACGGATGAGTTTTTCGGAGATGATGATGTATCCGGAGCGGCAGCTCTTTTATCCATGGGAGCTTTGTTCTTTTATAACTTTGCTACTTACATCTACGGGGATATCCTCAGTATGGCGCCCCAGACACTGGCTCTTTTCCTGACTGTCTTATATGTGAAAAGAGAAAGAATAGTCTATGCGCTTCTGGCAGCTCCCTGCATTGCGGCTGCGGTGGTACTTAAGACCAACTGCGAGATCACTTTGATCGCTATAGTGATGATCATGATATTAAGTACCTGGGGAAACATTGTAAGGTCGGATAAGCCTGCACACATACAGGCCGACAGGGCGGAAGACAAGAAAAGGCTTCTGCAGCGTGTTGCTCTTTCGGTATTTATGATACTGTGCGTATTTGCGGCAAAGAAGGCCGTTGATATTCATTACATGAAGCTTGCCGGAATCGATAAGATCCCGGACGGAAGTCCTGCTGTTTCCCATATAGCCATGGGACTTCAGGAGAGCGACCTTGAGAATGGCTGGTATAACGGCTATAATTACAGGGTCTTTGAAGATAATGATTATGACACTGCTGCAACAGCAAAGGCAGCAAAAGAAAACATAAAAGAGAGACTTTCGGATTTTACAAAAGATCCCGGATATGCCGCCGGATTTTTCTTAAGGAAATTTACCACTCAGTGGGCAGATCCTGTTTGTATCTCAACCCATGACCTTGATCTTGTGAGCCGTCATGTGGAGGATCAGCCGGCTCTTTGTGATTTTCTGGTATTCGGCAAAGGGCAGATCGCTCTTCGCTGGATCATGAATGTGTTTATGAGCGTATGTTATCTCTGCGTTTTGGTATATCTTTTTACCTGTTATAAAAAAAGAATTGCCTCCCCGGGAGAGATGCTGCTGCTTATACTGATATTCGGAGGTATCCTGTTCCATCAGTTCTGGGAGGGATCTTCGAGATATGCAATGCGATACTATATTTACTGGTTGCCCTTTGCGGCATACGGAATGAAGGTGCTGATTGGAAATATTCACACACGCGGTAAAAGGTAAATACGATCTCGGCGACGAGGAAAAAGAAAGCGGCCTCAGGGCCTTCTTGTGGTGCCTGGTAAGTGCATTTGTCATTATTACCATCTGTTCAAGGTCATCCTTTTTGTATGTGTTCAATCTCTGGGATGACGCCAACAGCTATTTCACCATGGGAAAGAGCATGTTCAGAGGAATGGTTCCCTACAGAGATCTCTTTGATCAGAAGGGCATTCTCTTGTACACCATCTACGGCTTTGCTTCTTTGATCTCTCCTACAACGTTCCTGGGAGTTTACATCATGGAAGTCATTGCGGCTATGCTTTCTTTGTGGGCGATCTTAAAGATCTACCAGCTCTATTTAGAGCCCGGGGCTTTCCCCTATATACTGGCGCCGCTAACCGGTGCGCTTATTTATTCCTCATGGAATTTTTACTGGGGTGGAAGCGCAGAGGAATTTCTTTTCCCTGCCATAATGTGGGGATTGTATCTGTCTCTTGACTATTTCAGATACAGATACCCTGACCCTATGGATTACAAAACAGTCCTTGCTGGAGGGCTTCTTGCAGGGTGTGTACTTCATATCAAGTTCAATTCTCTGGGACTTTTCTTTGCCTGGATGATGATGGTGTTCTTTGCGGATATCATCGGCGGCAAAGATGTGGTCAAGGCTTTTATCAGCTGCTTTGTTTTCCTTGGAGGAATGCTTGCAGTTACACTTCCTTTCCTTCTTTATTTTGGATTCAACGGGGCCATCGACGACTGGGGCTATGTTTATATTTACAAAAATGTCTTTGAATACGCCAAGAAGCTGACTTTCTCAGAGCGCGCCGCGGCGTTTTACGACATAATGAAAAACCATGTTTTGAATAATTTCCCGGTGTATGTATTTATCACCATCGGAATACTTTATTTTCTTACATCAACCATTTCCTCTTACGTTCCTGAGGATATAAATAAAAAATGTCGCAGGGACAGGTTCTTTGTGGAGATGGGGATCTTTGAACTCATAAACATGGGAATGCTGTTTGCGTTCCTGATCATCGTTATGTTTTCAGGCGGCGTAAGCATTTTGTATTACTCATTTCCTATTAACGGATTTGCGGTGTTTGGTTTTGTTCCGATTTGTTATATAATAGAAAAGCTTATGCAGATCCGTATTGAAAAGAAAACTCACGGACGAAGGTATTACGGCAGAGTGATGGAACAGGGTGTGGCTTTTGTTATTGCCCTTATGGGACTTATCGCCACGGGCTTTATCGTTTTTGCGTTCTCCGTCAATCCCAAAGTAATGGGGCTTAAGTCTGACCAGCTCTGGCTTTACAAGTTCAGGGATTATATCAGGTCAACAGGGGTTGAGAACCCCGGCGTTATCAACGAGAACTGCTTTGATGCAGGTCTTTATACCGTACTTGACGTAACTCCCATTTGCTATTACTATCAGACACAGACTCTCAATATGGACGAGGTACTGAATGTGCAAAAGAGCTATACCCACAGCGGTGAGGCTGATTTTGTGCTTTCCAGAGATGTATACCCCGAGGGTGTCAGCGACTACTACAGCCTGGTGCTCACGGAGGATATAGATATATACGAATTCAAACACACTTATTATCTCTATCAGCGCAATGCTGAGGAGTGATGCATCAGTTCAAAAAAGGAGATTATGAAATGCCTATCAGAGTTAACAGTTTCATGGGAAAGTTCGGCTGGTTTGCAAGAAAGCATTTTCCCATGCTTGCAAGCAACGCTTATCTGAAACTTCAGTTTGCAACAAGGAGCAAGTCACAGAAGGCTTACTGCGACTATTTCCTTAATGCAGAAGAGATTCCTATGCCCAACGTGGTAAACATCGAGACCATCAACAGATGTAATTCCACCTGCGCATTCTGCACAGCCAATGTAAATGCTGAGTGCAGACCTCTTGCCAAGATCGACGACGACCTTTACAAGAGCATCATCGATCAGCTTGCAGACTGGGGATACAAGGGACATCTTACTCTTTACGGCAATAACGAGCCTCTTCTTGATACCAAGATCGTTGAGAGACACAAATATGCAAGAGAAAAGCTTCCCGAGAGCTTTATCTTCATGTCCACCAACGGACTTATCCTTACCATCGACAAGGTAAAAGAGGTTGCTCCTTATATCAATCAGCTCATTATCAACAACTATTCCATGGAGATGAAGCTCCACAAGAATATTCAGGAGCTCTATGATTATGTAAAGGCTCATCCCGATGAGTTCAAGGATCTTGATATCCAGATCCAGATGAGATACCTTCAGGAGGTTCTTACTAACCGCGCAGGATCAGCTCCCAACAAAAAGGAGACTGAAAAAATCGTTACAGAGACCTGTCTTCTTCCTTTCACAGATATGTGGATCATGCCCAACGGCAAGATGGGACTTTGCTGCTGCGACAACTTTGAAACCACTGATTTTGGCGATCTCACCAAGATGACTCTCAAGGAAGCATGGGGATCAGAGAGATTCCAGGCTGTCCGCAGACAGATCGCAGAGGGCAGACAGAACTATCCTTTCTGCAAGCATTGTGATTTCATCGACGCAGGCTTCAGAATGCAGCTTGTTAATGCGATCCTCAAGGGCGATCAGGATGCAGCCAACAGACTTGGCGGTCATGAGCGTATGAAGATTGGAAAAAAGAACGACAAGGATGACAAAATCTAAGCTTTCATTCGGAAACTTAATAGTATTCTTATTTGTGATTTCAGTGGCTGTTTTTTACTGTGTTATCGGAGAAAACAGCCATATTGCTGTGCATGACAATCTGGACCTTTTTACCGCCCAGTTTGCCATGTTAAAGAACACCGATTCATTCTTTGCCCATGGCGTGGCAGCTCCCTTCCTCGGGGGCGTCTCCAGGGATGTTCTTCCCGGAGAGTTTTACCTTACAACTATCCTGTATATGTTATTCCCGCCCTTTGTCGCCTACGTTATCGCGTATGTGATCAAGGTCCTCATTGCGGTGTATTCCTGCAAGCTCCTGTTTTTGGATGTGGCGAAGGATAGCGGCAGGGGCGCAGATGGTGCCGCTTTTGGCAGGCACGTGGAAAACCTTGCAACCTTGGCGGGCCTTCTTTACGGTGTGCTGAATCTATTTCCTGCTTTTGGAATTGCATTTGCTTCTGTTCCGCTTATTGTTTTCCTGCTTCGGAGGCTGTATCTGCTGGGCAAGGATTCAGGAAGAGGCAGTATTGATTTCAAGACCGGGCGAAGGTCTTTGGTGATGCTCTTTGCCGCTGTATTTCTTTACCCTGTAGTTTCCTACTTTTCCTATTTTGGTTTCTTTATCCTGGGCTATCTTTTTGTGGCGGTAATCTGGCTCTGGATCCGTGATAAAAAGCTTTCTTTGAATCTTGTTATAGCGCTGATATTGTTGGCACTTGGTTATGTGGTGTTTGAGTACAGGCTATTTGGAATGATGCTATTTTCGGATACAGTGACCATCAGAGATACCATGGTTCAGACTTATTATCCTGCATCAGGCATTTTGTCGGAGATATTTGATGTTTTTGTAAACGGTATGATGCACGTGGAGGACGTCCACAAATTCTTTGTGATGCCGGTATGCCTTTTGTATTTCCTGATACTTAATGTGAACTACATCAGGAAAGGCAGAGCAAAAGAGATCTTCCATGATATCTACAACCTGTGCGCTTTGATACTTGTTTTTAATGCAGTTGTTTACGGCCTGTATTTTTCAAAAGGCATGAACAGCTTTGTGGAGCTGGTGCTTCCGCCTCTTAAGGGCTTTCAGTTTAACAGGACTATATTCTTCAGCCCCTTTGTCTGGTGCGCGATGCTGTTTATCGTGGGTTGCAGGATCCTGACTGCTTTGCCATATGGTGCGTACATTCTCACTCTAGTTGCCATAGCTGTGGTTCTTATGTCACCAACCCGCTACAATGATCTCTACCGCACTGCTCTGTTAACGGCAAAGTCGGAAGTTTTCGGAAATGAAGTGGATGATCTAAACTATGGTGAGTTTTATTCAACAGCTCTTTTCGACAAGATAAAAGAGGACATCGGCTACACCGGGGGTGAGTGGGCGGTTGCCTACGGTATGCACCCTGCAGTCCTTGAATATAACGGGATTTATACTCTCGACGGATATCTTGGATTTTATCCTGAAGAGTACAAGCAGAAATTTAGAAAGATCATTGCACCGGCTCTTTCCCGCAAGGAAAACAGTCGTATCTACTACGACGAGTGGGGAGCAAGGTGCTACCTGTATTCCGGAACCGATGATTCCATCGTCATGCCCACCAAATCCATGTATGGTGTTACGGATACGGATATTTACATTGATACGGCGGCACTTAAGGCTCTGGGAGGAAAGTACCTCTTTTCCAGAATTGAGTTATCCAATGCCGGTGAAGTGGGGCTTGAGCTGATCGGTACTTACGACGGATGCGGATCACCTTATGTGATATATGTTTACGAAGTATGATATACGTTTATGTAGTGATATGACATGTGATGATGAGTGATGTGTGAAGATCTTCTTTTGTGCCGACGTCTGTTTTAGATGGAAGGATGCATGCCGGGAGGATCTGTGGTATCCTATTAGTGCGAAAAATCTGCCGTGTGTGGCAGTCAAAAAGAAAGAGGGTTTACCGTGGATAAAATTGCGGTTTTGATTCCTTGTTACAACGAGGAAAAGACAATAGGAAAGGTTGTTCGCGACGCCAAAGCGGCGCTTCCCGAGGCAACCATATATGTTTACAACAACAATTCCAAAGACAGGACTGCAGAGATTGCCGCTGAGGCAGGGGCAGTTGTCAGGAATGAATATATGCAGGGCAAGGGTAACGTTATCAGACGCATGTTCCGTGAGATCGACGCCCTTGTTTATGTGATGGTTGACGGAGATGATACATATCCCATGGAGTCAGCTCCTGAGATGGTGGATCTGGTGCTGAACCACAACTCCGACATGGTGGTTGGAGACAGACTGTCCTCCACTTACTATGAACAGAACAAAAGACCTTTTCACAATTTTGGCAACAACCTTGTAAGAGGCAGCATCAACAAGCTTTTTGACTGCAACATCAGAGATATCATGACGGGATTCAGAGCTTTTTCCTATGAATTCGTTAAGACCTTCCCTGTGCTGTCCAAGGGCTTTGAGATAGAAACTGAGATGACTATTCATGCGGTTTACAACAATATGCAGATCGACAATGTGGTCATCGAGTACAGAGACAGACCGGAAGGGTCTGAGAGTAAGCTCAACACTTACGCTGACGGATTTAAGGTGCTGCGCACCATAGCAAGGCTCTACAGAAGCTACAAGCCTTTTGGATTTTTCTTCATGATCGCGGTTTTGCTGGCAGCTCTTTCTATAGCATTCTTTATTCCAATCCTGCTTGCGTACTGGGAGACCCATCTGGTGCTCAGGATCCCTACGCTCATTGTGTGCTGCTTTGTTATGCTGGCAGCCTGTCAGAGCTTTTTTGCCGGAGTCATATTATCAACTCTTGCCATCAACAACAGGCGTGAGTTTGAGATGCAGCTCAACATGCTCCAGAGGCATAAAGAGACTGACTATGCGCAGGAAGAAAAATGATCTATTTTACTGCAACTTTTAAGGAGTTTTGCGGTGGGCATGAAACAGGAAAAGGGGCTTGTTAATAAAGCTTCCAAAGATTTTTTACTTAGCATACTGGCGATAATGACATATAACGGTGTCCTTCAGCTCGTCATCTACCCGGGGCTTAAATCCCGGATAGGTGCTGATGCTTTCGGCACCGTTCTTTATTTGATCGCTGTCATATCCATAATGGGGGCAGGCTTTGGAACTTCCGCCAGCTATTCCCGAATGGTGGCAAAAAGAGAAAGAGTAGAGAGTAACGGTGATTACAACATTTTCCTTGCCATAGTGGCGGGGATATCCCTTGTGGTGAGTGTCGGCGCCGTGGTGGCTTTGTCTTTTACAGGGGGAGATACTGCAGAGGGAGTAAGTGCGACTGGCATGGGAAATACACAGGGCGGAGTTGATTTGTCGATAGCGACTAGCGGCATCAATCCGCAAACCTCAGCTTTCAATGTGCTGTTTGTTGTGGTGGTCGTCTGGATACTCATGACTGTTACCGTCATGCGCTACTACGCAGATGTTGAATACCGCATGAACATCAGATTTGTGGACTATTTCTTTTTCTTTGCGGCTGTATCGGCAGGATACCTTGTTGGACTTGGAATCTTTGACAGGATCGCAGGTGCTTATGCGATTGAATTATTTGGACAGACTTTTTGGCCTGGCGGAGATACGAGTGTATTATATGCTGATGTGAATCCTGTACTTGGAGCTAAGTGGACACTTGCCGGGATATCCTGGGTAATTGTGTTGCTGAGCGGTGAACTTTTTGGAATTATATATACAGTTATCCGTGGAAGGATTTTCAGGGCTCCATTTTTTGAGCGCTCTGTAGCGTTTACTGAGAATCTGAGATCTGCGTTTTATATTTCCGGCGGCAATCTGATCTCTGCAATTATTCTCAATTCCGACAGGCTGCTATTGCGGCTTATGGTGGGGGCAAGGGAAGTTACGGTATTTTACTTTGCATCTTTGATAGGAAAGATGGTGGCGCTTCTTACCACGCCGCTAAACGGCGTTATCATAAGCTACATCACAGGATATGATATTAAGATCAATAGAAAGCGTTTTGGTATCTGCGCTGCGGCGCTTCTTGCCATCTCGCTGATTGGTGCTGCTGTTTGTACCGGAGTTTCCTATGTCTTTGTAAAGATCATGTATCCGGATCTTTTGGAGGAGGCAAAGAGTCTTTTCCTCATAGCCAATCTGGGACAGCTTCTGTACTTCCTGTCAGGAACCCTGATGGTGCTTCTTCTTGGCTTTTCGGATGAGAAGCTTCAGATGACCATCAATATCATATATGCGGTTTTGTTTGTGATCATTGTTCTTCCGGCAGTCAGTGTTTGGGGAATTTCGGGAATGGCCTTTGGGCTTCTTGCAGTGAATCTTTTGAGATTTTCGGTGAGCCTGCTCTTGGGGCTTAGGCTACTGAAAGAAGATCGTGAAATTGAAAAAGAATAGATGAGAATGGAAAAGAATATTTCGGATAAAATGTAGAGAGTGAAAAAAGAGAGGTCTTAAGAATTAAATCTTAAGACCTCTTACTTATTGTTTTAAATATTACTTAGTCGTTGTCAGGCTTTGCAAGTCTGAATACGCCGTTCATGTATTTTTCATATGACTCTGGATATGTATGTTTCATTATATCCTCGTCAAGCTTGTAGTACTCGTCGGGATCAAATTCCGAGATCTTTATGAAGTCTGAATCCAGATATGCAAAGGGCTCATTTTTTTCCAGGTAGTTGGGGTAATGCGCCATAAGTCTTGCAAATATCTGTCTTCCTTTAAGCGACAGGTGCAAACCGTCCATCAGGTAATCACTTGCTGTATCAAGATAAAGATCCGTCTTTGACATAAACATTGTATCAAGGAAGTATGTCTCCTTATCCTCTGAAACGTTTCTGCATTTCTTTGCGTAGTCTGCAAGAGTAGCAAAGCCGTTACTTATTACGTAGCTGTCACCGATGAAGGTTCCGTCGGGATTTGTATAGATTCCGTAAAAAGGTGAAACAAGAATGATCTGTGCATCGGGGCTGATATCTTCAAGTATATTGATGCCTTCCCTGAGGGCTCCGTAGTAGGAATGAAGCTGATCGTGATTGCTCATATCTCTATCAAGGTCGTTATCTTCAAAAAAGTCATTGGCACCGTACTCAATAAAGTAATAGTCAACTTCCTTGGGATCGATCTTGTTCATCTCGCTAAGCACTTCCGGGTGATCCTCAAGAGTTTCATTTCTGTCGGATGTTCCTGCCAGGCAGTAAACCATACCAATAAAGCTTGTGGATCTGAGAACCTCGGGATTGATCGCGGTCGTGGTATAAGATATAGCTGCTGTGGAACCACCGATACCAAGGTTGTAGGCTACCGAATCAGGCACCTGCTTGCTCACCAGAGTGGCAAGATCCGTTCCGTCGTTTCTGCCGTTGTCAAACTGGCTGTCACCGAAAAAGACCATTTTGACTTTATCCTTATCGTCTTCCTCGGTCTCATCCTTTGCCTCTTCGTCTTTTTTCTTTGAAGAATCTGCCTGTATCGTGGATGTGGAAGCTGTTGCGCTTACTTCCTCAAGAAGCGGCTCAAACAGATTGTTCACAACTATTTTAGAAGTGTCGGAAGAAGCATAGTCTCCAGTGCTTTCTGCATCTTCACTGTTTTCTTTGTTTTCAGTTTCGTCATTTACAAACTCATCGGCAATGTTAAGGTTTTCTTTTGAAAGTGAACAGCCTGCAAGCACTGTACTTGCCATTGTTATTGCCGTAAGCATGATTGCTATTCTTTTTTTCATGTTAGTATCCTCGCCTTTCAAAAAATCATTCTAACACCTTTTGGATAAAAAGAAATGATCTGAGGGCAATATTAAGAATTTCTGCCGCTAATCTTAAGAAAGTCTTAAGGAATAGACGAAATATCGTTTATTGCATGTCTTAATATAACAAGCATGATCAAGTTCATAAAAGAATCATTATTTCAGATAGATACAAGTTGAAAAAAAGCAAAATCAATTCAAGAGTGTGTCAATTATCTTAACTACATCCTCGTATTGTAATGGCTCTTTCAACGTTTCAAAAGTCAGGATCAGGTTTTTTCCGGGAATATATCCTGCGTCAAGATAAATAGGAAGCTTGTAAGTGATACTCGGCTGATATTTCTTATCGTCGCACATGCCGAAGTGCTCCCAAACCAGCAGCTTGCGTGTGATTGGATGCAGGATGGTGAAATCACTTGCAATCTCAACGCCCTTGTAATCACGGACCCATTCGTACCGGTACTGAATGCCTCTTTCATAAAGCTCTCTGGCGATCATTGCTTCTGATTTTGAACGTACAAGCTCTCCTTTGGGGGCTTTGTGTATCAGCGCTTCCGGATGTGAAGAGCTCTTTTCATAGGCTTCATTCTCCCAATTGCCGGAATCCAACAAAAGATTGCTGTAAGGAGAAGAGGTTTCAAGCATGTCGGTCGCATGATGATCCTTTCTTGTTTTCAGGTATTTTTCTATGCTAGTCAGCTCGTTTTGCCTGTCGAGAAGCGTTCGGTGGAGATAGGTCTTTTGCGCAAGCTGCCTTGCTTTTTCTATATCTCTTTTTGGAATATAGGCTCGCGTGCGCTTGCCGTTTTTGTGTTCAAGCTTGTACCATTTGAAGCTGTTGCCGTTCCTGTTGTACATTAGGTAGCCCTCGGGAAGCGAGGCAAGCTTTTTCTTCAAGGCGGGAATCTCCCGGTTTAGCTTGTTCATCTTGTCGATAAGGTATTCTTTTGATCCCATAGTAACTCTTTCTGACTGTTGGTTTTTATAAACTTGATGTTTATAGTCTTGTTTTTTTAGCTTGCTTTTCAAAAAACTGGTTTCTTAACTGTAACGCTCAATGATTCGCTTTTTATGGGAAGCGCCGGAAGAAGATCCGAAAGACGTTTTTAGATGATTTTGAATATATCAGAGTAAAAATATTCTGTAAAGGGGTGGCTGTGACTTAAAAAGAGCTATTTTAGCCCTAAAAAGAGCTGAATTTGATGAAATGAAAAGCTTGTTTGGGCAGAAAACTGCAAAAATTGCGCTGACCACCCTTTTTTCTCAAAAAACAGGGTGGCTATAAAAGAAAAACCTCGCGTCAGCCCAAACAAGAAAACAAATCCAGAAAATAAAAGAAAATTTGGGCTAAAAAGCCTCATTGTGCGGGACAACCACCCATCGCCCTCACCAGCCGCCCAAGGCAGGCACACCGCCCACCCATCGCCCTCACCAGCCGCCCAAGGCAGGCACACCACCCATCGCCCGCGACAACCCCAGGCCCCGCGCCCGCGACAACCCCAGGCCCCGCGGCAGCGACAACCCCAGGCCCCGCGCCCGCGACAACCCCAGGCCCCGCGCCCGCACAACCCCCACCCACCTCGAAGCGCCCTTTCCCCTTATTGAACAAAATCCCCATGTAATGTATACTAGTAATGGTGTTTTCATGATGCGGAAACTATGCCCGCCAACATGACATAGACATCACCAAAACAGTTGATCAGGAAGGTATGGTATGAAAAAGGCACTTATTATAGGAGCAGGCCCTGCGGGACTTACAGCGGCTTATGAGCTCCTGACCAAGTCTAAGGATTATCAGGTAGTAGTATTTGAGGAGAGCAGGCAGTTCGGAGGTATCTCCAGAACTGTGAATTATAAAGGAAACCGTATGGACATGGGAGGACACAGATTCTTCTCCAAGGTTCCAGAGGTTAACGAATGGTGGGAGCACATGCTTCCACAGCAGGGAGCACCTACATATGACGATATAGTTCTTGATCGCCCCATGCAGATGAAGCCCGGCGGACCCGACCCTGAAAAAACAGACAGGGTTATGCTCAGACGTAACAGGGTATCCAGAATCTTCTTTGACCGCAAGTTCTATGACTATCCTATTTCTCTCAAGGTTGAGACCTTCAAGAACATGGGCCTTGCCAAGACCATTGCCTGCGGATTTTCCTATCTTCATGCCATGATCTTCAAAAGAGAAGAGAAGTCTCTGGAAGATTTCTACGTAAACAGATTCGGAAAAAAGCTTTACTCAATGTTCTTTGAGTACTATACAGAAAACCTCTGGGGCAGACACCCTTCAGAGATCGATCCTTCATGGGGCGCACAGCGAGTTAAGGGTGTGTCCATTATGGCAGTATTAAAGAATGCATTCCGCAAAAAATCCGGCAAGACCGGCGGAAAGGTTGAAACCTCGCTTATTGAGGAGTTCAGCTATCCCAAGCTTGGTCCCGGACAGCTTTGGGAGGTTACAGCCGAGGAGATCAAGAACCTTGGCGGAACCATCATCATGAACGCCAAGGTTGTCAAGATCCGCAAGGTTGGCGATCATATCAAGGGCATCACTTATCTCATGGACGGACAGGAGATCGAGATCGACGGTGATCTTGTGATCAGCTCCATGCCTGTAAAGGACCTTGTTGCAGGAATGAACGATGTTCCCGCAGATCCCGCCAGGATCGCCGCAGGACTTCCTTATCGTGATTACATGACTCTGGGCGTACTTGTTCCCAAGCTCAACCTTGAGAATAAGACCAAGATCAAGACCATGGGCAACATCGTGCCCGACAACTGGGTATATGTTCAGGACAGAACAGTAAAGATGGGACGTTTCCAGATTTACAACAACTGGTCACCTTACCTGGTAAAAGACATCAACAATACCGTCTGGGTAGGACTTGAGTATTTCTGCTTTGAAGGCGATTCAATGTGGAACATGACTGAGGATGAGTTTGCCAAGATGGCTATCGGTGAGATGGTTACTCTTAACCTCATCAGCAGTGCAGATGAAGTTATGGATTACCACATGGAGAGAGTAAAGAAGGCTTATCCTGCGTACTTTGATACCTATGATGAGATGGACAAGCTTGTTGAGTACCTCAATACCATCGACAATCTTTACTGCGTTGGACGTAACGGCCAGCACAGATACAATAACATTGACCACTCAATGTGCACTTCCTTTGAGACGGTTAAAAATATCATCAGTGGCGAGACCGACCGCAGCAATATCTGGAACGTAAACACTGAGAAGGAATACCATGAGTCCGACGAATCCGCTGCAAATGAAAGCGAAAACGAGGATGAGGTAGAAGTAGACTGATAAACAGTGATTACCGGTGACTCGGAGATGCTTGCATTTCCGAGTCACTTACTGTAAAGGATGCCCAATGAAGAAGATCAGCATTCTCATTCCCTGTTTCAATGAAGAGGAAAATGTAGAAGCCATAGCAAAGGCCGTGGAAGATACCTTGAAAAAGGATCTTTCGGATTACGACTACGAGATAGCTTTCATAGATAACGCCTCTACCGACAAAACAAGGGCCATTATCGAGAAGATTTGCAAAGAGAATAAAAAGATAAAGGCAATTTTCAATGTCACCAACTTTGGCCAGTTCAATTCACCGTTCTACGGCATGTGTGCTCTTGACGGAGACTGTGTCATCCCTGTTTGCGCGGATTTTCAGGATCCCGTGGAGATGATACCTGTTTTTGTAAAAGAGTGGGAGAAGGGCCATAAGATCGTCAGCGGAGTAAAGACTTCCAGCAAAGAAAATTCTTTTATCTACTTCCTGCGCACAGTCTATTACAAGATGATAAAAAACATGTCAAAGACCCGTATGATAGAGCATTTTACAGGCTTTGCGTTATATGACAGGACCTTTATACAGCTCCTTAGAAAGCTTCATGATCCGGTGCCCTTTATAAGAGGCATTGTTGCAGAGTACGGCGAGGGCTTCAACATGACTACCGTAGCCTATGAGCAGCCAAAACGCCGTGCAGGCAAAACTCACAACAATTTCTACACTCTGTATGATGCGGCTATGCTCAGCATTACCTCGTATACAAAAGTGGGCTTAAGACTCTGCACCTTTGCGGGTTTTTTCTGCGCAGTGGTGGATGTTATCGTAGCCATTGTTTATCTCATCTTAAAGCTCACTCACTGGTACAGCTTTAATGCCGGTTATGCACCCATGATCATAGGAATGTTCCTGATAGGAGCGGTGCAGCTCTTTTTCATAGGACTCATGGGCGAATATATCCTCAACATCAACACCAGAGTCATTAACAGACCTCTTGTTGTTGAGGAAAAAAGAATTAACTTTGATGATACGGAGAATCAATGAAACGTAATCTTGCAATATTACTCCGAATAGTTTTATTCATAGCAGTTACCGCAATCATCCTTACCTGTGCGGTAAAGCTTTTACGGCGAAAAGACGGTAACTATAAGTACGGAGATTTTTTTGAACAGGCCGCAGAAAACAATATAGATGTGCTCTTTATCGGTTCGTCCCATGTGATCAATGCCATAAATCCGGTGGTGCTCTACAGGGACTACGGCTACACATCCTACAATATGGGTGGCCATGGAGCACTCCTTCAGTCCAGCTACTGGGAACTTAGAGAGGCGCTTAACTACTGCGCTCCGCAGTACGTGGTGGTGGACACCTACATGCTCGAAAAGGACGTGCGCTTTTTGGACGACAGAGAGGGATACGATGACGATGACGAGCTCAACACCGCTATAGAGCAGCTTCACCAGAACATGGATGTCTGGCCTTTAGACGGACTCAAGGTGGAAGCCGTTAACGACCTTATCAAGGATCCTCGCAACAAATGCCAGTTCCTTTTTGATTTCATGATATATCACAACAGATGGCACAAACTGGAGGCTCAGGATTTCAGGGCATTGTCCAGAAACCCTGAAAAAAATGATCTCTTTGGAGCTGAGTCCAGATATGTGGTAAAGATCGATCCGCCGGAATATCCTGATCCCACAGAGGATCAGCTTATTGAGGATACCGTTGGCACGCAGTACCTTGAAAAGATCATTGAAGAGTGCGATCAAAGGGATATAGGGGTTATCGTTACCTACTATCCTTTTGTGGCAGAAACCAAGGACAAGGCAGCTGCCATAAGGGCAGGAGAGATCGCTGCAGAATATGATGTTACCTACGACAATATGCTGGGCAGCGATGTTATCGATATCTATACCGATCTAAACGATCACGGCCATCTAAATGCCACAGGAGCCGAAAAAGTCACAGACTATGTGGGACAGCTCTTAAAGGACACAGGAGATCTCACTGATCACAGAGGCGACATGAGGTATTCCTACTGGCAGAAAAAAGTTAAGGATTACCGCGATCAGATAAATGATTTTACACTAAAGACAGACAACCTTTATTCGGAACTGAATCTTCTTTCTCTTGTAGACTACAGCTATATTTTCTACCTTGAGGAGGATTCCCGTGTCTTTTCCGATAAGGGTATGACACGTATCATTGAAAAACTGTCCGGCACACCCAAGATAAACCGTTCGGGGAGCGGACCTTATATTCTTATAAACGACAATTCTACCGTAGTAACGGTTGAAGCTTCCAAAAAAGAAGCACTTTCCGAAGTGTTTACAACACTTGGCAATCTCAACTATCAGCCTGTGGAAAAGAAATTCAGACTTCTTTATCCATCGGACAACGACGAACTTAACTATCTATATGATGATGAGCACCATGAATATGATATTCAGCTCATTATCTATGATGAAAACGGCGAAGTCGTGAAACATGACTATTACAGATCAAACGGAGGAAATTATGAGCGATAAAGTATGTATCGTAGGAATTGCAGGAGGTACTGCTTCAGGCAAGACTACAATAGTACGCAAGATAAAGGAAAAATTCGGAGATGACATCGTGGTTATAAATCACGATTCATATTACAAGGCTCATGACGACCTTTCCTATGAGGACAGATCAAGGCTCAATTATGATCATCCCGAGTCCTTTGATACTGATCTTATGATCGAGGATGTTAAAAAGCTTAAAAACAACATCGCCATTGATATGCCTGTTTATGACTACACTGTTCATAACAGGTCCGATGCGACGGTTCATATAGTACCCAAGAAGGTAATAATCGTTGAGGGTATCCTGATCCTTGAAAACAAGGAACTCAGAGATCTTATGGACATTAAGGTCTTTGTTGAAACCGATGCTGATGAAAGGCTTATGCGCAGGATCAGAAGAGACATGATGGAAAGAGCCAGAAGTATAGATTCCATCCTGACTCAGTACACTGAAACAGTAAAGCCCATGCATGAGCAGTTTGTTGAACCCAGCAAAAAATACGCAGACATAATCATCCCCAGAGGCGGCGAGAACCTTACAGGTATCAGCATCCTTCAGGAACACCTGAAGCTGATGATGGATGAATGATGTAACTTAAAAGAGGACAAACATGGTATTGACGGTTATCTTTTCCATACTGAAGCTGGTATTCTGGATGCTTTTGATACCGCTTCTTATAGGAACCCTGTTTAACTTCATACTTGTACCATCCCGCAGAACCGTAGGCATTACCTTTATCCTGGGCTTTTTGATATCGATGGCGGATTTTGAGCTTATCGCCATTCTTTCAATGACCCGGGTGGTATTCAGCGCCTTCAGTATCTGCTGCAATGCTTATACCGTTTCTGCTCTCACCATGGCCGGAATCGGCCTTGCAAGGGCAGCATGGCTTTTTGTTAAAAGAGGCAAGACACCTCTGGCTGTATTTCCGGGAGAATCTCATCCGGAGATGCGTGATCTTCTTAATCCCAGATCTGACCCCAAACTTTACAAAGTTAATTATTCAATAGAAAGCTGGATCTACTGGGGAATATTCTTTGCAATATTGCTGTTCCAGATGATTATGGCCGTTGTTATGTCAAGCTTTGACGGGGACGACGCATATTACGTGGTGGAATCCCTTTTGGCACAGCAGGCGGATGTTATGAATACCATCCTTCCTTATACAGGATCTTCAACTTCCCTTGACCTTAGGCACGCCCTTGCGGTCATCACCATGTGGATCGCGTTCATGGCAAAAAAGAGCGCTATACATGCAACAATCGTATCGCACTGCGTTATACCGCTTTTCGTTATACCCCTTGTTTATCTGGTTTACGTTGAGATCGGAAGAGTTCTTTTCAGGACCAGACAGCAGATCATTCCTGTATTTATGATCATCGTAAGCTTCCTTATGATGTTTGGAAATGTATCCATCTACACTCCCGCCACATTCTTTTTGATGAGAACCTGGCAGGGCAAGGCTATGGTGGCAAATCTGGTATTTCCGCTTATCTTCTGGCTGTTTTTGTGGATGATGGAAGATGTCAAGAGAACCAGAGAAAAGACAGCTTACCCCAGATACGACAAACTAAACGGCATCAGGATCTTATGGGCACCATGGCTCATCCTTATGCTGGTAAATACATTTTCCGGAGTCTGCTCCTCCATGGGAGTTATTTTCGGAAGCGGACTTACAGCTCTTTTGACATTGATCCTCATATTCATGTCAAAAGACATAAGACATTTGGCAGGGGCCTTTATATCCGTGGTTCCCAATGCTTTGTATCTTGCAATGTACTTTTCACTTATCGGACCCTGAGGGAGTGATCTATGTACGGAATATTTATGGAGTGCTGGGTTTCGCTTAAACTCTATGCCGGCAATTATCTGCTTCTTTTCCTTTTTACTGTGGCGGCGGTGTTTATTGCGATAACAGAAAAAGACCTGAAAAAGAAAATAGTTCTTGGAATACTTCCCATCGTGATACTTTTGGGATTTCTTTTCCCTGTCACCAAGATCGTATACGTGGCAGCTTTTGACGATGGAAGCGATACCTACTACAGACTTCTGTGGCTGATCCCTACCTATGCGGTTATAGGCTATGCTTTCTGTAAGTTCATTTTTGGCCTTGGCAGCAGGGTTTACCAGAGGATCGCTCTTGTAGTGTCACTGGCAGCCATTGCGGTAACAGGCTCTTTGGTATATATGAACCCCTATGTTTCCAAGGCGCAGAACTTCTATCACATTCCTCAGAACGTGATAGACATATGTGATGTCATAGCTCCTGCAGAGGGAGAACCCAGAGTCAGAGCAGCTTTTCCTTCTGAACTGGTTCACTTTGTAAGGCAGTATGACACAGACATCCTCATGCCTTACGGGCGTGAGATGGTGGTGACGCAATGGGACTACTACAACGTGGTTTACGAAGCAATGGAAAAGCCCGAGGAGATCAATGCAAAAGAGCTGCTGGAGGCTACAAGAGTCACAACCTGCAGTTACATTGTCCTTGCGGATGACAGAAAGATAGACGAGGACCTTACGGACCTTGGACTTGAGCTTGTGACAAAAGTCGATAAATACAATATTTACGCCGATCCGGTTGTTATAAATGCAGAATAAGGAAGCGCAGAGTGGACGAAAAAACGCTAAAATACATGAACAGAATACATGACTCTGATTTTGCCATGCTCTGCGAAGTTGACAGGATCTGCAAAAAGCATGACATCAAATACTTTTTGCACGGAGGGACCGTTCTTGGGGCTATAAGGCACAAGGATTTTATTCCCTGGGACGATGATGTGGATGTTTCTTTTCTAAGAAGCGAATACGAAAGATTCCTGGAAGTGTTTGAAACCGAGGCAGACCCAAGGTTCAAACTACTTAGATTTGAAAAATACAATGAGTTTTTTGACTTCATGGTAAAGGTGGCGGATACCTCCGTAACTTATGAAGGTACCACCTTCGGAGCGGAGGATTACTACAGCGGAAGGTTCAGTCACCCCACCATGGACCTTTTTGTTTTTGATATCAAAAAAAGTGATTTCCAGCTGACAAGGCTTAAATTCCTTTACGGCCTTGCTCTGGGACACAGACCATATGTGAATTACAGGCATTTCAAAGGGATGATGAAAGTTGCGGCATTCCTTATTTCAAGGATCGGTGCGCTCATTCCCTTCAAGACCATCGCGGCGAAATACATGAAGGTTCAGACTGCAGGCGGTATATGCGGCCTTGACAGATCCGGAGAAGACCCTGTTATTTTTATTTCCAACGAACAGCAAAATCCCAGATACTGGGGACTTACCTTCTTTGGGGACTGCATCCTTCATGGCAGTGATATCGGCACCATCAGGGGAAAAGAATTCCCTATTCCCCGGGACTATGATAAGTGGCTTTCAGGATTTTACGGTGATTACATGAGCCTTCCTCCTGAGGAAAAAAGAGTCCCTCAGCACTTAAGGACAATAGTGGGAGAATGATCCATGCTTTTTAATTCCTACGAATACGTGCTTCTTTTTCTGCCGGTATTCATCATCGGTTTTTATCTGATAAAGAAGCTTTTTGCAAACAATGAATATCTTGGGAGCATCCTTAACATCTGGATAATTGCAGCCTCCCTTCTTTTTTATACCCTTTTTGGAATTAAGAATCTGTGCGTGCTTTCATGCAGCATTCTTGTAAATGCCATAGTGGCTCTTTTGATAAGCTCTGCAAAAAAACGCGGAAAAAAGCCGGGGCTCTGGATTCTGGCAGCAGGTCTTATCTTAAACGTGGCTACGCTTCTTCTTTTTAAGTATTCCGGAACCTTCTTCCCCATAGCCATCAGTTTTTATACCTTCAATCAGATATCGTACCTTGTGGATCTGTACAGGGATGAGGTGAAAGAGTTTGATCCTCTCACTTACCTTACTTATATACTGTTTTTTCCAAAGCTCCTTCAGGGACCCATGATGGGATATGAACCCTTTGCAAAAGAACTTGATAAGGCTGTGGAAATGAGCTTTTCCTGGGAGAACGTCTTACGAGGACTTTATTTTTTTTCCATGGGACTATTCAAAAAAGTGATCCTTGCGGATACTTTTGGTGCGGCAGTAGGCTACGGCTACGAAAATGTGGCAACCCTTGGATCTCTTGAAGCAGTTCTTGTGGCGGTGTTCTATTCCTTCCAGCTTTATTTTGATTTTAGCGGCTACTGCGACATGGCAATGGGAGTT
The DNA here is from genome assembly GCA_024690635.1 of Butyrivibrio sp. The sequence continues at coordinate 38,709 of JAILOW010000125.1, forward strand.
TGCAGGATCATGGGATTTGACCTTGTGCTTAATTTCAATTCTCCCTACAAAGCCCGAAGTATCAGCGAGTTTTGGGACAGATGGCACATTACCCTTACAAAGTTTTTTACTAAATATGTATATATTCCCCTTGGTGGCAGCAGGAAAGGCCGCCTTCGCACTTATGTGAATATTCTTGTGGTATTTCTTCTTAGCGGAATATGGCACGGAAGCGGTGTGACATTTGTGATATGGGGCGCCATGCACGGCATTGGAAGCGTTGTGAACAGAGCCTTAAGAGAGATCGCAGGGCGTGATAAAAATGAAAAGCCTGAAAAAGAAGGCGTGTTTATTAGCGTTGTAAAAACCGCAGTGACCTTCATTTATGTAACTGTAGCCTGGGTTTTCTTTAGGGCAGAGAGTGTAAAGGATGCACTTACACTGATAGGGCGTATGTTTAACGGAGGCAAAAAACCAATATCCACACATCTTTCATCATGCTTTCAGCTTGATGAGCTGTGGTATGTCATAAAGGTTACGCCCATCATGAAGCTTCAGTTTGCATGGGATGTATGCCTGTGGCTGTTTGTGATCGCATCTGCAGTAGTGATATTTTTGGGGAAAAACGCAGTGGAAAGAGCAGGAAAGGCAAAGATAGGCATAAAGACAACAGTTGTGACAGCAGCTCTTTTGACCTGGTGCATCCTTAGCTTTGCAGGTGTGAGCACCTTCCTTTATATGAATTTCTGATATTGAAAACAAGGTAAACTATGAAACAGGAAACAAACACAAAACAAAATTACGGCCGATTGTTTGCGCTGCTGCTTACTCTTATGCTGGCAGTTCTTTTGACGTGCGCGGCTTTTGTTATATATGTGGATCCTTTTTTCCACTATCATGCGCCACTTGAGGGATTCCCTTATATAGTGGACAACCAGCTTTCACAGAATCCCGGAATGGCAGCAAACATGGATTACAACGGATGCATCATAGGATCTTCCATGACGGTGAATTTTGATACCGACGATTTTAAAGAGCTGCTTGGAACAGATACGGTAAAACTCAGCTACAGCGGGGCTTATCCAAGGGATGATTACAACATACTGTCCATAGTGTTTGACAAAAAGACTCTGGCAAGAAAAAACAGGAAGGTGGACAAGGTCTTTTTTGCCATGGATATTCCAACCATCGCAGCGGATATCCACGAGACCAAGTATCCTCTTCCGGAATATCTTTATGATAAAAATCCAATAAATGACGTTCACTATCTATTTAACAAGGATGTGCTTCTTCAGTACATTGCACGCCCGGTGATACAGGGGCAGGGCTCCGATCTGTCTGAGATATATTTCAGCTGGTGGACACCTGATTATTACAATATCCAGTGGGTAATGCATACCTACGAGGCTCCGGAGAAATCCGAAAAAGAGATACTTCCCGAGGATGTGCTTCCTCAGACCGAGGCTAATCTTAATAAAAACATTCTTCCTTTTGTGGAGAGCAATCCGGATACAGAGTTTTATTTCTTTTTCCCGCCCTACAGTATGCTTTACTGGAACAATGTTCTGCAGGAGAATTCTTATGAAGCTACAATGTCCCAGTACCGCTATGTGGCGCAAAGGCTTCTTGAGTTCGACAATGTCAGGCTCTTTTACTTCCAGACCATGGATGAAGTAACGGACCTTAACAACTATGCGGACTTTTCCCATTACAAGCCCGAGATAAACAGATATATGGTAGAATGCTTTAGTGACGGAAGTCATGAGATCAGATCCGTGGAGGAGATGGACGCTCAGCTTGACAGAATGCGTCAGATGGTAGCAGAATTTGATTTCGATGGACTTTTCTCCCAGGACTGGTGAGAAGGGGGATTTGGAGGAATTATGAATAATAACGAAGAAAGAAATGAAAAAGGTTTTCAGGGCGGAATAGGCAGGGTTCATATTATAATCCTGGCAGTTATTCTGGTGGTTTTGGCTTTTTCGATATTTAAACTTGTGAAATGGAACATGGGAACTGTTAAGACCGAGGGAGACACAGGAGCTAACTTAGAGATCGAGGTTCTTGATCAGATATTCCTTCTTCCAAACGAAAAAAAGGAAGGTCATGAGTTTGACGACACCGAGACCATTCTTTTCCTTGGAAATGACATACTGACATATTATGACAACGAAAACGGCTTTGTGCAGCAGGTTGAGAAAAAGCTTGGGGCAAAGACTATAAACGGAGGCTATCCCGGAACTACCGTGGCTCTTAAAAACGGTGAGTATTCAGATGAATATCCTCTTGATGCCTTCAGCTTTTCAAATGTGGTAGACAGCCTTGTTTCCGGTGATTTCTCACGCATGGAAAATGCTGCGGGAAGTCTTGAGGATTCTGCGTTTTCAAGACATACAGAGCAGTTAAAAGAGCTGGATATGAATACAGTTGATACTCTGGTTATCTTTTACGATGCTCAGGACTATCTGAATCTTCGTATCGGTATGAATCCCGATGATGAGAACGATCCCATCACCTACAGCGGAGCGCTTCACAAGGGCATTCAGGCATTTCAGGAAAAATATCCTTTTATCAGGATCGTTTGCATGTCATTCCCCATGTGCTACGCCTATGATTCAACCGGCGCGCTGGTAAGCGGAGATAGATTTGATTTCGGAAACGGAAGGCTCACAACCTACCTTCAGTTTATGATCGATAACTCAGGCGCTACAGGAGTTTCTTTTGTGGACAACTACTACGGAACCATCGATGAGGACAACAGCGCGGGATGGCTTCTTGACAATGTTCACGTCAATGCAGCCTGCAACGAATATATGGCAGATCACTTCATCAGAGTGATCTACCCTAAGAAGGATAACTGATATTAGGAGATATTATGACAAAAGAAATAGGAAAAAAGTTTAAGGCAGCGGATTTTTTCCTGCTTGAGATCTCCGTTGTGGTATATTCCCTTTCCACAGTGGCAGCCAATCTGGCATCCAAGCATGAGTTCCTGTCACTTCAGTATATTTTGTTCTTTGGACTTGATTTTGCGATACTTGCGGTCTACGCCCTTTTATGGCAGCAGGTCATCAAGCACTTTGAGCTGTCCATAGCATATTCAAACAAATCCATTTCTCTTATGTGGTCCATGCTGTGGAACTTTCTGATATTCAGTCAGGGTATCACACCCGGCAAGGTATTTGGAGTACTTATGGTCATGGCGGGTGTAGTGATCATGAACATGGGAGGGGAAAAGAAATGATAAATGTTTATTTTCTTCTCATGCTTCTTTCTGAAACCATCGCCTCCACATCACAGATGCTTCTTAAAAAGAGCTCTCTTAAGGAATACCCTTCCTTCATAAGAGAGTACCTGAATATTCTGGTTATCAGCGGATACGGACTCCTTGTCCTGTCCATGGTGATCTCCATATTCTGCTACGACGGCCTTGGGTACATGGGCGTAGTTGTCATGGAGCCCATAGCCTATGTTATCGTGATGCTTATGTCACGCATCTTCTTCAAGGAAAAGATAACGCCCGTCAAGATTGCAGGAATGTGCCTTATCATCGGGGGCATCGTGGTCTTCAACGTGCTTGGTTAACTCCCGCACGGGATAAACCGCGCTGCCGCCAAAATACGGCTACTTTGCTCCCGCCGCGGCAAAAAATCTGAATTATTCGTCGACTCCATCGCCGAAATCCATGGCATCCTAAAATTGAAGTAAAGGCTCTACGGCCCAAACTCACTTTGCGCTCCTACGGTGCAATGCCGATTTCGGCTAATAGCTCTGAGTTTGAGTCATTAGCGTCGGGCGCCATTTTCTAATGCTCCAAAAGCCGTTTCCTCCGCGCCCGCAGAGACAAGATGTTTGAGCGGGCGTATTTTTGCCCGCGAGTTTTGTCGAACGGGCGCATTAAAAGGAAAACGGCTGGAGCATCTGAGAAAATGTGCGCTCGACGATCGCGAAAATCAGAGCTATTAACGAAATTGGCAGCACCTGAGGGCGCTAAAGCTCAGACATGAGGGCCGTGGGAAGAACCTTAACATCAATTTTAGAATGCTCATGGATTTGGCGGCTCAGTCATAGAGCTCATAATTCAGACATTTTTGCCGCGGCGGGAGCATGGCAATCCGCGATTTTGACCGCAGGGCGGGTTAGTGTTACAATTTTTGTGAGATTTTGTGCTAATTAGTGAGCGTAATACCATATATTGTTATTTTGTTGGGAGAGGGAATGAAAAAAAGAACAGGATTGTTTCCGAAGAGGAACAAGAGACCTCGTCACAGGGAGGAGTATGCAGATCCCCGTCGCGATTACGATGAGTATGAGGATGATTATCGCGATGATTATGAGGATGAGGACTTCGAAGATTTAGACGATTATGATGACTATGACGATGAAGAGTTCGAGCAGGAGTACGGGGATGAGCTCAACGATCGTATAGAGGATGACAGGTCCCGCCGCGAGGATGACAGATCCTATCGAAGGGATGACAGACCCGACCGCGATGATGACTATGATGATTATGACCGCGAGCAGGATGATTATGACGACTACGAGGATGACTACGAAGACGATTATCCCGAGGAAGACTACGAAGACTATCCCGAAGATGAGTACGGCGAGGGTGATTACGACGATTACCGTGGTGATTACCGCGACGACTACGAAGATGACTATCGGGATGATTATGATGACTACCCTGAGGATTACCGCGATGACTATGGTGATGACCGCCGCAGGAGAGCTGCTGCTTCAAGGCGCTCCAGAAGGGGCAGTGACAGGGAGCCTTTAGGTGAAAAGATACTGGAATTTATCGGAAATACCACGGCTGTTGAACGTGCAGCCGCTATTGTTGCGGTATTCCTTATTGCGGGAGCTGTTGCTACCGGCACTTTTTATGCAAAGGCCATGGGCAAGAGCGCTGAGATGGACTCTTTTGCCGAGGTGGGATCAGACCTTGAGGGCAGCATGATAGTTGGTCAGAGCGGACTTTTGGCAATGGCTGATGCCCAGAGAGCCAAGCTCATCGCAGATGACACGGAAGAAGCTAAAGAGGAAGAGGAGCAGGAAGAGAAGGTGACATCCTCCAAGAATGTCACTGTGAACATGACTGCCACTTCCATAAAGAGTGACTTAAAGATCAAGTTTATAAACAGCGAGACCAAAAAGCTTGTGGCAAACGTTCACTTTGAGATCTCCGTTGTCACTCCCGACGGCACGACAGTTAAGTATGATGACCATGACAAGGACGGTATCATCTACAAGAACAATCTTACCGCCGGCAATTACAAGATCACTCCTCTTGAGCTTTCAAGTGAGTTTTCAGACTACAAGCTGGATACCTCATCCAAGTCCGTTACAGTAAAAGACAAGGTTGAGATGAAGGCTGTCGATGTCAGCAACGAGATAAAAAAAGAGTCTCAGATCAATGCGGCGCAGGAAGATACAGCAGTACAGAATGTTGTTGAGTCCAAACTCGATGATACCGTTGAATGGGTGGAGAGTACCAAGACTCCCATTGGCGACGGAGACGGCAAATACAACTACGAAAAGATCGATAAATCCAAGATCGTTGATCCTACAACAAGTTCACGTATCTTTATATCAGGATATAAAACTCTTGCTGCAGCATCTGTAGATGTGGGTTCAGGTTTTATGGCAAACGATGACGATGAGCCTTCCTTTGTGGTTCCTACGGATGATGACGAAGATGAAGAATCAGATGAAGGCGGCAAAGGAAAGAGCAGCGACAAGGGTAATTCCGGAAGCAGCTCAGACAAAGGCGGAGGATCTTCAAGTGATTCCGGAAACACCGGCAATACCGGAAGCGGTTCGGAAACGGGAAGCGGAACAGGCGGAAGCGGTTCCGGCAGCAGCGACTCCGGCAATACCGGTTCCACGGAAAAGCCCGATGACAGCAGTAATTCAGATACAGAACCTTCTTATGTTGTAGGCGACAAGGATAAAGATAAAGACAAGGAAACCAAGGGCAAGGTTCCCATGAAGATCACGATGCTCACCCTTACCAAGGATCAGACCTACAAGCTTACATCCTCAGACAGCAAGGTAAAGGTAACTCTTTCCGTAAAAGATGAGGATATCGCTACGGTATCAGGCAACGTGATCACCGCCAAAAAGCCCGGAACAACCACCATCACCGTATCCGCCAAGGGATATGAAGATGCAGAGGTGGATCTTGTGGTCGTTAAAAAGGATACAGTCCTTAAGGATAAAGACGGAAACACTATTTATGTAAAGAACAAAAAAGGCGAATATGTTGAAGCTACAGCAGATGACTACAACAAAGCCAAAGAGTTCTTTGTCAGAAAAGCTGCCACAGCCTATAAATATACTGGCTGGCAGACTATAGACGGAAAGACCTACTTCTTTGACAAAAACGGCAATAAAGTGACAGGAGATCAGGTTATCCAGGGTGCCAAATATCACTTCGATGGTGACGGAGTTCTTTCTTCCTCATCGGGCGTTATGGGCATTGATGTTAGCAAGTGGAACGGAAGCATTAACTGGAGCCAGGTAAAGAACTCGGGTGTAAACTATGTTATCATCAGATGCGGCTACAGAGGCTCATCTCAGGGCGCACTTGTTGAGGATCCCAAGTATAAAGAGAACATCAAGGGAGCTCTTGCGGCAGGTCTTCGTGTTGGTATATATTTCTTTACTCAGGCTGTAAATGAAGTGGAAGCCGTTGAAGAAGCTTCAATGGCCATCAGCCTTGCCAAAGGATACTCGCTTTCATTCCCCATCTATCTGGATGTGGAAGCAAGTAACGGCAGGGGAGATAACATAAGTGCAAGCCAGAGAACTGCCAATATCAAGGCTTTCTGCGGAACAGTTCAGAACGCAGGCTTTAAAGCGGGTGTATACGCCAACAAGACATGGCTTTCCGGCTGCATCAATACAAGTCAGCTTACTTCCTACAAGATATGGCTTGCCCAGTACACTGCAGCACCCACCTACAGCGCCACCAGATTTGACATGTGGCAGTATACTTCCAAGGGAAAAGTATCGGGGATCTCGGGCAATGTGGACATGAACATATGCTACTAATTGACCCGGATATATGTTATACTGAAGTGCAAAAATGAAAGGAAAAAGAGTGATATGAGAACTTATCTTGTAACAGGCGGAGCAGGCTTTATCGGCTCCAATTACATTAACTATATGTTTAAAAAATATGACAACGATATCCGCATCATCAATGTGGACGTCCTTACCTATGCAGGTAACCTTGAAAACCTAAAGGATGTTGAGGGTCGTGACAATTATACCTTTGTTAAGGCCGATATTTGCGACAGGGATGCCATCAACAAAATCTTTGAAGAAAACGACATCGACAGAGTGGTTCACTTTGCGGCAGAGAGCCATGTAGACAGATCTATCGTAAATCCCGAGGTCTTTGTTCAGACCAACGTTCTCGGAACAGCTACAATGCTCAACGCAGCCAAGAAGGCATGGGAGCTTCCCGATGGCTCTTTCAAGGAGGGCAAAAAGTTCCTTCATGTTTCAACAGATGAAGTATACGGATCTCTTGATGAGGACCCCAATGCTTATTTCTATGAGACAACACCTTATTCACCTCACAGCCCTTATTCAGCCAGCAAGGCCAGCTCAGACATGCTGGTAAAGGCTTATATGGACACCTACAAGTTCCCTGCGAACATCACCAACTGTTCAAACAACTACGGACCTTACCAGTTCCCTGAAAAGCTTATTCCCCTTATCATTCACAATGCACTTGAGGGCAAGAAGCTTCCTGTTTACGGTGACGGCAAAAACGTTCGTGACTGGCTCTATGTTGAGGATCACGCCAAGGCCATCGACATGGTTCAGGAAAAGGGACGTCTGTTTGAAACCTACAATGTAGGTGGACACAATGAGAAACAGAACATTGAGATCGTTAAGACTATCATTGATATCCTGAGAGAAGAGCTTGATGACTCTGATCCCAGAAAAGAGCATTTGACCTATGACCTTATTACCTATGTTGAGGACAGAAAGGGCCACGATCGCAGATATGCCATTGCCCCCGACAAGATCAAAAAAGAGATCGGCTGGGAGCCTGAGACCATGTTTAAAGAAGGAATCAGAAAGACCATTAAGTGGTACTTTGACAATCAGGAGTGGATGGAGCACGTTACCTCCGGAGATTATGAGAAGTACTATGAGAATATGTACAAGGACAAAGTTTGATCTTTTTTGAACGTTGAAAGGAGTAGTCCATGAAGGGCATTATTCTTGCCGGTGGATCCGGCACACGCCTTTATCCTCTTACAAGAGCAATATCCAAGCAGATCATGCCTGTCTATGACAAGCCCATGATCTACTATCCTCTGTCAACACTTATGCTGGCAGGTATCAGGGATGTTCTTATAATATCAACCCCCAGAGATCTTCCTGTTTTTGAGGATCTTTTCGGAACAGGCGAGCAGCTTGGTATGAACTTTTCATACGCTGTTCAGGAGCAGCCAAGAGGCCTTGCTGATGCATTTATCATCGGTGCGGACTTTATCGGAAGCGACTCCGTGGCACTGGTTCTCGGGGACAATATCTTTTACGGACAGAGCTTTTCCAAGCTTCTTAAAGAGGTGGCTTCAAGGGAAAGCGGAGCTACCATCTTTGGTTATTATGTAAGAGATCCCAGAGAGTACGGCGTAGTAGAATTCGACGAGACGGGTAAGGCTATCAGTATTGAGGAAAAGCCTGAGCATCCCAAGAGCAATTATGCGGTTCCCGGACTTTATTTCTATGACAACAAGGTTGTAGAGATCGCTAAAAACGTCAAGCCTTCAGCCAGAGGCGAGATTGAGATAACCAGCATAAACAACGAGTACTTAAATCGCGGCGAGCTCAGAGTTGAGACCATGGGTCGAGGCTTTGCATGGCTTGATACCGGCAATCACGACTCTCTTCTTGATGCCGCTGATTTTGTGTGCGCATTCCAGAAGAGACAGGGACTTTATGTTTCCTGCATCGAGGAGATCGCATACAAGAGAGGATTCATCGACAGAGATCAGCTTCTTAAACTGGCTGAGCCTCTTATGAAGACCGATTACGGTAAATATCTAGTAGAAGTAGCAAACGGACTGTGAGCATTTTGCAAGGTATCGGAGTACCAAAATGGATAAACGTGTCTTTACATTAACAATAGCCACAATAATAAGTGCATTTATCCTTGTTCTGGTCATTATCTATGCCACCAATGCAGACAGTATCAACAAGATGCTTGGCCGGAGCGGGAATAAACAGGACGCTGCTGCGGAGAGCTCAACTGCCGTTGAAGAGATCACTGAATACGGGCAGCAGATAGGCGACAACTTAAGCGGATTTATGTATGACGAGGACTTTTTCGATGAAACTGAAAAAGTTCCTTCTGTTGTTGTGATAAAACAGTCATCCGCCAGCAAAAACAAAAGCAGCGATGAGGAGACCTCAGAAGAAGAGGAGCAGGCCGGAACCGGCATGGCCGTTGTTGGTCAGATAAGTAATCCCGATGCGGCACCTGCAGTTGATGAAAACGGCTATCTGACAAGTGTTCCCACACCTCCTCCGGGAGGATTTGGCGAGTATATCCCAAATACCGGGAACAACACTATAGTAGGTACAATGCCCTGATGATCCGGGCAAATTTATTTATAAAAAACGGAGCAATAAAAGAAATGGGAAAGATTACTGTAGAAACATGTGAAATAGAAGGACTTAAGGTTATTACCCCTGCTGTTTTCGGAGACGCCAGGGGATATTTCATGGAAACCTACAACAAGAACGATTTTGTAGAAGCGGGAATTGACGTGGAGTTCGTTCAGGACAATCAGTCAGCCAGCAAAAGAGGCGTTTTACGTGGCCTCCATTTTCAGAAGGAGTTCCCTCAGGACAAGCTTGTTCGCTGCATAAACGGTGAGGTTTTTGATGTTGCCGTTGATATGAGACAGGGATCAAAGACCTATGGCAAGTGGTTTGGCGTAGTGCTTTCTGCTGAGAACAAGAAACAGTTCTTTATTCCCAAGGGCTTTGCTCACGGATTTTTGGTGCTTTCCGATTATGCGGAGTTCGCTTACAAGTGTTCAGATTTCTATCATCCCAATGATGAGGGAGGAATCATCTGGAACGATCCTGCCATCGGAATCGACTGGCCTCTTCAGGAAGGCGTAGAACTGAACTTTTCTGAAAAGGATACAAAATGGGGAGGAATTAACGAGCTTTGATGGGTGGTTTAAAAAAGATTCCCAAGAAAGCGGGGCTCAGCGTTTTCTATGTAGTTGCGCTGGCGCTTGCTCTTCTTTTGATTTTTCATAATAACCCACTTGCGGATCCTCACACGGAGATGTTAAAGAAGATATGCGGCTGTGTCCTTATCGGCATTAGCTGCATACTGGTTTTTTTGTGGTATGACAGACTTCTGGTTTTGCCTGTTGAGCTCTTTCAGTCCAGAAAGCTCATAAAAAGGCTTGCTGTCAACGATTTCAAGAAAAGATACGCGGGATCCTATATGGGAATAGTGTGGGCACTGGCGCAACCGGTGGTCACTGTTTGCATGTATTATATTGTTTTTGACATGATATTCCAATCCAGAGCGCAGGCCGTTTCCGGAGGAGTGGAGGTTCCTTATGTTCTCTTCCTTACGGCAGGTCTGGTACCCTGGTTCTTTTTTTCTGAGGCACTGACCAACGGAACCACCAGCCTTCTTGAGTACAACTATCTGGTTAAAAAGGTTCTCTTCAAGATCAGTATCCTTCCTATCATCAAGATCATAGCAGCCATGTTCATTCATATATTCTTTATCGGCGTGCTTATGATCATTGCCTGTGTTTACGGGCGTTATCCCAATGTATATTGGATACAGCTTTTTTACTATGTGTTCTGTGAGTTCATCCTGGTGCTGTCCATCAGCTATGCTACCTGCGCTATCGTTGTGTTTTTCAGGGATCTTTTGCAGATCATTTCCATCGGACTTCAGCTGTTCCAGTGGGCTACACCTATCCTCTGGAATATTGACATAGTTCCCGACAAATACAAGTGGATCATCAAGCTCAACCCCATGTCCTACATAGTTGAGGGCTTTAGAAACTCGATTTACGGAGATACCTGGTTCTTTGAGCATTTCTATTCCTCCACCTACTTCTGGATCTTTGTGGTGGCGGCGTTCTGTTTGGGGACACTTATATTTAAGCGTAGTAAACCTCATTTTGCAGACATACTGTAAGGTATAAATATGGAAAAAGACATTGCCATTGAGGTAAAAGACCTCACGAAAATCTATAAATTGTATGATAAGCCGATGGATCGTCTCAAGGACTCTTTGGGGCTTGCGCGCAAGAAAAAGTACAAGGAGCACCTTGCCCTTAACCATGTTAACCTCACGGTAAAAAAAGGCGAGACAGTAGGTATCATCGGAACAAACGGATCCGGCAAATCAACGATCCTGAAGATCATAACAGGTGTCCTTTCTCCTTCAAGCGGAGAAGTATCCGTGGACGGCCATATTTCAGCGCTTCTTGAGCTGGGCGCGGGCTTTAACATGGAGTACAACGGCATCGACAACATATACTTAAACGGCATGATGATAGGCTTTTCCGAGGAGGAGATCACCAAAAGGCTCGACGCCATCCTTGAGTTTGCCGATATCGGAGATTATGTTTATCAGCCTGTAAAGACCTATTCCAGCGGTATGTTTGTGCGACTTGCTTTTGCGGTGGCAATAAATATCGACCCGGAGATCCTCATAGTGGACGAAGCGCTTTCCGTGGGAGACGTATTTTTCCAGGCCAAGTGCTACCACAAATTTGAGGAATTTAAAAAGCAGGGAAAGACGATCCTTTTCGTTTCCCATGATCTTTCCAGCATCAGTAAATACTGTGACAGAGCAGTGCTTCTGAATCAGGGAGTCATGCTGGGAGAGGGAACCCCCAAAAAGATGATCGACATCTACAAGCAGGTTCTGGTGGGACAATACCCCCTTCCAAAGAGCGACACGGAAAACCTTCTTGATGATGAGGAGATCAGAGCTGCAGCAGCCAAAAAGGTTGACGGCATCAAAAACGAAAATCCCGACACTCTTGAGTACGGCGACGGAGCTGCTGTTATAGACAGCTTTTATGTTACTGATTCCAAGGGGATCAGGAGCAACTCCATCATAAAGGGAACGGAATTTACCGTTCACATGAGGGTAAAGTTCAACAGGGATATTACAGCACCTATTTTTGCCTTTACCTTCAAAAACATTATGGGAATCGAGATCACAGGCACCAATTCCATGGTGGAAAAAGCCTTCCTTGAGCCTGTTAAGGCAGGGGATGCAAAAGACATCTCTTTTACCCAGAAAATGACTCTTCAGGGCGGGGAATACCTTATAAGCTTTGGTGTTACAGGCTTTGAACAAAATGACTTTACCGTGTATCACAGACTGTATGATGCACTTAACATTACGGTTGTATCTGACAAGAACACCGTGGGCTACTACGACATGGAATCAAAATGCGAAGTGACAGACTGTAAATGACAGTCTGGTTTAGCCCAGAGCACTTGCGAGGCATGAGCAAATGGAAGATATAAAGATCGGGGGAGTAACCCTTAATTTCAAACACTATTCGGGAGTCGATCTTTACAGCGACGGAGCTGTGGAGAACGAGCTTCTTGATATTGTAAAAAAACATAAAAAAGAGGAATACCAGAAGATCATAGAGGAGAAGGCAAGCTGGCCCATTCTCTATCATCTTTCTGATCAGAGGGCCAATATTGTTGAGTGGATACCCATGAGCCCCAATGCCAAGGTTCTGGAAGTGGGCTCCGGTTGCGGTGCCATCACAGGCATGCTTGCAAGTAAGGCAAAAGAGGTGGTAGCCTGCGATCTTTCAAGACGCCGCTCTGAGATAAATGCCACAAGGAATCAGGAGTACAACAACGTTACCATCCATGTGGGCAATTTTAGGGATATCGAGCCTGATCTTAGCAGAGACTTTGATTATATCTTTCTGATCGGAGTTTTCGAGTACGGACAGGGATATATCGGAACCGAGAACCCTTATGAAAAATTCCTTCGCATGATGCAGCGCCATCTTAAAAGAGGCGGAAGGATCGTTATCGCCATTGAGAACCGTCTGGGACTCAAGTACCTGGCGGGCTGCGCAGAGGATCACCTTGGAACCTACTTTTCCGGTGTGGAAGGCTATACTTCGGACAGCGTTGCCAAGACCTTTACCAGAAACGGCCTTATCAATATATTCAAAAAATGCGGGATGAACGAGTACCATTTCTATTATCCTTATCCCGATTACAAGCTTATGACTTTGCTCCATTCCGATTCCTATCTTCCCAAGTTTGGAGAGCTTCAGGACAATGTCAGGAATTTCGACAGAGACAGACTTGTTTTGTTTAATGAAAAACACGCCTACGAGGATCTGGTAAAAGACGGAATGTATCCGGAATTTGCCAACTCTTTTGAGGTTATCCTTGGACCGGGCTTTGATACTATCTACAGCAAATACAGTAACGACAGGGTTGATGAATTCAAGATCAGGACTGATATCGCCATTGACAGGGCGGGACGCAAGGTTATCAAAAAGTTCCCCCTTACCGAGGCTGCAAAAGAGCATGTACTTGGCATCAGAGATGCGTATATCGGTCTTACCCAGAAGTTCAAGGGCGGGAATCTTGAGATAAACGACTGCCAGATCAGCGACGAAGAGGGCTGTGCCATTTTCTCTTTTGTAAACGGTGTGCCTCTGGCATCTCTCCTTGACGAATGCATAGACAAGGATGATATGGCGGGCTTTAATGCTCTTTTGTCGGAGTATATCAGGAGGATCGGCTTTAATCCCGATTACCCCGTATCCGACTATGATCTTATCTTTTCGAATATTATGGTCAACGGTCCTATTTGGACTATAATAGACTATGAATGGACCTACGGTAAGTGCATTCCTGTAAAAGAGCAGGTTTTCAGAGCTCTTTACTGTTACAGACTTGAGGACAGGAAAAGAGAGCACTTCGATCCTAAACCTGTATATAAAAAGCTTGGACTTACTGAAAAAGAGATGCAGGATCTTCTTGAAGAAGAGTATGCATTCCAAAAGTATGTTACCGGCAACAGAAAGTCCATGGTTGAGATCTGGAAATCCATCGGCAAGAGGGTTATAGTGCCCAAGGAGATGGAGGGCTCTGCTCAGGCTACAAGGCCCGATGACTGCATTCAGATCTACATGGATGAAGGTGAGGGCTACTCAGAGGATGATTCCATCTTCCCTGAGGAGCAGTACGATGACAAAAATACCGTGAACCTTGATATCAAGGTATCTTCCGCATGCAAAGTGGTGAGAGTGGATCCTGCTTTTGCACCCTGTATCGTGACCATAATTGATGCTGCATGGAACGGCAGATCAATGTCCGACAACGGAATGGGTGTGGACATTCATCCCGTAAACGGAGAGTGGATATCCGATGATACCATGGTATTTGACAATGACGATCCTAATATTGAGTTTGACCTTAGCAGCAACAAGCTGAGCGTTCAGGAGAGAAACCATCTTGAACTGTCTCTTTTGACAACTCTAATCCCTGAAAATTCCGCCAAAGCCATTACGGAGTCGGTACATACCGATGAGCCCGAGGGCAGAAAAACGGGAGAAAGTATCTTTAACAGGATCGGTGAAAAAATCAGAAAAAAACGTGAAGAACGTTTATATAAAGACGAGGAGTGGGACTAAGGGGAAATGCTGAAGAACCTTGCAAAAACAGCGCTTGTAAAAAAGAGAATATGTAAGTACAACAAAGCGGTGAGTTCGAAGTCTTCGGCTTATGACAAGTGGCAGCACGCCATGGAAAAAGAGCCGGTGAAGGCTGCAGAGGCTCCTGTTTCCTATGAGATCGGTGAAAACGGTGAGCAGATCCCACACAAGCTTCCTGACCCTACAGTGAAGGTGGTTCCTTTTGCCAAGGTATGGGAAGTATCCGATAACAAAAGTGATGACAATGTGGTTTATCTTTTTGTAAGCCCCAAAGGAAAGCTTACAAGGAGAGCTACAGAAGTTGTAAAACAGTACTTTATTGCCCATCCCGAGCACAATGTGGTGTACGGTGATGAGGATGAGATATCTTCTAACGGAAAATACATTCATCCGTATTTCAAGCCGGACTGGTCTCCGGATTCATATCTCAATGCTTTTTATATTGGCAGCTTTTTTGCATGCAGAGCAAAGACAATGCATGCATCTGCGCCTGAATACGACAATGCGGTGAGGATGCTTGGCGGAACCGCAGGTAAAAAGAACTCTCCCGAGCAGATGGGACTTGAAGCATCCCTTCTTTCGGCGGATGTTCTCTTTTGCATGCTTGCTATCCATGAGCACGCTTTTGCAAAGAGAATGGGACTTGAATTTCCCATCGGACATATCAAAGAGGTGCTCTTCCACAGAAATTCCGAGCAGGATGTCTTTTACGGAAGGAGCTTCCATAATTCCAGACATATGCTGTTAAAGCCCGCAACTGTCAGCATCATCATTCCTTCCAAGGATCATCCCGAGATTTTCCAGCAGTGCATCAATTCTATTGTTGAGACCACCGCCGGGGATAACATCAACTACGAGGTTGTTGTCATCGACAACGGAAGCAGTGCGGCTAACAGGGTTAAGTACGGAGTTTACGCCGGAAGAGTAGAAAGAAAGAACGGACTTACCAAGGTCAATTACATTTACAAATCCCAGGAATTCAATTTCTCAGCCATGTGCAATCAGGGTGTGAGAAATTCCACCGGTGAATATCTGTTGTTCTTAAATGATGACATTGAGTGTGCCAAGGAAGGATGGCTTCGCGAGATGCTGTCTCAGGCTCAGCTTGGACATGTGGGAGCAGTGGGCGCAAAGCTTATCTATCCCGAGACAGATCTTATACAGCATGCAGGTATCGCCAACGTAAGGCGTGGCCCTGTGCACAAGCTTCAGAAGATGCATGACAACAAGAACCACTACTTTGGTTACAACCGCGGTATCCACAATATGATCGGTGTTACCGCAGCATGCCTTCTTATCAGCAGAAAGAAATTCAGCGATGTGGGAGGTTTCCCCGAGAATCTGAAGGTAGCCTTCAATGATGTGGATTTTTGTTACAGCGTCCATGAAAGAGGTTACTACAACGTGTGTTGCAATCACACATTCCTTTATCATCACGAGTCTCTTACACGAGGCCTTGATAATCTTGATGCAAAAAAGATGGAGCGCCTTGCAAGTGAAGGCGATCTCCTTATGACAAGGCATTCACACCTTTATAACGTGGATCCCTTCTACAGCCCTCATCTTACAGAGGATGAGACTATTTCGGCCATCATACCAAGGGAAGACTACACACCTGTGGAGGATCTGCCCTATGCCCCTGTTACCATACATGAAAAGGGCATCAGAGGTGTCAGAGAGGATCAGTGCCTGAGGATCGGATGCGAATACAACGGAACCATGGACAACTGGCTCTACGGTGTGGAAGCTGTTGAAAATCTCGAGGGCTACTACCTTAAGGGTTACAGCTTTGTCATAGGTTCGGATAATGCTCTTTATGATAAAAAGCTCCTTCTTCGCCTTGTTGAAAGATACGAAAACGGAGCAGGCCCTGTAGGGCCCAAGGTTTACAGCTTTGATCCCTACGTGTGGTACAGACCTGACATCAGAGTAAGACTTCAGGATCAGGTAAATGTGGACCTTACCGGCTACAAACTCAGGATCGAAAAAGGTGTCCTCCCTCCCGGCTACTACCAGATCGGAATGCTCGCCGTGGACAAAACCAGCCGCCTCAAACTCATCAACTGGGTTCCAAACGTGCTAAAAATAACAGACGGAAAGTCGTGATATATCGTGCTCGCACGATATATATCACGACCTTGCGGATAAAACAGACATGAGGAAAAAAGAAGCGCGAAGAATGAGCGATTCGCTTTCCGAATGGCTGTAGGATTGCGAGAGCGCGAAGCGCGTAGCAATCCGTTATTTTTAAAATAAAGGTGAAAATATGTCAGACATAGATTACAAAGCCGCCTATGAGCGGGAAAAACTAAAGAGCGCAGACCTGGCGGGCAGGATCGCGGAGCTTGAAGACAAAAACCAGGAGCTTGAGTTCAAGCTTGCAAGGATCAAGAACAATCCTATCTGGAAAGCCTCCACTCCCGCAAGAAATGCCATGCATTTCGTGATACGCCAAAAGGACAGGATCAAGAATCAGGGTTCCCTTCGCGGCGTTATCGCCAAGATAAAGTACAAGCAGATTGAAAAGAAAGCCATGGTACACTACGGTACCGAGAGCTTTCCAAGTGAGGAGACGAGAAAAGAGCAGGAAGCAGCTGTATTTGAGAAGATGCCCCAGATATCTATTCTGGTGCCACTGTACAACACCCCAGAGAAGTTCCTTAGGGACATGATTGAGTCAGTGCTGGCGCAGACTTACAAGAATTGGCAGCTGTGTCTTGCTGACGGATCTGATGCTGAGCACGAGGCGTTGGTTAAGAGTATCGTTGAGGAGTACCAGAAGGACTCAAGAGCCCAGAGCAGCGGCGCAGGAAACAGCGACGGTACAAGCGCTGTAAACGGCGCAAGCTGCAAGATCAAATATCAGAAGCTTGAAAAGAATGAAGGTATCGCAGGCAACACCAATCACTGCCTGGAACTGGCTGATGGCGAGTATATCGGTCTTTTTGACCACGATGACATTCTTCATCCCGAGGCCTTGTACTGGTATATCAAGGCTATAAACGAAGAGGGCGCAGACTACATCTACTGCGATGAGACCACATTTAAGGGCGATGACATCAACAAGATGATCACAATGCACTTTAAGCCCGACTATGCCATAGACAATCTTCGTGCCAACAACTATATCTGTCATTTCAGCGTGTTTAAAAGAGAACTTCTTGATGGAACAGAGCTCTTTAGAACTAAATTTGACGGAAGCCAGGATCATGACATGATCTTAAGGCTCACCGACAGAGCGCAGCACATAGTTCATGTGCCAAAGCTTCTTTACTACTGGAGATCCCACGCAGGAAGCGTTGCATCCGACATAAGCGCCAAGCCCTATGCCATTGATGCAGCCAAGGGCGCTGTGGCAGACCATCTTCGCCGTCACGGCTACGATCATTTCAAGATCACCAGCACCAGAGCTTTTGAAACTATTTTCAAGATCACCTATGAGGTGGAGGGTACACCCAGGATCTCTATCGTGATCCCCAACTGCGAGCATGCAGAGGATCTTAAGAGATGTATTGATTCAATCTATGAGAAGTCCGTATATGACAACTACGAGATCATCGTAGTTGAGAATAATTCCAAGGGCAGCGAGATCAGAGGCTACTACGAGGAACTTAAAAACGGCGGGCTTAAGGATATCGTAAAAGTAGTAGACTTTACAGAATGGCAAAAGAGCCAAGGTGAAGCAGGAGCATCAGCCCAGGCAGCAGGCTTCAACTACTCCGCAGTAGTTAACTACGGCGTACAGAATTCAACCGGTGACTACATCATCCTTCTTAACAACGACACCCAGGTCATCACAGTGAACTGGATCGAGGAGCTTCTTATGTATGCTCAGCGTGAGGATGTGGGCGCAGTTGGTGGCAAGCTCTACTTCCCTGACCGCAAGATCCAGCACGCAGGCGTTGTTCTCGGCCTTGGTGCTCACAGAACAGCAGGCCACTCACACTATGGTCAGGCAGGCATGAATCTTGGATATATGGGAAGGCTGTGCTACGCCCAGGATGTAAGCGCTGTTACCGGAGCCTGTCTCATGGTTAGCCGCAAGAAGTACGACGAGGTTGGCGGTTTTGACGAAGGCTTTGCTGTAAGTTTAAACGACGTGGACTTCTGCCTTAAGCTTCGAGATAAAGGCTATCTCAATGTCTTTACTCCATTTGCAGAGCTCTATCACTACGAGTCGCTCTCTCGTGGCCTCGACCTCGAGGGCAAGAATGCTGCCCGCTATGGCAAGGAGTCTGAGCACTTCAGGACCAAGTGGAAAGAGGTGCTTGATAAGGGCGATCCATACTACAACCCTAACTTCTCACTGGATAGAAGTGATTACAGCCTGAATGTAGAAGGCTATTCCAGCTTAAGAGTTCAATGATCTGTTGAAGTTACCAGGAGTTTTTTATTGAAGAGCAGTTTGTTTAAAAAGAGTATATGGCTCACGTTAATACTGCTAGCGATTCTGTCGCTGGCAGTAGTTTATGGTACGCAAAAATCAGAGCCTGATAAAACCAGGTTTTCTGATATGACCATCTGGCAGACTGTGGGCTTTGTGGTCAAGGGCTATCCGGAGGCCAGCGCAGGAGCCATAGATGCTTACTACGATGAAAATGGAATAATCCACTATGATGTCTATCTTCCCTGGGATCAGGAAAAAGAGCTTCAGGTTGTGTGCGATAGGGATGTCAGAGTAACTATTGATGGAAATGTGTATTTCGATGGAGACTCTTTTGCCGCGCCAGCACTTACAGAGCTTGAGGGCGAGATAGATATTCCTGATGTGGGCATAGAAAAGGGTCAGTTCAGGTTTATAGGAACCTATGGGATTCCCTCTGTTCACCTTGGACTTTACGACGAATCAAAGGAATTTCTGACAGCAGCCAAGGGAAACACCGCATCAGGCTTTTGCGCAGTTTTGAAGAACGGCGGAGCTCAGGACTTTGTTGGCAACTGCAGCATCCGTGTTCATGGCAACACATCCTGGTACAACGACAAGAAGTCATACCAGTTTAACCTTGAATATGATTCAGAGATCCTTGGCTTATCCCAGCAGAGCAACTGGCTTCTGGTTTCTGAGGGCGCAGATTCATCCTATATGAAAAACGCCATAATGTACGAGCTGTCCAAGAGAACAGGCGATGAGTACGCTCCTGATTTTCGCTTCGTAAATGTATATCTGGATGGAAGATATGAAGGACTGTATATGCTTGTTCAGAAGATTGACATTGGCGGAACCCTGGATATCAATGATCTTGAGGCAGCCAACAATGTCATGAGGGGACAGGCGGTTGCTCAGGACATTACAGGAGGCTATCTTGTAGAGCTGGCGGTACAGCAGGTTGTAGAGGAAAATGATGAGCGCCTGAGGCTTGAAACTCCTCACAGATGGATGCGGATAAAGGCGCCAAACAATATAACTGATGCTCAGTATGACTATTTATCCAAGCTGGTTAACAAGGCTGAGAACGCGCTTTATCTTTCTGATGGAGAGACGGATGAAGAAGGTAAGACATGGTCTGATTACTACGATTCTGAGTCATGGCTTAGACAGTACGTTTTGCAGGAAATTTCAGCCAACTATGACACAGAATTTGCCAGTGAGTTTTTCTATGTAAAAGAGGGAGATCCACTTCTCCACGGCGGACCAGCCTGGGATTTTGACAGATCAATAACGGATTACATTGTATTTGTTCAAAATGAGAGCATGAAATATTTTGTAAACAGGCTCCATAACAATGCAATAACCATAAAAGAAAAAGATGAGTCAGGAATAATGTGGCTTCATGCACTGGACCTTCATGAAGATTTTCATGAGCAGATGAAGAGCTACTATATAGACGTGGCTGAGCCTGAGCTTCGAACCATCTTAGATGAAGAGGTACCAAAGTGGCAAGAAGAGATTGCGGATTCTGTTGCCACTGATATGATCAAATGGAGAAGAGAAGGCGGATTTGAAGATAAGGTAAGTGGGATTGTAGACGCATTTAATTCCAGAATGGACTTTTTACATGAGTATTATCTTCACGAAGAAGATTACTGTTTATTGACCTTCGTTTTGGATGAGTCAAGGATTGACGTCATGTTTCCGGTAAAGGAAGGAACTGCCATTGATGGTGCACTTCCGATGTACAAAGATGACATGGACTGGTACAACGGCGATAAGCTTTTTACGTCAGATGATATTGTTACAGAGGACATGATTCTGACTAAGACTCCGCAGTAGGAGGGGATACAGATAATATGGGTAACAGATACAGAAATGAACAAAAATACCTGATACAGAAAACGGAAACTGGCATTATTCAGATGAGGCTCTCCGGAATGCTGGAAAAAGATCCCCATCTTGGGGATCGGGCATCCTATCTTATTCGCAGCATTTATTTCGATGATCTCGATGATACCTGTTTTCATGAAAAAGAGGACGGAGTAGGGATCAGGAGAAAGTGGAGGATTCGCGCATATAGCTGCAGCGATTCGGTAATTCACTTGGAGTGCAAGAAAAAGGTTGGAAGCATGACCTGGAAGGACAGCGTTCCGATCACAAGGGATGAACTTGAGGCTGCTGTTGCAGGTAGTGTCACTATAGATAAAGATAAACCGCCCCTTTGGAATGAGTTTGCACTTAACATCATCACAAGAGGCTACAGACCAGTGACCATAGTGCAGTACGAGAGAGTTCCCTTCATCTGGTATCCGTCAAATGTGCGAATTACCATCGACAAGAATCTTTCTTCCAGCAATATGTACGACAGATTCTTTGATGAAGACCTTCCAACAAGACCCATAATGCCACAGCATTTAGATCTTCTGGAAGTTAAATACGACACCTTGCTGCCGGATTACATTAGGCGGATGATAAATCTTCGAGATATGAGGTGCAGCTCTTTTTCAAAATATGACTTATGCAGGCGACTGCCAATAAATCCGTTTTAAGGGAGGATAAATATGAGTTTTAAGGATATTTTAAAGAGATCATTTATACAGAATTACGCACAGACACAGCTGGATGTTAAGACAATCATTCTGGCGATAGCTGTGACATGCCTTATGGCAATTTATATCTATTTCTTTTACAGGATCGTAACCAAAAAGAGCTTCTATTCAAAGAGCTTTAATATCTCTCTGGCAGCTCTTTCCATCATCACTGCAGCAATCATTCTGACAATCCAGACAAGTATTGTTGTGTCACTGGGTATGGTAGGTGCTCTTTCAATCGTTCGTTTCCGTAAAGCCATTAAAGAGCCAATGGATCTGGTTTTCCTGTTCTGGTCAATTTCAGTGGGAATCATCTGCGGCGCAGGTATCTACGGACTTGCGGTTGTAGTATCCCTTGCAGTTACGGTAGTTATCCTCATCCTGGATGCCATTCCACAGGCTAAGGCTCCTCAGGTACTTCTTCTTAGCTATGGAGACAACGATGATGTTTCTGATAGCATTGACAGGATCTTAAGAGAGCAGGCTGGTTATTTCGAGGAAAAGAGCAGAACCATCGTAAATGGCGTAGTTAGCGTGGCTTACGAGCTTAGAACTTCTGAGGGAAAAGAGCTGTGCAAGCAACTGTCAGCTATAGATGAGGTGACAAGCGTATCTCTTCTTAAGCATGACGGCGAAGTAACATACTAAATAGTCAAGAATTATGATATACTGTAAACGTCCGAGAAACCATTTTCGGACGTTTATCGATAGTTAGGAGGAATTAGTATGAGTGAGGCAACTAAACAGTTTGAGTACTGGTTAAACGACGACTATTTCGATCAGGAGACAAAGCAGGAGCTTCTGGCCATCAGAAACAATGAGGCAGAGGTAGAGGATCGTTTTTACAGAGAGCTTGAGTTTGGTACAGGAGGACTTCGCGGGGTGATCGGAGCCGGTACCAACAGAATGAACAAATATACTGTACGCAAGGCTACACAGGGTCTTGCCAATTATATTAAAAAACACGGTGGCCCCGATGCAGCTAAAAAGGGTGTTGCCATTTCCTATGACTGCAGAAAGTTTTCACCGGAGTTTGCTGATGAGACAGCTCTTTGCCTTGCAGCAAACGGAATCAAGGCTTATGTCAGCGATATTCTTCGTCCCACACCTGAGCTTTCTTTTGCTCTTCGTGAGTTCGGCTGTATCGCAGGCGTAATGGTTACAGCTTCACACAATCCTCCGGAATATAACGGATACAAGGTTTACTGGGAGGATGGCGCACAGGTTACACCTCCTCACGATACAGGTATCATCGGCGAGGTTGTGGCCATCACCGACTACCATGATGTAAAGACCATGTCAAAAGAGGATGCCATCGCTAAGGGACTTTACGTTTCCTTTGGCGAGGAGATCGACGACAAATACATGGTTGAGCTCAAAAAGCAGATAATCCATCAGGATGTTATCGATGAGATGGCTGACAAGTTCACCATCGTTTACACACCTTTCCACGGCACAGGAAATCTCCCTGTGAGAAGAGTACTTAAGGAACTGGGATTCAAGAACGTATTTGTTGTTCCCGAGCAGGAACTTCCCGATCCCGAGTTCACAACCCTTGATTATCCCAATCCTGAGGATCCCAAGGCTTTCGAACTTGCTCTTAAGCTTGCCAAGGAAAAGGATGCCGATATCGTTCTTGCAACGGATCCCGATGCAGACCGTCTCGGTATTTATGCAAAAGATCTTAAGACCGGCGAGTATGTTGCATTTACCGGAAACATGTCCGGAATGCTCATCGGTGACTATATCTTAAGAGAGCGCAAGGCTACAGGCACAATGCCTGCAAACCCTGCATTTGTTACAACTATCGTTACCACCAACATGGCAAAGGCTGTGGCAGAGTCCTACGGACTTCACTACATTGAGGTCCTTACAGGATTTAAGTACATCGGAGAGCAGATCAAGCTCTTTGAGGAAAACGGCCAGTCCTATAACTACGTATTCGGTCTTGAGGAGTCCTACGGATGTCTTGCAGGAACCCACGCCAGAGACAAGGATGCGGTAGTTGCTGTTATGATGCTCTGCGAGCTTGCTGCTTTCTACAAAAAGCAGGGCAAGAGCGTATGGGATGCCATGATCGATATTTATGAAAAGTACGGCTACTACAAAGAAGGTCAGTACTCCATCACCATGAAGGGTAAGGAAGGTGCTGAGCAGATCGCAGCTCTTATGGACAAGCTCAGAAAGAATCCTCCCAAGGAGTTTGGCAGCTTCAAGGTTCTTGAGTTCAGAGATTACAAGGCTGACAAGGTCATCAACATGGAGACCGGCGCAGAGAGCGGCACAGGACTTCCTTCATCAAACGTTCTTTACTTTGCGCTTGATAATGATGCATGGTGCTGCGCAAGACCTTCAGGAACCGAGCCCAAGATTAAATTTTACATGGGCGTTAAGGGCAAAAATCTTGATGATGCCGCAAAGCTTCAGGATGAGCTTACAGAGGCAGTTAAGAGCGTGATCTGATAGATCCGGATAATCCGATTCAGAAGGGAAATAAATAATGGGAATCAAAAATGCGGTCCGAAAGACAATTGCATATGCAAAGCGCAATGGTGCAAGGGCCGCATTTTTTGCTGCCCTGGAAAGAACAACTCTGGGCCTTTCCGCAAAGTACCGGTTCATCCCTCTTTCGGATGAGGAACTTGAAGCTCAGAGGCTGGAATATAAGGATATAGCCGAGGCCGGCGGCTGCGTGAGATTCAGTATAGCGGTGCCTCTTTTTAACACCCCTGAAAAATACCTGCGGGAGATGATAGAATCTGTTCTTGCACAGACTTACGGTAATTTTGAACTGATCCTGGCGGATGCTTCTCCTAAGCCCCTTGAGATTGCACGTGACTACGCCTCACAGGACTTGCGCATAAGGTATATCAGGCTTGATG
This sequence comes from Butyrivibrio sp., assembly GCA_024690635.1. The sequence goes on from JAILOW010000125.1 coordinate 63,262, forward strand.
AAAATAAGGGCATTTCAGGTAATACCAACAAGGCTATAGAAAAAGCTTCCGGAGATTATATAGGCCTTTTGGATCATGATGATGTACTTACTCCCGATGCGTTGTTTGAAGTATTTAATGTCATCAGAAAGAGCATGAAGACCAACAGGCTCTCAGGCTTTTCCGGATGCCCCGTAAGGCTTATTTACTCGGATGAGGATAAATTTGATGATAAGAAGGGACTTTACTACGAGCACCATCAAAAGCCCTCATTTAATATGGACTATCTTTTGTCCAACAATTATATCTGCCATTTTACTGTTATCAGAGCGGATATCATAAAGAGATTGAAACTTAGATCAGGATATGACGGAGCCCAGGATTTTGATCTTGTTCTTCGAACCTGTGCAGAAGCAGCTATGGAGCTTCCTGCCTCCGGCAATCAGATCGTACATATAGAAAAAGTTCTTTATCACTGGAGGTGCCATGCCGGCTCCACAGCGGCCAATCCCGCCAGCAAGACCTACGCTTATGAAGCCGGAAGAAAGGCTGTAGAGGATCTTTTGCGTGACTACGGCATAAAGTCGCATGTGGAGATGCTTCCTCATCTTGGTTTTTACAGACCGGTGTATTCGCCAGGCGTTCTCTATTGCAGAAGGGATGTGGGTATAGTCGGAGGCAAGATCCTGGACAGAAAAAAGAAACTTGCAGGAGGCATGTATCGCAAGGACGGAAGCCTTAAGTACAAGGGCCTTCCGGAAGGCTATTCAGGCGGCCTGCAGCACAGAGCTGTATTGCAGCAGGATGCGTTTGCTGTGGATATCAGATGCCTTGCTGTGAGAAAAGAGCTTGTTCCCGCTTTTGAAAAGGTTACGGGATTTAGCTACGGAGAGGGAACCCTTAAAGGTGAGCTTCCTGAAGAGATCGCAGCACTGCCACCGGAAAAGATCGCAGAAATGTCTCTGCGCCTGGGAGAAGAAGCTGCAAAGCTTGGATACCGTGTGATGTGGGATCCCGGAATAGTCAGAAGGATTTGATGCATGAAAAAGGTTACGGTTGTCATACCTAATTTTAACGGAAAAGAATATCTGGATGATTGTCTGTCAAGCCTTGGGAAGCAGACTTTCAGGGATTTTGACACTATCCTTGTGGATGATGGATCAACGGATGGAAGCGCTTCTTACGTAAAAGAGAAGTGGCCTGAGGTTACTGTTATCGAAAATTCCGGGAACAAGGGCTTTGCTGCCGCTGTAAATGCAGGAATCAGGGCCTGCGAAAGTCCCTATGTATTTCTTTTAAATAACGATACTGTATGCTCGGAAGAGGCAATCTCATCCCTTGTTAAGGTGATGGATAAAAAGCAGAAGGCTTTTTCCGTTCAAGCCAAGATGCTGGCTTTAAAGCCTCCGCATAATATAGATGACTGCGGCGATTATTACTGCGCCCTTGGCTGGGCCTTTACCCCCGGAAAGGATGCTGATCCATCCCGTTTTTCCAAAAGAGAAGCTCTCACCAGCGCCTGTGCAGGTGCAGCCATGTATCGAAGAGATCTCTTTGAAAAAGTGGGACTTTTTGACGAGGCACATTTTTGCTACCTTGAGGATGTGGATATAGGTTACAGAGCGCGCCTTAAGGGCTATGTGAATCTGTATGAACCCTCATCTGTTGTATATCACGCAGGAAGTGCCACAAGCGGTTCAAGATACAACGAGTTCAAGGTACGCCTTACAGCTGCAAACAATCTCTATCTCATATATAAGAACATGCCTGCACTTCAGGTTATCATCAACCTTCCGCTGATCCTGATAGGAATTGCTGTAAAGCATGTTTTCTATACACGAGGGCACCTGGGAACAGCACATGTAAAGGGACTTGGAGACGGCTTTAACAAGATCTTTAAAAACACCGATAAAAAGGTAAAATTTGACGCTTCGGCAATTCTTTTCTCAATAAAGCTTCAATTGGAATTGTGGGTCAACTGTTTCAGGAGACTTCTGCATGTTTGATGCGCTTACATTGATAAGACACAGGAAATGAGATAAAATAGCACCATGATCAAGGATAATCAGGTACATTTAAACAGAGCCCACGTGGTTGTTGATGCAGCTATAGTTGCAGGCTCTTATATGCTTTCATATTATCTGAAATTTGAGTCTGTATTTTCGGGGAACCGCGTAGGTGGACACCTTCCTATGGAGGTTTATTTTTCTGCGCTTTATTTTCTGGTACCGGCTTATATCTTTTTGTATTATCTTGCCAATCTGTATACTTCAAGGCGGGCTCTGAGGCTGTGGAATGAATTTGTAGATATTGTTCAGGCCAATGCCGTAGGGGCAGTGGGCTTTGTAGTAGTATTGTTCATGTTAAAACAAAAAGACTTCTCCCGTTCGATGATCTTTATCTTTGTGGCATTGAACATCTTTCTTACCACTCTTGCGCATGCTCTTTTGCGTAAGTTCTTAAGGTTTATCAGGAAAAAAGGTTACAATATCAAACACATTCTTCTGGTGGGTTATTCCAGAGCTGCGGAAGGCTATATCTCCAGGATCATGGAAAATCCCCAATGGGGCTATGAGATAGCGGGAGTCTTGGATGACATGGTCCCTTTGGGAGCAAGCTACCACGGCGTAAAAGTTGTGGGCAAGATCGATCAGCTTGTGAACTATCTTGAAAACAGCAACTACGATGAGATCACCATTACTCTTCCTCTGGATGATTACGACAGACTGGAGGAGCTTGTGGCGCTCTGTGAAAAATCCGGCGTACATACCAAGTTCATTCCGGATTACTCATCTCTTTTCCCCAGTAATCCATATACCGAGGATGTACAGGGACTTCCCGTCATCAATATCAGATATGTGCCTCTTACCAACTCCATGAACAAGCTGGCCAAGAGGATCGTGGATATAGTTGGATCTCTTTTGGCGATCGTTCTCTTCTCGCCTGCCATGATATTTGCGGCGATTGCGGTAAAGACCACCAGCAAGGGACCTATCATTTACAAGCAGGAGAGGATCGGCCTTAACGGCAAACCCTTCATGATGTATAAATTCAGGACCATGAAGGTTCAGACCGAGGCTGAGGAAAAGAAAGGCTGGACCACCAAGGGGGATCCCAGAGTTACGGGAGTCGGAGCTTTCCTTAGAAAGACCAGTATCGATGAGATGCCTCAGTTCTTTAATATCTTTATAGGTCAGATGTCTCTAGTGGGGCCAAGGCCTGAGAGACCTCAGTTCGTTGAAAAGTTCAAAGAACAGATCCCCAGATACATGGTAAAGCACCAGGTTCGTCCGGGACTTACCGGCTGGGCTCAGATAAACGGTTACAGGGGAGATACCTCCATCAGAAAGAGGATAGAATACGACATCTATTACATTGAGAACTGGTCCATGGCCTTTGATCTTAAGATACTCCTTGGAACAGTGAGACACGGATTCGTCAACAAAAACGCATATTGATATAAAAACTTGTATAATCTCTTTGTTTGTGGCAAAATATATTGGTGTTATTATGCACATTATTTTGTTGGGACAAGGAGATTATTTTATCATGTCAAATCGTGACGATGAGTTTTACGAGAGAGGGGAAAGAAGACCTGCTCGAAGAGATGACAGACGAAGAGACGACAGACGAAGAGATGACAGGTACGACGATTACGATGATTATAATGACAGACCTGCCCGCATGAGTTCTTCAGGAGGCAGATCATCTGCATCAAAAAGCGGATCTTCAAAGGGAAATGCTCCCAGAAGGAGCGGTTCCAGAAAAAAGAAAAACAACACAAAGGCACTGGTTCTTCTTATTGTAGAAATACTTGTTGCCGTAGGACTTTTATTTGCAGCATATATGGTATTCTTCAGAGTTGACGTTACCAAGGTTGGTAAGGTTGACATGAATGAGGAAAAGATCAACAGCAGTATCAACGAGGGCGTTGCTGATAACCAGCAGATGCTCGGCTATACCAACCTTGCACTCTTTGGTGTTGATACCCGTGATGAAGCCAAAAATCAGGGCGCTATCAAAAAGAACACCAGATCCGATACCATCATCATTGCTTCTATTAACAATGATACCGGAGATATCAAGCTTTGCTCCGTATATCGTGATACTTACCTTAACCTTAGCAATGACAAGTACACCAAGTGTAACGCAGCTTACGGAGAAGGCGGTCCCGAGCAGGCTATTTCAATGCTCAACATGAACCTTGATATGGATATCAAGGGCTTCGTTACCGTCGGATTCAAGGGACTTACTGATGTTGTAAATGCTCTTGGCGGAGTTACAATTGATGTTACAGATGCCGAGATCCCTCACCTTAACAGCTATCAGTCCACCATGGCTACCGAGCTTGGTATGGACTACACACCTGTTACAAGTGCAGGAGTTCAGACTCTTAACGGACTTCAGGCAACTGCTTACTGCAGGATCAGATACACAGCAGGCGATGACTTCAAGCGTGCCGAGAGACAGAGAACTGTTTTGATGGCTTGTATTGAAAAGGCACAGGGCATGAACTACTCACAGCTTGAAAAGATTGCCAATGCCGCTTTCGAAGAGACTTATACATCACTTGATCTTTCAGAGATCCTTGATCTTCTCAAGAACATTACCAAGTACAAGGTAGTGGACAACAACGGATTCCCTGAGGAGAGCATGAGAACTACCGGCACCATCGGCAAGAAGGGCAGCTGCGTAATTCCCACAGATCTTGCAAGCAATGTTAAGTGGCTCCATCAGTTCCTGTTCGAAGATGATACATACGAGGTTTCCTCTGATGTTCAGAAGTACAGCGACAAGATAAAGGCAGATACGGATCCGTATCTTAAGTAATTGACAGAATAATGAGGGTCGTGAGTGTCTGGCTCACGGCCCTTTGCAGTATAAGAGGTATTTATGTACACAGTTGACGTGATCATTCCCACGTACAAACCTGATCATTCTCTTTTAAGACTTATAGACGACCTTGAGACTCAGTCGGTCCGTCCTTCACATATCATTATCATGAATACGGAAAGAGAGTACTGGGAAAAGCTCATTGAGCAGTCAAAAGAGAATCCGCAAAAGAAATATGACAATATAATACTTCAGCATGTAAAAAAGGCTGATTTCGACCATGGAGAGACCAGAAACAGAGGTGTGGCACTTTCGGATGCAGACTTCTTTTTGATGATCACACAGGATGCATTCCCAAGGGACAAACAGCTGATTTCAAATCTTGCCAAGGCTCTTGATGAGGATACGGCAGCAGCCTACGCCAGGCAGTATCCCAGATTTGACTGCAATCTTGCAGAGAGATATTCAAGAAAGTTCAATTATCCCGGCAAGTCCATGAAAAAGACTCAGGCAGATCTTCCAAAGCTTGGGATAAAGACTTACTTTTGCTCAAATGTCTGCGCTATGTACAGACGTGATATATTTGATAAGCTGGGTGGTTTTGTACACCGCGCTATTTTCAATGAGGATATGGTATTTGCAGGCAAGGCCTGCCGAGAGGGCTATGCCATAGGATACGTGGCAGAAGCCGGCGTTATCCATTCTCACAATTATACATGCATGCAACAGTTCCACAGGAACTTTGATATAGGTGTTTCACAGACGGATCATCCGGAGGTTTTTGCTGCTGTCAGCTCGGAGTCCGAGGGTAAAAAGATGGTGAAGCAGACCGTGAATCACTTCAGACACATTGGTAAGGGTTATCTGATCCCGCATTATATCATCATGTGCGGATGCAGACTTTTAGGTTACAAGTTGGGAAGAGCATACAAAAAGCTTCCTAAGTTCTTTGTCAGAGCCTGCTCCCTTAACAAGGAGTACTGGAACAGACAGTAGGAGAAGAGTATGGAACTTGATTTGACATCTGCCGATATCAGGATTTCCGATGATATTGGCACCTGGGAGGAAGTCAGCCTCCTTTACAATGCTGCTCTCAAGCAGATCAGG
>JAILOW010000130.1 GCA_024690635.1 Butyrivibrio sp.
TATCACAGTTTATGCAGACAGAAGTTTCACATTCATCACAAAGACTCCACCTGCTGCAGTTCTTCTTAAGAAGGCAGCTAAGATTCAGAAGGGTTCAGGAGTACCTAACAAGACTAAGGTTGCAACTGTTTCTAAGGAAGATGTTAGAAAGATTGCAGAGACAAAGATGCCTGACCTTAATGCTGTTGATATCGAGGGTGCTATGAGCATGATCGCAGGAACAGCACGTAGTATGGGAATCGTAGTAGAAGACTGATGGAGGATGAGAGATGAAACACGGAAAGAAATACTTAGAAGCTGCTAAGCTTATTGATAAGACTCAGCAGTATGAAGCCGCTGATGCAATAGCTCTTGTTAAGAAGTCAGCTATTGCAAAGTTTGATGAGACTGTAGAGCTTCACATCAGAACAGGTTGTGACAGCCGTCACGCTGATCAGCAGATCAGAGGCGCTGTTGTTCTTCCTAACGGAACAGGTAAGACAGTTAAGGTTCTTGTATTCGCTAAGGGTACAAAGCTTGACGAGGCACAGGCTGCCGGCGCAGATTACGTTGGTGGTGAGGAGCTTATTCCTAAGATCCAGAATGATGGATGGCTTGATTTCGATGTTGTAGTTGCAACACCTGATATGATGGGTGTAGTTGGACGTCTTGGTAAGGTTCTCGGACCTAAGGGACTTATGCCCAACCCTAAGGCAGGCACAGTTACTATGGATGTAACTAAGGCTGTTAACGATATCAAGGCTGGTAAGATCGAGTACAGACTTGATAAGGCTAACATCATCCACGTTCCTGTTGGAAAGGCATCTTTCACAGAGGAGCAGCTTGAGCAGAACTTCAACGCTCTTATGGATGCTATCACAAAGGCAAGACCTTCATCAGTTAAGGGTCAGTACCTCAAGAGCATTACTCTTGCTACAACAATGGGCCCTGGCGTAAAGGTTGTATCAAACAAGTATTGATGATTCAATATGCATAAATGAGAAAAGAGCTTCCACGTTTTGTGGAAGCTTTTTTTATCTTGTGTGCAAAAATAGAATACCACTATATGTTGTGGTATACTTATATATATGAAGAGAAGTCATAAAAGAAAAAGCCAAATGGACGCAAGACTTTACGGCAGGATATTTCTTCTCACACTGGCAATTATTCTGGCGGTGGGAGTGCCTGCTCTTTTTATTGCGAACAGTATAAAGAACGCCCCTGTTGATGAGCAGGTTCTCTTTTCCTCCAAGCTTGAAGCAATACCACAGGCCATGGTGGCAGAGAATGTGGCTGTAGCACCTGATGAGAAAGTTGATACTTCTTCTTTGGTCAATGAGGAGGATGAGGGCTACACCCATGTTATCGGGACTGCTGATGACGACTGCGTTACCCTTGGATTTGCGGGAGATATCCTTTTTGATGACAATTACGCTGCGGGTAACGCTTTCAAGATAAACGGCGGAAGACCGGAAGGAGTCATAGGAGAGAGTCTTCTTGAGATGATGAAAGGCGTTGACATCATGATGGTGAACAACGAATTTCCTTACTCAAACAGAGGTTTTCCCACACCTGAAAAGACCTACACCTTCAGGGCAAAGCCTGAAACCGCATCTCTTCTTGATATGATGGGAGTTGATATTGTGGGACTTGCCAACAATCATGCCTATGATTACGGAGAAGAAGCTCTTTTGGATACCCTTGATACACTGGATAATGCAGGAATAGTCCACACGGGAGCGGGCAGAAACTTAGAGGAAGCATCCCATCCGATCTATTATGTCACCGAGAATGGAATGAAGATCGCAACTATCTGTGCAACTCAGATAGAGAGGCTTGATAATCCCGACACGAAAGGCGCGGGAGAAAATACTCCCGGAGTTTTCAGATGCCTTGATGACACGCTGCTTCTTGAAAAAGTTCGTGAAGCCAGATCAAAGGATGCTTTTGTGGTGGTGTTCATCCACTGGGGAACGGAGAGCACCGAAGAAATCGATTATCTTCAGAGAGATCAGGCAAAAGAGATTGCAGATGCGGGAGCCAATCTGATAATCGGATCCCATCCCCATGTTTTGCAGAAGATCGATTATGTGGACGGGGTTCCGGTGGTATACAGCCTGGGAAATTATTTTTTCAATTCCAAGACGCTGGACACCTGCATGATCATAACCACCATTCACAGAGACGGAGGGGTAAATCTGCAGATGATACCTGCTTTGCAGAGCGGATGTACTCTGAAAGAAGCTACAGGATCTGAGCATATCAGGATACTGAGTGAGATGGCTGTAAGATCTCCCGGTATAAAAATTGACGAAAATGGGTATATAAGTCCTTGACAAGTCTTCGCAGATATGTTAATCTACTCAAGGTCGTCTGAAGAACGGACGCCATGCCGAAGACAGCAGGTGTTCCCACGGGAACATAAAGCGCACAGCACCTGCCGAGGAAAAGTTTTTAATCAGACTTTTTAACCTCTCGATGTCTTCGAGGGGTTTTTCTTTGGCGGTAAATTCTATAAGGAGGTAAAGAGATGGCAAAGGTTGAATTGAAGCAGCCTGTAGTTAATGAGATTTCAGAAAAGATCAAAGACGCACAGGCACTCGTACTTGTAGATCACCGCGGACTTACTGTTGCCGAGGACACTGAGCTTCGTAAGAAACTTCGTGAAGAAGGCGTAACGTACAAGGTTTACAAGAACACAATGATGAACTTCGCGTTCCAGGGAACCGACTTCGAGCAGCTTAAGGACTTTCTTAACGGTCCCAGTGCTATGGCTGTATCTACTACAGATCCTGCAGCACCTGCACGTGTTCTTTATGAGTTCGCAAAGAAGGCGAAGGCTCTTGAGATTAAGGGTGGTGTTATCGAGGGCAAGCTCTACGATGCAGCAGCAATGGCAGAGATTGCAGCTATCCCTTCAAGAGAAGTTCTTCTTTCAAGATTGCTTGGTTCTATGCAGTCACCTGTTGCAAACTTCGCTCGCGTTATCAAACAGATCGCTGAGAAAGGCGGAGAGGCAGCACCCGCAGAAGAGACAGCTCCCGCTGAGGAAGCAGCAGCTCCTGCTGAGACAGCAGAAGCACCCGCAGCAGAGTAATTTCTGTTTGCAGGCTTAACTACTAAATTGATTTTTATTAAAACTAACGGAGGAATATAAAATGGCAAAGTTATCTACAGCAGAAATTATCGATGCTATCAAAGAGTTAACAGTACTCGAGCTTAATGATCTTGTAAAGGCTTGCGAGGAAGAGTTTGGCGTATCTGCAGCAGCAGGCGTTGTAGTTGCAGCAGCAGGTGCTGGCGCAGGCGCAGCAGCTGGTGAGGAGAAGTCTGAGTTCAACGTAGAGCTCACAGAGGTTGGCCCTAACAAGGTTAAGGTTATCAAGGTTGTTCGTGAGATCACAGGTCTTGGACTTAAGGAAGCAAAGGATCTCGTAGACGGCGCTCCTAAGATGATCAAAGAGAACGCTTCTAAGGCTGAGGCTGATGACATCAAGGCTAAGGTTGAGGCTGAGGGTGCAAAGGTTACACTCAAATAATACATTCTTATGTTCAATGAGAGGTCAGACATTGGTCTGGCCTCTTTTCTTCTATAGTTCTTTTTTCTAAAAAATAATCCTTGACATGAAATTTCAGTAGACGTATAATGGACAATGCACTATTGTGGTGCAGTGGGTCTTTTTGCGCACTTTTTTAGTGTGCTTTGTTTTAGACCTCATAAAACCACTAAAAAATATAAGAACGGGGTGAATGTCAATGGAAAAAAACAGATTACATCCTACCGGCTCTGGTAAGAATCTCAGAATGAGTTTCCAGCGCCAAAAGGAAGTCCTGGAGATGCCGAACCTGATCGAAGTTCAGAAGAACTCCTATCAGTGGTTTCTTGACGAAGGCTTAAAAGAAGTCTTTGACGATATTTCTCCAATTGAGGACTACAGTGGCAAGCTCAGTCTTGAATTTGTTGATTTCAAGCTTTGTGAAGACGAGATCGATAAAAACAAGAACACTATCGAAAAGTGTAAAGAGAGAGATGCTACTTTTGCTGCACCGTTGAAGGTAAAGGTTCGTCTTCATAATAAGGAAAAAGACGAGATCACAGAGCATGAGATATTCATGGGCGATCTTCCTCTTATGACAGCTACCGGTACTTTCGTTATCAATGGAGCAGAGCGTGTTATCGTCAGCCAGTTAGTACGTTCCCCCGGTATCTATTACGATATCACATATGATAAGATCGGTAAGGAGCTTATGGCTTGCACTGTTATCCCTAACAGAGGTGCATGGCTTGAGTATGAAACCGATCCTAATGACGTATTCTATGCTAGAGTGGACAGAACCAGAAAGGTACCGGTTACTGTTCTTATCAGAGCACTCGGAATCGGAACAAACGAGGAGATCCTTGAACTCTTTGGCGACGAGCCCAAGATCCAGGGAAGTTTCTCCAAGGATTCTTCTACCGATTACCAGAGCGGTCTTCTTGAACTCTACAGAAAGATCCGTCCCGGTGAGCCTTTAAGTGTTGAGAGCGCAGAGAGCCTTATCAACGCTATGTTCTTCGACCCCAGAAGATACGACCTTGCTAAGGTTGGAAGATATAAATTTAATAAGAAACTTCATTTCAAGAACAGGATCAACGGACATGTTCTTGCTGAGGATGTTGTTGATGAGACAACAGGCGAGATGATCGCAGCAGCAGGCACCAAGGTTGACCGTGCTCTTGCTACAGAGATCCAGAACTGCGCTATTCCTTATGTAATGCTTCAGGAAGAGGAGCGCAATGTTAAGGTTCTTTCCAATATGATGGTAGACATCACACACTTCATCGAGTGCGAGCCCGAGCAGCTTGGTATCAATGAGGACGTTTACTACCCTGTTCTCAAAGAGATCCTTGAAGAGTATGCTGCAAAGAACGATCCCGAGGGCCTTGCAGAGACTATCAAGAAGCGTGTGCATGAGCTTATTCCCAAGCACATCACAAGGGAAGATATCATTGCTTCCATTAACTATAATATCCATCTTGAGTATGGAATCGGAAACGACGACGATATCGATCACCTCGGAAACAGACGTATCCGTTGCGTAGGTGAGCTTTTACAGAACCAGTATCGTATCGGTCTTTCCAGACTTGAGAGAGTTGTTCGTGAGAGAATGACTACTCATGATACCGAGGAGGTTTCACCTCAGACTCTTATCAACATCAAGCCCGTACAGGCTGCTGTAAAAGAGTTCTTCGGTTCATCACAGCTGTCACAGTTCATGGATCAGAATAACCCTCTTGGTGAGTTGACACATAAGAGACGTCTTTCAGCTCTTGGCCCCGGTGGTCTTTCAAGAGACAGAGCCGGATTCGAGGTTCGAGACGTTCACTATACACACTATGGACGTATGTGTCCTATCGAGACTCCTGAAGGACCCAACATCGGTCTTATCAACTCTCTTGCAAGCTATGCGAGAGTAAATGATTACGGATTTGTTGAGGCTCCTTACCGTAAGGTTGACATGACCGATCCTGAGAACCCCAGGGTTACAGATGAGGTTGAGTACCTTACAGCAGACGAAGAAGATAATTACCATGTAGCTCAGGCGAACACTCCTCTTGATGAGGAAGGTCACTTCAAGAGAAATACTGTTTCCGGACGTTACAAGGATGAGACTTCAGAATATCCCAAGACCATGTTCGAGTACATGGACGTGTCACCTCGTATGGTATTCTCAGTTGCTACAGCACTCATTCCTTTCCTTGAGAATGACGATGCTAACCGTGCGCTGATGGGATCAAACATGCAGCGTCAGGCTGTGCCTCTTCTTACAACCGAGGCTCCTGCAGTTGGTACAGGTATGGAGCGCAAGGCAGCTGTTGACTCAGGTGTTTGTGTGGTTGCAAGAAAAGCAGGAACTATTGATTTCGTAGACAGTAAGCTCATTCAGATGACTTACGATGATGGTGAGAAGGAAGAGTACCACCTCATCAAGTTCCAGAGATCAAACCAGAGTAACTGCTACAACCAGAGACCTATCGTATTCAAGGGCGACCATGTTGAGGCAGGTCAGGTTATCGCAGACGGTCCTTCAACTTCACAGGGTGAGCTTGGACTTGGTAAGAACCCTCTTATCGGATTCATGACCTGGGAAGGTTACAACTACGAGGACGCTGTTCTCCTTTCAGAGAGACTTGTTCGTGATGATGTATTTACATCTGTACATATTGAAGAGTACGAGGCTGAGGCCCGTGAGACCAAGCTCGGACCGGAAGAGATCACAAGGGACGTTCCCGGTGTTGGTGATGACGCTCTTAAGGATCTTGACGATCGCGGAATCATCCGTATCGGTGCTGAGGTTCGTGCCGGTGATATCCTTGTAGGTAAGGTTACTCCTAAGGGAGAAACAGAGCTTACAGCAGAAGAGAGACTCCTCAGAGCTATCTTCGGTGAGAAGGCAAGAGAGGTTCGTGATACATCTCTTAAGGTTCCTCACGGTGAATACGGTATCGTAGTTGATGCCAAGGTATTCACAAGAGAAAACGGCGACGAGCTTTCACCCGGTGTAAACCAGGCAGTTCGTATCTATATCGCTCAGAAGAGAAAGATCTCCGTAGGTGATAAGATGGCCGGACGTCACGGTAACAAGGGTGTCGTTTCAAGAGTACTTCCTATAGAAGATATGCCTTATCTTCCTAACGGCAGACCTCTTGATATCGTGCTTAACCCCCTGGGCGTGCCTTCCCGTATGAATATCGGACAGGTCCTTGAGATCCACCTTTCACTTGCTGCAAAGGCTCTCGGATTCAACATCGCAACACCTATCTTTGACGGTGCAAACGAGATCGATATCCAGGATACTCTTGAGCTTGCCAATGATTACGTAAACACTTCATGGGAAGAGTTTGAAAAGAAATATAAAGACCTTGTTGATCCCGACATCATGAGCTATCTCTATGAGAACAGAGATCACAGAGAGCTCTGGAAGGGCGTTCCTATCCACTCAGACGGAAAGGTTCAGCTGCGCGATGGAAGAACAGGTCAGAAGTTTGACAGTCCTACAACAATCGGACACATGCACTACCTCAAGCTCCACCACCTGGTTGACGATAAGATACACGCTCGTTCAACCGGTCCTTACTCACTTGTTACACAGCAGCCTCTGGGTGGTAAAGCTCAGTTCGGCGGACAGCGTTTCGGTGAGATGGAAGTTTGGGCTCTGGAGGCTTATGGTGCCGCTTATACACTTCAGGAAATCCTTACAGTTAAGTCTGACGATGTAGTTGGACGTGTAAAGACTTACGAAGCAATCATCAAGGGTGACAACATCCCTGAACCCGGTGTGCCTGAGTCATTCAAGGTTCTTTTGAAAGAGCTTCAGTCACTCGGTCTTGATATCAAGGTTCTTCGTGAGGACAACACTGAAGTTGAGATTATGGAAAGCGTTGATTACACTGATTCCGATTATCGTTATGAAATAGAAGGCGATACTTCGGGACGCGATTACAAACAGGAATCATTCGAAGCCAACGGCTTCTCACAGCAGCATTTTGATGACAGCGGTGAGCTCGTAGCCGAAGAGGCAGAAGCAGATGATTTTGATTCCGATGAGTCTTTTGAAGATTTTGATTCAGAGGGCGAAGAGTAATACTAACCCGTAACCAACGATTAACATACAGAAAAGAGGTTAACGAATGTCTGATTCAACAATGAATAAAGCAATAAATGAAGCTTCAAGCGGCAGATCCACACAGCAGCAGACTTACCAGCCGATGACCTTTGATTCTATAAAAATCGGTCTTGCTTCTCCTGAAAAGATCAGAAGCTGGGCCCACAAGGTTGATGAGGAGAACAGGGGTGAGGTAACAAAGCCCGAGACCATCAACTACAGAACACTTAAGCCCGAGAGAGACGGTCTGTTCTGTGAAAGAATCTTCGGACCCACAAAGGACTGGGAATGTCACTGCGGTAAGTATAAAAAGATCAGATATAAGGGTGTTGTCTGCGACAGATGCGGCGTTGAGATTACAAAGAGCAGCGTACGTCGTGAGAGAATGGGCTACATTGAACTGGCAGCTCCCGTATCACATATTTGGTACTTCAAGGGTATCCCCAGCAGAATGGGACTTATCCTTGACCTTTCTCCCCGTGTACTTGAGAAGGTTCTTTACTTTGCTTCTTATATAGTACTTGATCCCGGAGAGACAAGCCTTGAGTACAAGCAGGTTCTTTCTGAGAAAGAATATCAGGATGCAAGAGAAGAGTTCGGAACAAAGTTCCGTGCAGGCATGGGTGCTGAGTCCATCAAAGAGCTCCTTCTTGACATCGATCTTGAGAAAGAGTACCAGGAACTCAAGGAAGGACTTGATTCATCAAGCGGACAGAAGAGAGCAAGGATCATCAAGCGTCTGGAGGTTGTTGAGGCCTTCAGAGAGTCAGGAAATCTTCCTGCATGGATGATCATGGACTGCATCCCGGTTATTCCTCCGGATCTTCGTCCTATGGTTCAGCTGGATGGTGGCAGATTTGCAACATCCGATCTGAACGACCTTTACAGAAGGATCATCAACAGAAATAACCGACTTAAGAGACTTCTTGATCTCGGTGCACCTGATATCATCGTTCGCAACGAGAAGAGAATGCTTCAGGAAGCTGTTGATGCACTTATAGATAACGGCAGAAGAGGAAGACCTGTTACAGGACCCGGAAACAGAGCACTTAAGTCTCTTTCAGACATGCTTAAGGGTAAGTCAGGACGTTTCCGTCAGAACCTTCTCGGTAAGCGTGTAGACTACTCTGGACGTTCCGTTATCGTAGTAGGTCCCGAACTTAAGATTTACCAGTGCGGACTTCCCAAGGAGATGGCTATCGAGCTGTTCAAGCCCTTCGTTATGAAAGAGCTTGTTTCCAGGGGAATCTCACAGAACATAAAGAATGCCAAGAAACTTGTAGAAAGACTTGATGAGCAGGTATGGGACGTTCTCGAGGACGTCATCAAAGAGCATCCCGTTATGCTTAACCGTGCTCCTACACTTCACAGACTTGGTATTCAGGCTTTTGAGCCCATCCTTGTAGAAGGAAAGGCTATTAAGCTTCATCCCCTTGCATGTACACCTTTCAACGCCGACTTCGACGGTGACCAGATGGCTGTACACCTTCCTCTTTCAGTAGAGGCTCAGGCTGAGTGCAGATTCCTTATGCTCTCACCTAACAACCTGCTGAAGCCTTCAGATGGTGGCCCTGTAAACGTTCCTACACAGGATATGGTTCTGGGTATCTACTATCTGACACAGGAAAGACCCGGTGCTCTCGGAGAGGGCAAGTTCTTTAAGAGCGTTGATGAAGCAATCCTTGCTTATGAGAACGGATACCTTACACTCCAGACCAGGATCAAGATCAGAATGGACAAAAAGAACGCTGATGGCGAGACTGTTTCCGGAATAGTAGAGTCAACACTCGGAAGATTCCTCTTTAACGAGATCATTCCTCAGGATCTTGGATTTGTTGACAGAAGCGATCCCGAGAACTTCTTCAAACTTGAAGTTGACTTCATGGTTGGCAAGAAGCAGCTCAAGCAGATCGTTACAGCTATGATCAATACTCACGGAACTTTCGCAACTGCTGAGGTTCTCGACAAGATCAAGGCTACAGGTTATCACTACTCAACTCGTGCAGCCATGACAGTTTCAATCGCTGACATGACAGTGCCCGAGCAGAAGCAGGCAATGCTTGATGAAGCTCAGGCAACAGTTGATAAGATCGCAGCAAACTACCGCCGCGGACTTATTACTGACGAAGAGCGTTATCGTGCAGTAGTAGACACTTGGATGGAGACAGATAAGAAGCTCACAGACGAACTTCTTGCAGGTCTCGATAAATATAACAATATTTACATGATGGCTGATTCCGGTGCCCGTGGATCAAACCAGCAGATCAAGCAGCTGGCAGGTATGCGTGGACTTATGGCCGATACAACAGGTCGTACCATCGAGTTGCCCATCAAGTCAAACTTCCGTGAAGGCCTGGATGTTCTGGAGTACTTCATGTCAGCTCACGGAGCACGTAAGGGTCTGTCCGATACAGCGCTTCGTACAGCCGATTCCGGATACCTTACACGTCGAATGGTTCACGTATCACAGGAGCTTATCATCCGTGAGGTTGACTGCTGCGAGGGCAAGGAAGTTATCCCCGGCATGACTGTTAAGGCATTCATGGACGGAAAAGAGACTATCGAGCCTCTTAAGGACAGAATCACAGGAAGATACGCCTGCGAGACCATCAAGGACAAGGACGGAAATGTTATCGTTAAGAGAAATCACATGATAACACCTTCCCGTGCAGCCAAGATTCTTTCATCAGGTGTTAACTCCAAGGGACAGCCTGTTGAGGCTGTAAAGATCCGTACAATACTTACCTGCCGTTCACACAACGGTATCTGCGCTAAGTGCTACGGTGCAAACATGGCAACCGGTGAGGCAGTTCAGGTCGGTGAGGCAGTAGGTATCATCGCCGCTCAGTCAATCGGTGAGCCCGGTACACAGCTTACCATGAGAACATTCCATACAGGTGGTGTTGCCGGTGGCGATATCACACAGGGTCTTCCCCGTGTAGAGGAGTTGTTCGAGGCCAGAAAGCCTAAGGGACTTGCAATCATCTCTGAGCTTGACGGTCAGGTAGAGATCAGAGATACCAAGAAAAAGCGTGAGGTTGTTGTTACCAACGATGAGACAGGCGAGTCAAAGGCTTACCTCATCCCTTACGGATCACGTATCAAGGTTACCGACGGTGCTAACATTGAGGCCGGTGACGAACTTACCGAAGGTTCGGTAAATCCTCACGATCTTCTGAAGATCAAAGGTATCCGTTCCGTTCAGGATTATCTCTTAAGAGAGGTACAGAGAGTTTACCGCCTTCAGGGTGTTGATATCTGCGACAAGCACATTGAAGTGATCGTTCGTCAGATGCTCAAGAAGGTAAGAATAGATGAGAGCGGAGATACAGATTTCCTTCCCGGAACTCTTGTAGATGTTCTTGATTTCGAGGACACAAACGAAGCTCTTACATCAGATGGCAAGAAACCCGCAGAAGGAAAGCAGGTAATCCTTGGTATCACCAAGGCAGCTCTTGCAACCAACTCCTTCCTGTCAGCTGCTTCCTTCCAGGAGACAACAAAGGTTCTTACCGATGCCGCTATCAAGGGTAAGGTTGATCCTCTTATCGGTCTTAAGGAAAACGTTATCATCGGTAAGCTGATTCCTGCAGGAACAGGTATGAAGAGATACAGAAACACAGCTCTTAATACCGACGCCAACTTCAAGGATCCCGAGAAGCTCATTCTTAAAAAGAAGAGAAGGGACTTTGATGACGAGGCAGTTTACACATCCGATGCTGAAACATCAGATGTTGTCGAGGATATCGAGGATGCTCCCATTGAGGAGTAATAAAAAATTTAGTTGACAAGCAAATTGATTGTATATATAATTTTTAATTGCGTGTATAGACAAAGGGGTAATTATGCCCCTTTGTTGTATGCAATAAATAAAACAGGAGGTGAAAAGAATGCCAACATTTAACCAGTTAGTTAGAAAGGGTCGTCAGACATCTGTTAAGAAGTCTACAGCACCTGCTCTTCAGAAGGGATTCAACTCTCTTCATAAGAAGGCTACTGCAACAGCTTCTCCTCAGAAGCGTGGCGTATGTACTGCTGTTAAGACAGCTACCCCTAAGAAGCCTAACTCTGCTCTGAGAAAAATCGCCAGAGTACGTCTTTCAAACGGCATCGAAGTAACAAGCTACATTCCTGGTGAGGGACACAACCTTCAGGAGCACAGCGTTGTTCTTATCCGTGGTGGAAGAGTT
>JAILOW010000143.1 GCA_024690635.1 Butyrivibrio sp.
TACCAATATAAAGATCGCAATATTCAGACATGATATCGATACCTCCGAGGAGTTTTACTCCAAAGAAAACGATCACATCGATGAGATCACACCTCTCATCAGAAAATATGAAAACGACTATAAAAAGGTCATTTTCAAATCTCCTTACCGCGACTATCTTGAGGAAAAGATCGGCAAGGTTGCTTTCAAGAACATGGAGCTTGCCGACAAGTCCATAAGTGATGCGATCCTTCCTCTAATGCAGGAAGAGAACGCACTGGTAAGTAAGTACGACAAGATAATCGCATCTGCCAAAATCCCTTTTGACGGCGAGGAATATAATATTTCACTTCTCAGAAAGTATCTAACCCATGAGGACAGAGATACCAGGAAGCGTGCATGGAAGGCTCTTTCAGAGTATTTTATGTCCGTTACAGATGAGATCGATGACATATACGACAAGCTGGTCAAGAACAGGACCAGACAGGCAAAAGAGCTTGGATATGACAATTATGTTGAGCTTGGCTATAACCGTATGGTGAGAAACTCCTACAGAAGAGCCGAGGTCGAGGTCTTCAGAAAACAGGTTAAGGAATCTTTCGTTCCTCTGGTTTGCAGGATTCAGGAAGAGAGAAAGAAACAGATCGGTGTTCCCGACCTTAAATACTACGATAACGATGTATTTTTCAAAAACGGAAACCCTGCTCCCATAGGAACTCCCGAGGAGATACTTAAAAAGGGACAGGAGATGTACAGGGAACTGTCACCCGAGACAGCTGAGTTCTTTGATTTCATGCTTGAAAACGAACTCTTTGATGTTATCGGAAGAAAGACCAAAAAACAGGGCGGATACATGGATTTCCTGCCTGATTACAAGTCACCCATTATCTTTGCCAACTTTAACGGAACAAGCGGAGATGTGGACGTTATCACCCATGAGTGCGGTCATGCATTCCAGGGCTTTGTGACAAGAGATGATGAGATAATCGAGCACAACGACATCACCATGGAGACAGCAGAGATCCACTCCATGTCCATGGAATACTTCACCTACGGCTGGATGAACAAGTTCTTTGGAGACAGATCAGGAGACTATCTCAAGATGCATCTTGAGGATTCCATCACATTTATTCCTTACGGATGCATGGTTGATGAGTTCCAGCATATTGTTTATGACAAGCCTGAGATGACTCCTTCCGAGAGAAAGGCGGTCTGGAAAGAGCTTGAAAAGACCTATCGTCCATGGCTTGATTTTGATAATGACGAGTTCTTTGACGAGGGAGGCTTCTGGCAGAAGCAGGGACATATTTTCTGGCAGCCTTTCTACTATATAGATTATGTTCTTGCAAGCGTTGTGGCTATGCAGTTTAAAGTCATGATGGACAAGGATTTTGGCGATGCATGGAAAAGATACCTGGATCTGTGCAAGCTTTCAGCCAAGGACTTCTACGAGACCGAGCTTTCGGAGGTCGGACTTAAGAGCCCCTTCAAAGACGGCACCATCGGATATCTTGCGGATGAACTTTCAAAAAAGGTATCTGATATCTGAAATGAGATTTAAAACCGTAGCCATAGTGGTCGCGGATTTAAATAATATATTTAAAAGGGAGGAAATTTATGAAAAACAGGAATAAAGTACTGGCACTCCTTCTTGCAGGAGTAATGGTACTCACAACCGCTGCCTGTGGTTCTGACAAGACACCTGCTGCAGGTACAGACACACAGACAACTGCTGCGGATGAAGCAGGCGAGTCTTCTGAGACTAACGCAGAAGTTACATCCGGAAGCGATGCTCCTCTTGTAATAGCAGAGGACGATTTCTCTGAGAAGTTCAGCGAGTTCTTCGCTGCAAGTGTACCTGATCAGAGAGTTGCTGATGTGACATCAGTAAAGCTTCTTGTTAATGACCGTGCCGGAGAGCTCGTATACAACGGTATCGAAGGCGAGACAAGAAACTACAACGGAACAGATTATGAATACAAGGGAATCGCTGATTGCGTTGTTACAGAGAACGCTGACGGAACCGTTGATTACGACTTCAAACTTCGTGAGGACGTAAACTTCTCAGACGGTGTTAACCTTACAGCTGATGACGTAATCTTTTCATACTATGTATTCTGCGATCCTTCTTATGACGGAGGCGCATCAACTTATGCACTTCCTATCGTAGGACTTGATGAGTACAGAAAAGGATCTGATACACTCTTCAACCTTCTTCTTAAGGGCGGAGCTGATAACACAGATTTCACCTTCGTTACAGAAGAGCAGCAGAAGAAGTTCTTCGAGACAGATCTTCCTGAAGCAGGTAAGGCTTTTGCTCAGTCAATCGCTGATTACTGCGTAGCTAACGGATATGCTGCAGAGAACGAAGATGTTGCCAAGGCTGACATTGCAAATGCAATGGCTTGCTGGGGCTTTGCAAAGGATAACGGCGACGGAACCATCACAACATCCAAGACAGAGACTGTTTTCGATGTAAAGGGTGGAAAGGCTCCTACAGCTGAGGATTTCTGGAATGAGCTTATGGCCAGCTACGACAACGATGTTGTATCTCTTTCAGATACAGAAAAGGCTGACAAGACAATCCTTGATCTTCTTTCAGATGATTACAAGGTAGCTATCGAGACAGGTGCTTCTGCAGATCACATTGCAGGTATCCAGAAGACAGGTGACTACTCATTCAGAGTTTCTCTTTCTGAGGTTGATGCAACAGCTATCTATCAGCTTGCTATCAACGTTCAGCCTCTTCACTACTATGGTGATGAGTCACTTTACGACTATGACAACAACAAGTTCGGATTTGAAAAGGGTGACCTTTCAAGCGTTCGTGCAAAGACAACAACTCCTCTCGGTGCAGGTCCTTACGTATTTGACAAGTACGAGAACAAGGTTGTTTACTTCACAGCAAACGATGGTTACTGGGAGGGCGCTCCTGTAACCAAGCAGCTTCAGTTCAAGACAACATCCAGCCCCGACAAGGAACCCGGTGTGGTTCAGGGTGCTGTAGATATTTCCGATCCTTCTGCATCAAAGTCTGTTCTTGAGCAGATCGCAGGAGAGAACTCAAACGGCGAGATCTCCGGTGACAAGCTCACAACAGTTCTTACCGACTACAGAGGATATGGTTACATCGGAATGAACTCACAGAATGTATGTGTCGGCGGCGACAATGCATCTGAGGCTTCCAAGAATCTTAGAAAAGCTATTGCAACAGTTATCGCGGTTTACCGTGATGTGGTTATCGATTCTTACTACGGAGAGGCTGCTGCAGTTATCAACTATCCTATTTCAAACACATCATGGGCAGCTCCTCAGGCTTCAGATCCTGATTACAAGGTTGCTTTCTCAGTTGATGTTGACGGCAATGATATCTACACAGATTCAATGTCAGATGATGAGAAGTATGATGCAGCTCTTAAGGCAGCTCTCGGATACTTCGAGGCAGCCGGCTACACAGTAACAGACGGCAAGCTCACAGCGGCTCCCGAGGGAGCAAAGATGTCTTATGAAGTACTCATCGGAGGAAGCGGAAAGGGTGATCACCCTTCATTCGGTATCCTTACAGCTGCTTCAGAAGCTCTTAAGACAATCGGATTTGACCTCGTTATCAACGACCTTACAGATACTTCAATCCTCTGGTCTTCAATCGAGGGTGGCACAGCTGAGATCTGGTGCGCTGCTTGGCAGACAACACTTGATCCCGATATGTTCCAGATTTATCACAGCGAGGGCGGTAGCGCTACTCACTATCGTATCTACTCAAAAGAACTTGATCAGCTTGTTTCCGAAGCAAGAACAGTTACAGATCAGGCTGTACGTAAGGCTCTTTACAAAGAGGCTCTTGACTTCGTTGTAGACTTTGCTTGTGAGATCCCTGTATATCAGAGACAGGATTGCACAATCTACAGCACAGAGAGAGTAAATGTTGATTCCATCACCAAGGATCAGACAACATACTACACATATCTTGATGAGATTTTCCGTATTGCTATGAACTAACTGATCTATTCAGTAAATGCAGAGATAATGGTAGCGGATCGCAGTGCAGGACTTGCACTGCGATTTGCTTGCCTTTTCCGTTTTTTAAGGAGTATCACTTAAAATGAAGAAGTTTATTATAAAGAGACTGCTTATCTCCGTAGTCCTCTTGTTCTTTGTATCATTTATCATATACGCCATCATGCGTATGATGCCTACTTCCTATGTGGAGTCCCAGGCTATGGCTCTTGCCACAAGACCCGGTGCAAAATCATATCAGGAGTGGGTTGATCAGCTCAATGCACAGTACGGCCTTGATACAGGCATTGTGCAGGGCTATTTCGTATGGCTTTCAAGAGCTGTACATCTTGATTTTGGAGATTCATGGTTCTTCAATCAGCCCGTTACCACCAAGTTCAAGAGCGTTATCTGGTATTCATTTGCTCTTGGTCTTGCAGCTTTTATTTTGGAAATAATCGTTGCGATTCCTGCGGGAATCCTTGCTGCCAGAAAGCAGTATTCCATTGCTGACTACGCGATCACTGTTATCGCACTTATCGGTATTTCACTTCCCAGCTTTTTCGTAGCTACAATTTTGAAATATATCTTTTCCATCAAGCTTGGATGGGTGGATCTCTACGGTATCGTATCCCGTATGCACGGTTCCATGTCCGAGGCCGGAAAAGTTTTAGATATGATCAGACATATGATCCTTCCCACACTTACGCTTACAACCGTCAGCATCGGTAGTCTTATGCGTTATACACGTACCAACATGCTGGAGGTTCTCAATTCTGACTTTATCAGAACAGCAAGAGCCAAGGGTGTTCCTGAAAAGAGGGTCATAAATCATCACGCTTTCAGAAACACACTGATCCCTATAGTTACAATTCTTGGCGGATCACTTCCCGGACTTTTCGGAGGAGCCATGATCACAGAGACCTTGTTCCAGATCCCGGGTATTGGATATACATTCTATCAGTGCGTAACTCAGGGAGATATCCCCTTCGTTATGTTCTACATGGTATTTATGGCAATGCTTACACTACTTGGCAACCTTATCGCAGATGTGACCTATGCGCTGGTTGATCCAAGAGTCAGAGTCAACTGATGAAAGGAGGAAGACAGATGGAAAACACAGAGATCAAAAATGAAGAAATGCATCTTGACGATGCTGCCAGAGTCAAAGTCCTTTCACCCGGAATGATGGTGTTTAAGCGCTTTGTACGTAATAAACTTGCTATTGTGGGTATCGTTATCATAGCCTGCATGTTCCTGTTCTCATTCCTTGGAGGAGTGCTGAGCCCTTATTCTGAGAGCCAGGTTTTTTACAGAACAGAATCAATCCTTAAGGACTATGCCGGTGCAACCAAGATAGACCAGTATCAGATCCTTCAGAAGGATGGGGCAGATATCCCTTCTGATATTTATTCCAAGACACTTATTGCAGCTTCAACAGGCAAATACGTGTTTGAGACCAGAGACAATTCACTTCTCGGACTTGGAAAAGAGGGAGACAACGCATTTATCATCTATTCCCTTGAGCCTGTAAAGCTTCTTCTTAAAAAGAACAAAGCCTATGATGAGGCTGTTTCAGCAGGCAAAAACTTCTTTACTGACGGCAGCAAGACTTATATCTTCGAGGACACTGGGGCAGCCCTTCCCGATGTATATGAGGGAACAGAGCTTGGATGTGCCTGCATGCTTTCCTTTACAGGATATAGCGCAGATGCTCAGTTTTCTTATGAGTTTTCAAAAGAAGCCGTTATAGCTTATTCAAACGGCGCTACAGATTTTGAGGCTGACGGAAAAACTTATACCTTCGATGGCAATATTATCAATGATCAGGGAACAGAGTATGCTCTTGTTTCCGATGTAAACTTTAATGCGGCCGTTGCCGGAGTATACCTTAGCCCTGCTTACAAGGATGCGGCTATGAGCGCTGTAGAGGCTGGAAAGAGCGCATTTACATTTGCAGATGATGATGGTACGGAAATTGAGTACCAGATTGAAAACAAGAACGGACAGTACGTAATAAAGAGATATCAGGAAACCAGAGTCATTGATACCTATTCTGCTCCTTCCAAGGAACACTGGGTAGGAACCGATGCCAACGGTATGGATCTTCTTGCAAGACTTATGTACGGCGGACGTATTTCACTTCTTATCGGATTTGTGGTTATCTTTATCGAAGTATTTATCGGAATGGTAATTGGCGGTGTTGCCGGATTCTTCGGCGGTATTGTGGACAATCTTCTTATGAGACTTGTTGATATAGTTTACTGTATTCCCACAATGCCTCTTTACCTGATCCTTGGTTCCATCATGGACTACTATCAGGCAAGCCCCACCACCAGAATTTACATGCTCTGTGTAATCATGGCTGTTATCGGATGGGTTAGTATCGCCAGGATCGTAAGAGGACAGATCCTTTCCCTTCGTGAGCAGGAGTTCATGGTTGCTGCAGAGGCAACAGGTATCAGCACTTACAGAAGGATCTTCAAGCACCTTATTCCCAATGTAGTTCCTCAGCTTATCGTATTTGCAAGTATGGGACTTGGTGAGGTTATCCTTGCAGAGGCAACACTCAGTTTCCTTGGCCTTGGTATCAAATACCCTGCTGCTTCATGGGGAAGTATCATCAATGCGGTCAATGACTCATACGTTATGACCAATTACCTGTTTGTATGGTTGCCTGCAGGCTTATTCATCCTGCTGACAGTTCTGGCATTTAACTTCATCGGCGACGGCCTTCGTGATGCCTTCGATCCCAAGATGAAGAGATAATTATTAGGAGAACTACAATGGCTAAGAATTCAAATTATATCTCTGCCAGGGAGTCCAGAAAGATCTCCCGTGAGAACAGAAAGATCACGGCAGCGATAGAGAAAAAAAGAAACAGAAAGAACATACCCGAGAGCGAGTATGTAACACAGATGAAGAACCCTGACAACTGTGTTGAGTTCGACAATGTACATACTTACTTCTTTACGGATATAGGAACAGTAAAGGCTGTAGACGGTGTATCTTTTGAGGTGCCCATCGGAAAGACCGTTGGTATTGTAGGAGAATCCGGCTGCGGTAAATCAGTTACAAGCCTTTCGCTTATGCAGCTTGTTCAGCGTCCCGCAGGACAGACTGTAGAAGGCGAGATCAGATTCAATACAGGTGAAAAAGCCATCAACGTTGTAAACGCACCTGTATCATATATGCAAAAGCTCAGAGGACAGACCATGTCAATGATCTTCCAGGAGCCCATGACTTCTCTTAATCCTGTATTCAGGATCGGCGAGCAGGTAAATGAGGTAATAGAGCTTCACCATCCGGAAAAGAACAAGGCGGAGGTTAAAGAGAGAACTCTTGAAATGCTGCAGCTTGTAGGTATCGCCAACAAAGAGGGTGTGTACAATATGTATCCTCATGAACTTTCAGGCGGTATGAGACAGCGTGTTATGATCGCCATGGCTCTTGCCTGCGATCCCAGGCTTATCATTGCGGATGAGCCTACAACAGCGCTTGATGTTACTATTCAGGCTCAGATCCTTGATCTTCTTCGCGACCTTAAGGACAAGATCAATTCATCCATCATGCTCATCACCCATGACTTGGGCGTTGTTGCCGAGATGGCAGATTATGTTGTTGTTATGTACGCAGGAAGAGTAGTAGAAAAAGGTACAGCACAGGAGATCTTCAAAGATCCCAGACACCCCTACACCATCGGACTTATGAATTCCAAGCCCGTTGTAGGCAAGCATGTGGACAAGCTTTACAGCATTCCCGGTAATGTACCTAATCCTATCGATATGCCCAACTACTGCTATTTCAAGGACAGATGCGAGATGTGCACAGAAAAGTGCAGCGGCGCATATCCCAAGACTTATAAAGTTTCACCCACCCACGAGGTTGCATGTTACAGATGTGAAGAAGGAGGTGCACAGTAATGAGTGAAGAAATTAAGAACAGCACCCCTAATGAAAATCTGTTAGTGGTTAGACATTTAAAGAAATATTTCCCCATTAAGGGCGGATTTTTCGGAGGAGTAACAGGTCAGGTAAAGGCTGTTGATGATGTGTCTTTTTCCATCAAAAGAGGTACCACGATGGGACTTGTAGGAGAGTCAGGCTGTGGTAAGTCAACAACAGGAAGAACGATCTTAAGGCTCCTTGAAAAGACAGAGGGCGATGTTATCTTTAACGGCAAGGATGTCAGCACTTTTGACAAGCGCGAGCTAAGAGATCTTCGTACCAAGATGCAGATCATTTTCCAGGATCCTTATTCATCTCTTTCACCCAGACTCCCCATCGGTGAGATCATCGGAGAAGCAGTTAGAGAGCACAATCTTGTTCCTGCAAAGGAATATGATGAGTATATTACCAAAGTAATGAAGGAATGTGGTCTTCAGGAGTATCACAAGGACAGATATCCTCATGAGTTCTCCGGCGGACAGAGACAGCGTATCTGTATAGCAAGAGCACTTGCTCTTAAGCCTGAGTTCGTTGTCTGTGATGAGCCTGTATCAGCGCTTGACGTATCTATCCAGGCGCAGATCATCAACCTTCTTAAGGACCTTCAGAAGGACAGAGGACTTACATATCTTTTCATTTCTCATGATCTTTCGGTTGTAGAGCATATCTCCGATACCATCGGTGTTATGTATCTGGGCAACCTTGTTGAGACCGGAGAGACCAAGGATATCTTTGACAATCCTCTTCATCCTTACACCAAGGCACTGTTTTCGGCTATTCCCATGCCGGATCCCGACATAAAGAAGGAGAGGATACTGCTTCAGGGAGATATTCCTTCACCTGCAAATCCTCCCAAGGGATGCAAGTTCCATACCAGATGTGCTCAGTGTATGGAAAAATGTAAAGAAGTAACTCCCACACCCAAGGATATGGGCAATGGACATGTGGTTTGCTGCCACTTGTATGATTAAGTATTTAGTGGCGGTTTTTAAGCGTTTTTTAGTTATTTATAAGAGAAAATCAGCCCTGTATATGTTAAGATGTATATAGGGCTAATTTTAACTATTTTCTAAGGTAAAAGGGGAAAATCAATTATGGCAAAAACTATGGCTGAGTGGAAAATCGGCGATCCCATGATCAATGAGAACGATTTTTGGCAGGATCCCAACTATGTGGCAGAGGATCCCGAAAAAGAGAAGCTGGTCCTTGAGCTGGCAACTCTGATCACCGACAGAATGAAGAAAAAGCTTACCAAAAGGCTTAACAACCAGGATCCTGAGTATTGGATGCTGGACAGGCTTCTTGAAAAAGACCAGGTTAAATTCCTGCTCAATTTCAAAAAGACCCGTGTTCCTTATTCGATTCCTGAACTGGCAAAGATGAACAATATGTCTGAAGAGGATACAACCAAGATGGTTGAGCGTCTCAGATGGCTTGGTATCATCGAGCAGAACAGGGCTAAAACTCCGGATAAACATCTTCAGTATGAGCTTCCTATATTTGTTCCCGGCTCTGCTGAGTTCATGATGATGCAGGAGAGGGTAACAGATGAACACCCTGAGCTTGCAACATTTTTCAACCTTATGACACAGCTTCCTTTGGCAGGCATCACACAGATGGTTCCTCCCGGAGGAGCAGGCGTTGGAATGCACGTTATTCCCGTAGAAAAAGCTATTTCACTTGAGAATAAGTCAGTTCCTGTTGAGCATCTTTCACGTTGGATCGACATGTATGACAAATATGGCATTTCCGAGTGTTCATGCCGTAAGCAGCAGGCTATGAGAGGTGAAGGCAGCGGTGAGATCCGCGGCGACTACTGTATCGGAATGGGCGATATGGCTGAGTACATGGATGATCGTGGAATTGGTCACTATATCTCAAAAGAAGAAGTTTATGAGATCCTTGAAAGAGCAGAGCGTCACGGCTATGTTCACCAGATCACCAATATCGACGGCGAGGGCAAGATCGTTGCTATCTGTAACTGTGCTCCCGGCGTATGTAACGCTCTTCGTACTTCACAGCTCTTTAACACACCTAACATGTCAGCTTCTGCATACAGAGCACATGTTGAAAAAGAAAAGTGCGTAGCCTGCGGAAAGTGCGTTGAGGTATGTCCTGTAGGTGCAGCAAAGCTTGGACAGAAGCTGTGCAAGAAGAACGGCGCAGAGGTTAAGTATCCCAAGACAGAGCTTCCCGATAAAAAGCACTGGGGACCTGAAAAGTGGAACTACAACTTCAGAGATGATGCCAAGATCAACTGCTATGAGACAGGTACAGCGCCCTGTAAGACAGCTTGTCCCGTTCATCTTTCGGTACAGGGCTATGTAAAGATGGCAGCTGAGGGCAGATATGAGGATGCTCTTAAGCTTATCAAACAGGACAATCCTTTTCCTATGATCTGCGGCGCTGTATGTAACAGACGTTGTGAGGATGCCTGCACAAGAGGAACCATTGACCAGCCTCTTGCAATCGATGAGATCAAGAAGTTCATTGCTTCTCTTGACCTTAAGAAGGAGGAAAGATACATTCCTCTTTGTGAAAAGCATGACGGCGGAATGTGGTCTGATGATTACAAGGTAGCTGTTATCGGTGGAGGACCAGCAGGTCTTTCAGCAGCATACTTCCTCAGAGAAAACGGATATCCCGTTACTGTATTTGAAAAAGAAAAGAGACCCGGCGGAATGCTTATGAACGGTATTCCCAGCTATCGTCTTGAAAAGGATATTATCGATGCCGAGATCGATGTTATCAGACAGATGGGCGTTGAATTTAAATGCGGTGTCGAGGTTGGTAAGGATATTACCATCCAGAAGCTCCGTGAAGAGGGCTACAAGGCATTCTTTATCGCCATCGGTATGCAGGGCGGAAGAATGGCAGGAGTTCCCGGAGAGGACGCTGAGGGCGTTCAGACAGGTGTTGATTTCCTCAGAAAGATCAACCAGGATCACAGCATAAAGTTAAACGGAGAGACAGTAGTAATCGGTGGTGGAAATGTTGCCATTGACGTTGCAAGAACAGCTGTAAGAGCCGGTGCTTCCAAGGTTACAATGCTCTGCCTTGAGAGTGAGAAAGAAATGCCCGCTGCCAAGGACGAGGTTGAAGAGGCAAAAGAAGAAGGCATCGATGTAAAGAACGGCTGGGGACCTAAGGAAGTCGTAAAAGAGAACGGCCATGTTAAGGCAGTTATCTTTAAGAGATGCACAAGCGTATTTGATGAGAACCACAGATTCTCACCCAAGTATGATGAGAATGATACAATAGAGATCCCTTGCGAGAACCTACTTCTTTCCATCGGACAGTCAGTTCAGTGGGGAAGCCTTCTTGAGGGAACCAAGGTTGAACTAAACGGTAACGGTACAGCTAAGGCAGATGCCCTTACAAGACAGACTGCAGAGCCTGATATCTTCGTTGGCGGTGATGTATTTACAGGTGCAAGATTTGCAATTGATGCCATCGCAGGCGGAAGAGAAGGCTTTGTATCCATCAACCGTTTCGTACACAAAGGAAACAGACTTGATCTTGCACGTGACAGAAGAGAGTTCATCGAGCTTGATAAGGACGATATTCTTGTTGAAGGCTTTGATAATGCCAAGAGACAGATTCCCGGAAAGAAAGCCGGAGTTGCCAAGGATACCTTTGAAGATCTCAGACTTACTCTTACAGAGGAGCAGGTTAAGACAGAGGCAAACAGATGTCTTTCATGCGGAGCTACAACAGTTGATGAAAACCGTTGTATCGGATGCGGACTTTGCACAACCAAGTGTGAATTTGATGCTATCCACCTTACAAGGGACATTCCTGAAGCAAGCACAATGTACAGATCAGAGGATAAGCTCAAGGCTGTCGGACCTTACGCAGCAAAGAGAGTAGGAAAGATCCTCATCAACAAGATCACAGGCGGTAAGTGATCACATAAT
The DNA here is from genome assembly GCA_024690635.1 of Butyrivibrio sp. Next base: position 11,840 of record JAILOW010000143.1, read on the forward strand.
AAGCAAAAGCATTAAAAAGACCCGGCACATTATGTGCCGGGTTTTTATATTTACTGAAGTTTAGTTTTCTGATGAACTATCGGATGAAGCATCTGTAGAGCTTAAAAGTGAAGGATCAGTGGTGGCTGTATCTGTTGCCATTTCCGCATTGGTGGGATCCTTGTAAGCGTCATAGTTTTTGATCTCTGTAACGTACCAGGTGCCTGTTTCTGTGTTTTTCTTGAGGGTGAGAGCTATGGCATAGGTTTCACTCTGGGCTTCATCAATGATGCTCTTGTATGTATCAAGAACGATGCTGATCATATCGTCATAGATCTTTTGTTTTACTGCATCTTCGCCCTGGCTGTTTATTATCTCCTGAATCTCATCGGAATGAGTGTCATAGTAGCTTCCGGTTACTTCTTCGAGTCTTGCTTTGGCATCGTCACTTTCAAAAACGTTAATTGGAAAGGCCGTATCAATTGTTGCTATTGCAGTTGCGCTCTTGTCGTCGTTAAGCTCTACCTTGGAGACCTCATAGTCTTTTATCATGGAAGAGAAGACGGAGCAGAATTCATCGATTTTTTCAGATGCCTCATCGGTCACTTCCACATCATCAAAACCGCCTTTTATTACATCAACAAGATAATCGGAATCAAAAAGCTTAACAAAATTGCCTGTTGCAACGGAGCCTGATGAGTAAGAGTTGATGTCGTTTTCGTTGCCTGTTTTCAGCGCTTCAAGGAACTTTTCAGCAGCTTCCTTGGCGGCACTTTTATCTCCCAAACCACAGCCTGCAAGGGAGGATGCCCCAATAATAAAGGCGCTGCCCAATACAGCTAGTTTTTTACTTAGTTTCATTATTTTTTCTCCTGTTTAATATGTTTTTTTTAACATACGCTACACAGTATAGCACAAAACGGCGGATTTTCCAAAGCGTATCGCAATAGTGTTATAAAGGTGTTAGAATAATGTTATGCACTAAATTTAGTTTTCTTAAGGAGGGTATTACATGAGAGTTCTTTTTAATGAAGGTGTTGTAAAAGAAGTAAATGCTGTAGAAGTAAAGCCTCTGGATACCGGTGACGGTGTTATTATCGGAACACAGATCAACTTTTCCGTTCTTGGCGGAGACAGGGTTGAATATATCTACAGCCAGAATATACCCATCGAAGAGGGCGGACAGAGAGCAATAGAATTTGTCAGAAAGCTTTATGCTGACGGAGTTGCAGACTTTTCACACGAGCCTGTTGAGATGCTCTGATATTTCCGTAATACTTCCCATTGCATTTTCGATATCTTTTATAAGAGCATGTTGTCCTGAGACGGAGTGAACAGAAGCTTCTGCACAGGATGACGTGCTCTTTATACTTTCTGATAAAGCGTTAAGATGACCGGAAAGTTCGGTAAAGAACTCAGCAGACTTTTCGGACATGTCTCGTACATCACCTGCAACCTTGGCAAAGCCCTGGCCCAGTTCTCCCGCACGCGATGCCTCTATACTTGCGCTAAGTGCCAGTACGCTGCTTTCTTTTGAAAGATCCATAATTGTTCCTGAAAAGGATAAAAGCTCGTCCATTTTTTCTGCCACTTCTTTATTAGCAGAGGCAGTTGACTGAGTGGAGCGCACGATTTCAAGAGCCTTTTCCTTGAACGCGAAAAGGACATCAATGCCCGCCCTTGTCTGAGAAAGGTTTTCAGATATAAGGGCCTTGAGCTTTTCTTTTTCTTCTAGGAGAGTGTTTCTGTCAGCTTCAAGCTCCTGGTTTGTGACTTCGAGTCCGCTGTTTATGGACTTAAGATCGTTGTTTTCAGATTCGAGTCCGCTGTTTCTGGTCTCAAGTTCACTGCTTCTTGCTTCCAGGATGTTGCTGCGATCTTCAAGCTTTGCGTTAAGCGCTGCAAGTTGCTGATTCTCGGAGAACAGTCTTTCGTTTACCGCTGTAAGTTCATCTACCTTTTCTTTGTATGTGGCGATTTCTCTTTCTGTCTTATCCAGAATGTCGGAGAGTTCTGCGATCAGCGCTTTATCGGCACTGCTATCGGATTCGGCAAGGGAAATGTTATCTGACTTATCAACTATAGATGTCTGCTTTATTTCGCCGGTTGCCTCGCTTGCTGACCTCATTTCAGAGAGTCTCTCCAACGCAGGCTTGAACTTCACAAATTCTTTTTCGGGGTCCGCAGTAACAGGCGCTTTGTCAAAATCCTGATCCGAAATGGCGGGTCCCTCGCTCTTTGAGAGCATTTCATTTACATTTTTGCGTTCCTCAATGGCCTCTATGAAATCAATTGCCTTACTGAGTTCGTCGGCGTTTTTGATGTTGGTGTCGTTGTTGTAATATTCCTCGGGAATAAGATTTCTTTCAGGCTCATCCTGCAGCTCTTTTGAAGCAGAAGCAGAGCTGTTTTCAAAAGTCTTAGGACCTTTAAGCCTTGCACTGACCATCTGAGTACAGATGCAGGACAGAAAAACCAGGATCAGAGCGGGAATGGTCTGGGGTGTAAAAGACTCTTTTCTGAGGGGAGTCTTTACAAGATACAAAAGAGCACAGAATACAGCTATCAGCATTTCGTAGCTGCAGATGCCGCAACGGGCATACAGAAGGCTCAGTACCAAAAGAGGTGCGCAATATCCCAGATAGAACGGATCTTTTTCTGCGAAAACCAGAAAAGGAAGGGAAATCGAAGACGAGAGGATGATCAAAAAGGATCCTCTGTATTCCGCGGGGAATTTCATGATAAACATTGAGGATAAGAAGACTGACAGTAAAGAAACAAGCACAACAAGAACCCTTGGAATACCGATATCCTGAGTAAGGATGTTTAATATCTCAAGGGCTGCTATAAAAACCACATAAATAACTGACAATAAAAACAGTTTTTTGTTTGATGCTTTCAACTGCTCAGCATTCATAAGAAAACACCTCTGAAACAATTTTACCACAACTATTGAAATCTATGATATATATTATCTTTTTGCGTATATTTATGTGTATTTTTGGAACAATTTCAAGGGGAATATAGTATAATTATATAGATGGATGAATTATCTGAAAAATGAATATTTTTAGATGGTCAATCACATCAAAAAAACTAAACAGCGAGAGGATGATCACATGAAAAGACTAAGTTTACGTGCCAAAATGCTGCTATGCATACTTCCTGTTATGGCAATTGCCATGATCCTTCTGACTTACGTTGCAGCCACTTCAAGCCGTCAGACTATACGAGAGGCCATGAGCGGACAGATCGAGCAGACGGTGCAGGCTAATGTAAATGAGGTTTCCGGTAATCTTGACGTTATTAAGTGTACTGCAGTTAACATCACTGAGATGGTATCTTCCTCCTATAAATTTGCTTCAATGGACAGCTTCAAAAGAACACTTACCTCCATTATCAAAGAGAACGATTCTGTTCTCGGTGCAGGTCTGTGGTTTGAGCCCAATGCTTTTGATACTGCCAAAAAGTACATGGGTCCCTATTGGTACAAGGATGGTTCTGAGATAGTTGAGACCTATGATTACAGTAATTCCGATTACGATTATTTCACTCAGGAATATTATCTTAATGCCAAGTCACTTCCCAAGTCAGAGGCGCAGATAACAGATCCTTATTACGATCCCACAACGAATCTTATAATGGCTACATGTTCAGCACCCATTTATGACGGAGATACATTTATCGGATGTGTTACCGTTGATATGGAGCTTTCCAACATTCAGAATATGGTTTCCAATATGAAGGTCGGAAAGACAGGTGTGGCTATTCTTACAGCTTCCGACGGAACATACCTTTATACACAGGATACAGATGCTGTTGCTAATGCCGTTAATATCACAGCAGATTCCAATTCATCACTTGCCGCAGCCGGCAGCAAGATGATGTCTGAAAGCAATACAGAGGCTCACGAGGCATACTTTACAGAAAACGGACATGAGTACATGCTCTGCTACAACACAATTCCCGGCGTAAACTGGAAGATGGCTTTCAGGATGTCTGTGGATGAGCTTGATGCTTCCGTAAACAGCCTTATCACCCAGCTCTTTATAATCTGCATAGCTGCTCTTTTGATAGGCGCGGTCATCATCTGGCTCTTTGTATTCAGCATCAGCAGAAGCATCAACAGAGTAAAAGAGTTTGCGGGAATCCTTGCAAAAGGTGACTTTACGGTTGATAAGATCAGAAACAGAAGAGGGGACGAACTTGGACAGATGAGTGAGTCTCTTAACAACATGTTTGAGAATAACAGAGATGTTATCAGCAAGATTTCAAACGGCTCCGTTCAGGTAAGCGAGACATCCACAGGACTTGCAACAATGGCAAGCGAACTCTCAGGCCAGTTCTCAAGCATTCAGAGTAATATCTCCGGTGTTAACGATGCCATGATGTCATCGGGTGCAGCAACCCAGCAGGTTAACGCATCTGTGGAAGAAGTTAATGCATCCGTTCATCAGCTCGCTGCAGAGACAGAAAAGACAAGTACAGAAGCAGCAGATATCAAGAACAGGGCAAGGGATATCGAAAGACAGAGCAGACATGCCTATGACAATGCGATCAGCATAGCAGAGCAGAGAGAGCAGGATCTTATAGAAGCCAACGAAAAGGCCAAGATTGTAGATCAGATCGGAACTCTTGCAGATACTATTTCAGAGATCGCAGATCAGATAAATCTTCTTTCTCTTAATGCCAGCATTGAGGCTGCAAGAGCAGGAGATGCAGGTAAGGGCTTTGCTGTAGTTGCTTCCGAGATCAACAAGCTTGCAAGCAGCACTTCGGAAGCTGTTGAAAAGATCAGGGATACCGTAGATGGTGTTCAGGAAGCCTTCGGAACACTTTCAGGCTCTTCGGGAGAGCTCTTACAGTTCATCAGAGAGACTGTTACTCCTGACTATGACAACTTTATAAATGTGGCAAAACAGTACGGCGATGATGCGGGAGCCTTCGGAGATTCTTCTGAGAGCATAGCACAGATGGTTGAAAATATCAGAGTTTCGATGGAAGAAGTATCAAAGGCTGTTCAGAATATTGCAGAGTCAACGCAGGATACAGCTGATCTTTCAAGCAAAGTGAATGATTCCGTAATGGCAGCTGCAGATGTTGTATCAAGCGTAAACGATATGTCCAACAAGCAGGAAGCTATAGCGGGAACACTTGGAGAGATTGTTGGAAAGTTCAAGCTCAGAAACGAAGAATAATAAAAAGCGCGGTACCCATTGAGGTGCCGCGCTTTTTGTATGTGTTATATTACAGAGTATCATGCCTTCTGATATAGACAGGTGAATTGCCTGAACCGATGATGTCCTTGGCATGAATGATATGTGCCCATTTGTCCACGATGGCGTTTTCGATGTGTACGCCTTCTTCGATAACGGCGTAAGCCATTATGATGGAGTTTTTGACTGTTGCACCTTTTTTGATCTCAACACTACGTCCGATAAGGGAATTTTCAATGGTTCCCTCCACAAGACAGCCGTTACTTACAAAGGAATTAACTACCTTGGCACTGTCGTAGTAGTGGGTAGGGCAGGAGTCTGTTGTTTTGGTGTAGATAGGCCATCCGGGCTTAAACAGCTCTGATGCGGTATCATAATCAAGAAGCTCAAGATTGGCATTGTAATAATCCCGAAGACTCATAAGTGATGCAAAATAGCCTTTGTGCTGAATTCCTCTTACGTCCATTTCCTTGCATCTTAAGTTAAGGATATCTGCAAGTGTGTAGATGGAAGATTCGGAGTGAGCATCTTTTATTAGTTTTATGAAGACCTCTTTACTCATGCAATAGGTGTCCATGAAAATGTTCTTTTCCTTGGCAGTTCCAAGGTTTCTTCCTATTGCCTGCACGCCTTTTTGTCTGTTTACAGTCACTGTACGGCAGTTTGTATAGAAATCTCTTGCGTTCTCAACCTTGTGGTAGAGGAGTGTTACATCAGCACCTGATGCTACGTGAGCGTCAATGAACTGTCTGTAATCCTGCTGATAAACCATGTAGCTGGGAGCGATCACAACATAGTCCTGATGCATCCTCTCGATGATCTCAAGGTTTGCCATATATGAGGAAATATCGTTGTTGTAAATTGAGGAAGTGCAGTTGCTGTCTGAGAACAGAAGCTGTATCTTACCTCTTTTACTGTTTATGTTGTAATGTCTTCCGGATCCTATATGCTCAGATATGGATCTGGGACGTGAGCATACATATACCTGAATACGGTCTATGTCGCTGTTACTCATATTTGAAATAGGAAAGTCTATAACACGAAATCTTCCAAGGAAGGAAAACGCACCGATGGGGCGATAATCGTGAAGACCTTCAACATGTACCGAATTGTCGGCGGAGGAGATGATACCGAATGCTTTTACTGCCATTACTTTGTTCCTCCTTTCACGTTGCTTGCCACAAGCTCTATGTTTTCGCTGTTTTTGGCACCTACTTTTGCTCTTTTGCCGATCTTTACGTTTTCAGCAACAAGAGCTCTTGTAACAACGGCGCCTTCTTCTACAACTGCGCCGGGCATAAGGACTGTGTCCGTAACCTTGGCGCCTTTACCTACAACGGCTCCCGTAAAGAGCACAGAATTGGTAACCTGACCTTCCACGCGAACGCCCTGAGTGATGTAGGCACGTTTTATCTTGGCATCTTTGCCGATGTACTGAGGAAGAGTGGAAACATCTTCTGTATAGATAAGCCATGAAGAGTCGCTGAGATTCAGGGAATTCTTGGGATCCAAAAGATCCATGTTTGCTTCCCAGAGAGAGTCGATGGTTCCAACATCCTTCCAGTAGCCCTTGAACTCGTAAGCGAAGAGTCCTCTGTGTTCATTTAACATTCTGGGAATAATGTCTTTTCCAAAGTCATGATTGGACTTGGGATTGTTCATATCATCAACAAGCATCTTGCGAAGAAGCTTCCAGGAAAAGATATAAATACCCATTGAAGCTAAATTGCTCTTGGGCTTTTTGGGCTTTTCCTCAAACTCAACGATGCGGCCCTTACTGTCGGTATTCATGATACCGAAGCGGCTTGCCTCTTTGAGCGGAACACCGCGCACAGCAATAGTAGCATCAGCACCCATCTCTTTGTGGTAGCTGAGCATCTTTTCGTAGTTCATTTTGTAGATGTGATCGCCGGATAAAATGAGAAGATATTCAGGATCGTAGTTATCGATAAAATCGATATTCTGAGAAATGGCATCTGCCGTTCCGCGATAGACATCAAGACCTTCATCGGCCTTTTCGCGGGGAGTTAAAACATATACGCCGCTGTCCCTGGAATCAAGTCCCCAACGGCCATCCTGCGCAACGTAGCTGTTTAGCAGAACCGACTCGTACTGAGTCAGAACGCCAACCACGTCTATACCACTGTTTGCGCAATTACTAAGCGGAAAATCTATGATACGGTACTTGCCGCCATAGTAAACAGCGGGCTTGGCAACTTTTGTGGTCAGATCTTTCAATCTGCTGCCTCGACCGCCTGCCAGAATCATAGCTAACATTTCATTCTGTGCCATATGTGGTTCCCCCTTGTTTTTTTTGTGTAAAAATCCCTCTCTTATATGATATAATGTGCATTGGGTTTAATCAAGCAATAAAGGAGTACAAAATACGTGTTATCAGTAATAATTCCCGCTTATAACGAAGAAGAGATCATACCGAAAACCATATCGGTTATTGACGGTATATTGACTAATGAAAATATTGAGCACGAACTGTTTTTTATAAATGACGGATCAAAAGACAATACCTGGAAAGAGATCGAAGAGGCAGCCGCAACCAACAAGAACGTTAAGGGCGTTTGCTTTTCAAGAAACTTCGGAAAAGAGTCTGCTATATTTGCAGGCATAGCGCAGGCTACAGGTGATTGCTGCGTTGTTATCGACTGCGATCTTCAGCATCCACCGGAAAAGATCGTTGAGATGTACAGACTTTGGGAACAGGGCTATGAGATAGTTGAGGGAGTAAAGACCGACAGAGGAAAAGAGAGCGGTCTTCACAGACTTGCTGCCAAGGGATTCTACGGCATCATGAGCGAGGCTGTGGGCTTTGACATGTCAAGAGCTTCAGACTTTAAGCTCCTGGACAGAAAGGCCATAAACGTCCTTTTAAACATGAATGAAAAGAACGCTTTCTTCAGAGCTCTTTCATCATGGGTCGGATTCAAATCCACAGAGGTTGAATACGAAGTAAGGGAGAGAGAGGCAGGAACCTCCAAATGGAGCACCTCCGCTCTTATTAAGTATGCTCTTACCAATATCACATCCTTTACATCTGCCCCCATGCAGATCATTACCATCATGGGCATCATTGTGTTTGTTGTAGGCCTTGCCTCCACCATAGAGGCTCTTGTAAAGTTCTTTACGGGAACTGCAAGAGAGGGCTTTACAACAGTTATCATTCTTCAGTGCTTTACAGGCTCCTTTATCATGTTCGGACTTGGCATAATCGGCTACTATATATCCAAGATTTACGACGAAGTTAAGGGGCGCCCGCGCTATATTATCGATAAAACTGTTTGATGCACGATTTTTTATAAAAATATTATTTGTTTAATCATACGAAAGAGGTAAAATAGAATAGAGTGGGCTTTTATCTTCAAAGATGATGGAAGGAGACTATATATGCTTGCTACGTTGATACCGCTTTTCGATGATAAAATGTCTGTTTGTGCCTATTCGGTATTTGCCCGAAAAGACAATTTCTTTTTAAATCCCAGTTTTGAGGGAGGCGCCCGGTTTGACGGCGCCGGAACCGTTCATGAACTGGAAGTTGTCAGCAGCATGGGTGTGAGCACTTTGTCAGGAGGCAAAGAGGTTTTCGTTCCCGTAAATCAGTTTTCGCTATTTGCTGAGATCTCGCTGCAGTGCACCGTTCCGTCCAAGAACGTTGTGCTTCTCATGGACAACTCGATTCTTCCCGAAGAAATCTTCATAAGAAGGGTAAAGGAGCTAAAGGAGCAGGGCTATAAGCTCGCCATCAGAAGGCTCCCCATAAGCAGCTTTGAAAGCTATAAAGAGATACTTTCAAAGTGTGATTATGTACTTCTTAATCATGCAAAGATAGATATAGCCAAGGCAAAGATTTATTTCAGCAAGGTTTATCCCAATGTTAAGCTCTGTGCTGTAAACGTTGATACTCAGGAGCAGTACGAAGAGCTTGTTAAACAGGGCGGCTATGATCTTTATGAAGGAAGCTTTTTCAGACTTCCTGTTATTGAGTCGGAAACAGAGGTTAGCCCTCTGAAAGTAAACTATATTGAGCTTTTAAATGTGGTAAATGCACCCGATTATGACCTTACCGATGCGGCGGATGTCATCGGAAAGGACCCGGCTCTTGTTATCTCTCTTTTGGAGATCGTTAACAGAATGGCTCTTAATTCAGAGATCAAGTCCATAAGGCATGCTGCGGCAATGCTCGGACAAAAAGAGCTTAAGAGATGGATCAATACTGCTGTTACAAAAGAGCTCTGTGCAGACAGGCCAAGTGAGATCACAAGGCTTGTTATGGTCAGAGCTAAATTTGCAGAGGGACTTGCAGAGGAGTTTGACCTTGCAATGTTCGGACCCGAACTCTTTATCATGGGTCTTTTCTCCGCTATAGATGTAATGCTTGGAAAGACCATGGAAGAGTCTCTTGATATGGTGCAGCTCTCCAAGAACGTTAGAGAAGCTCTGCTTGAGGATAAAGGTGATTTCGCCAAGGTTCTTGACTTTATGAAGTGCTACGAGGACGCCGACTGGACAGAAGTTCAGAGGATCATGGTGCTGGAAAAAATAGATATCGATCACGTCTACAACGCTTACCTTACTGCTCTTAGATGGTATCGTGACCTTATTCCGGCCGGATGATTAAGGATTATTTATGTTCGATGTAAGTACCGCCAATAATGTTACCTT
>JAILOW010000152.1 GCA_024690635.1 Butyrivibrio sp.
GTCATTTTCATCAACGTCCTCGCCGTAGTAAAGACTTATAAGCTCAAGCTCGTCTGTCATCATCTTTGACAGCATATCAAATGTAACATCAGCAATATCGGATCCAACACCGAGAATACCGGAATCTCCGATTCCCATGTAATCGCCCTGCTTGATAGTTACATCATCGATCATTGTATCTCTGACAGCATATGTAACTTCACCTGTCTTAACGGTTGAAAGTGAATCATTCATAGCTGATACATTATCTTCTACAGATCCGCCGGGTACATAGTTGATAAGAGCTGTGATACCCTGAGGAACAGTCTTTGATGGAACAACAACTATCTTTTTGCCGTCATCGGAATCCTCAGACATGATAGCAGCCTGATTGGCGGCAAGAATGATGTTTTTATTGTTGGGAAGAACAATAACGGTGTCAGCATTTACCTTGTCTACTGCATCGAGAATATCTGCAGTACTGGGGTTCATGGTCTGACCGCCCTCAATTACATAATCAACACCAAGGCCTCTGAAGATATCTGCAAGACCTGAACCTGCACATACAGTTACAAATCCCACATCTTTTCTGGGCTCATTTGATTTCTCTTCCTTGGGAGTATCAACATCAACTTTGCCTGCAAGAGGGATATCATCACCCTGAGAATATGTAGGTGTCATCTCTGCAGCTCCGTTGATCTCTGTCTTTATCTCATCCCAGGATCCGTCGCTGTTTTCATGGAAGAGCTTTTCTCTGTGCTCCATCCACATATTGTCGATCTTCATATTGGAAAGCTGTCCATAAAGAAGCGCTTTCTGAATAGCAAGACCGGGATCATTGGAGTGTACATGGACCTTGCAGATCTCATCGTCGGCTACCATAACGATACTGTCACCGATGGACTCCAAAAAACTCTTAAAATCTATTTCCTGCTTAACATTTAAAGGCTTGTTCAAAAGAACGATAAATTCAGTACAGTAACCGAACTTGATGTCCTCTTCCTTGGGAGCGGTTTTTCCATTTTCTCTTGCTCCGGGAGTAACATCCTCTTCAGTAATAGTTGTATCGATCTCTTTTCCAAGGAATCCGTCAAGTGCACCCTTAAGAACCTGTACAAGACCCTGTCCGCCTGAATCAACAACGCCGGCCTGTTTTAAAACAGGAAGCATATCAGGTGTCTTTGCAAGAACTTCCTCAGCATATGCAATGACTTCTGTGCAGAATCTCTCGATATCATCGCAGCCTTCAACAGAAAGCTCGTGAGCCTTTTCACTTGCGCCCTTGGCAACGGTAAGGATTGTACCTTCCTTGGGTTTCATAACAGCTTTGTAAGCTGTCTCTACAGCCTTGTCAAAAGCTTCTGACAAAACGGATACATTAAGATCATCGTGAGTTTTAACTACCTTTGTAAAGCCTCTTAAAAGCTGGGATAAAATAACTCCGGAGTTACCTCTTGCTCCTCTTAAAGATCCCGATGAAATAGCCTTACAAATAGCTTCCATATCTGCGTTTTCGCCAAGCCCCTGAACCTCTTTGGCTGCTGACATGATAGTCATGGTCATGTTGGTTCCTGTATCACCGTCGGGAACGGGGAATACGTTAAGTTCGTTGATCCATTCCTTCTTGGCATCGAGATTTTTAGCTCCGCTCAAAAACATTTTTGAAAGCAGCTTGGCATCGATACTATTATTACTCAAAACAAAATCCTCCTGAACTCAAAATCGATCAATCAATGACACGGACGCCTTCGACATAGATGTTAATCTTTTCGATTTCAAGCCCCGTAAACTCTTCTACTTTGTATTTAACATTATCTATAAGGTTATCTGAAACTGCGGAAATGCTCACGCCATACGCAACGATCACGTGGAAATCAAGGATCAGCTTGTTGTTCTGATCAAGTGTAACATTGATGCCTCTGGTCATGGAATCCAGCTTAAGAAGGCTAACCAGACCGTCTTTTACATTGACGTTGGCCATACCTACAATACCGAAGCATTCCATGGCAACAGCACCTGCGTACTGAGCGATGACTTCATTATCGATTGAAATGTTTCCCATGTGAGTATTCACAACAGAAGCTTTCATAAAATACATTCCTCCTTAATAAATTCAGAGTGAATCTGATTTATCGCATTCACAATGTATTATAATAGCAGTCACCCAAAAAATAAACCACAAATTCTTGAGGCTGTCAAATACCCTCAAAATAAGCTTTATCAAACAAAGAACAGGCCCTTTCATGAGCCTGTTCTTTAATTTTAAGAAGTAATTCTCTAATTTATCGAGAAATATTCCTGGCAGAAATCTTATAGGTAAACTTCTTTATTCCTCCGTACTGTCCTATACCTCTGATGGTAACAGTGGCAGTACCAAGGAACTTGTTATTCTTTACTGATACAACTTCAAAGTCGTCATAACCTAAGGTGACATTATTCTTGCCTATCTTCATTGCAACAGTAAAATTGGTGCCCTCTGCGTTATCATCATCCTTAAGAGGCGGGATCACCAGATTTCCGTTTGAGAACATAAGTCCCGAAGGCTTGTTGACAACAACTTTTGCCTTACTGATATTGTAAGTCTTATCAATTACCTTGTAATATCCGGTGAGCTCAGCAGCGTCTGTCTGTTCATAATGACTCTTTTCGCCGCATTTTACTGTAACGGTTACTGCTATCATAGTACCGGCAGGCACTTTATCTATAGGAGTTACAGGATCTCCTGCTCCTCTTCTCCTGCCGTCTGTAAGCGTGGTCTCTTCTGTATAGAAGTATTCGTAATCTTTAGCTGAGATAGGCTCAACATCCTTGTTACGGCCGACGGATATGTTCTTTCCGCCGTCAACAAGCTTGGGAACAGGCATGAAATATCCCTTTTTGCCTTTCTTGTTATAAACAACATCCGAAACGCTTAATTCAACATGCTTTTTAACGCTATCCTTCACTATATTGATATAACGTGAAGCGTTTGTTCCCGTATAATTTCCGATCCCCTTTATGACAAGAGTAGGTCTCTTGGATGCCTTGAGCTTTATCAAAGCCACAGGATCAACGGTTACAGTAGTTGAATTTTTATAAGACACCTTATAATCAATACCTTCTCTAAGGGTCTTTTCGCCGTGCATAACAGTAAGACCATCGATCTTTATTCCGCCCTTTGCATATCTGGCAACAAGAGGCTCGGGATAGATCTTTATCTGCTTTTTATCTGCAGCTTTCTTGGGCTCACCGATATTATAACGGTTAACCTTTATAGTCTTTTTAATTTGTCCGGAATACTTGTTGATGCCTGTAAATGTAAGTGTGAACTTGCCGGTAGCGCCGGTATTGTTCATGCTTATGAGGTAATCAGCATTGTCATATTCAGGATCGCTTTCATCTGTTACGCCAGTAAGAGCATTATAAACAGTACTCTTTCCGGATTTCTTTGCTGTATACAGAGTAACCCCTGTATAACCCTGGCTCTTTACGATCTTATCATTTTCATTAAAAAGATCTGCCAAAGTAAGAGTCTCTCCCTTATATTCAGCGCTGGTAATAAGTCCTGCTACTTTTGCATTCTTTAAAGACATTCCTGTAATGCTGTAAGTTAAAGTCTTGCTTCCGATATATGTAGAGCCGTCAGCACCGGTAATTGTAAAGTGGTGTGTTCCCGCGCTCTTATGATCATCACTTGCAGATGCTACAAGAGTATAATCCGTGCCGTATTTAAGAGCCTTATTCTTTACGCTGTAGATATAAGCAAGAGGCTTTTTGCCCTCTCCGT
>JAILOW010000186.1 GCA_024690635.1 Butyrivibrio sp.
GCATCCCTCTTATCCAGACCTTCTATTATGAATTTGTGCTTACCTGCAGATCTGTAATCGTCCTCCTCAGGTATCGTTCTGATAATATAGTCTACTCCGTATACAAGGGTCTTTTTACCATACTTAACAAAGGCCTGAGGGTTGCTTGTCTCTTCGTCATTGAAAAACATGGAAATAATATCATCGTCTGTTCTCTCAGGATCATAAGCAAGCTTTATGGCTTTACCTCTGGCATTTACAGCCTTTAACTTTGAGGTGCTTACTATGTTTTTGGAACTGCAGATTTTGATATTGATCCTCTTTGTCATTTCCCCGTTAAAGTTGCTGCCAATATCGCCTACCGCGGAAATAACGATGGAGTATGTCTCCTCCGGCTGATTTAAAATCACGGCCGAAGGATTCATAACAATACTGCTAAGAGAGTCGTAGTATTCAAGGAAGTAATCCTTCTTTTCCTTGAGAGTCTTACCTGCATATTTAACGGTAGGTTTAATGCTTGAAAGCCTGGTCTTGCTTCCTGTCAAAACCACAATCTCTGTTTCGGAAGTGATCTCTGCCTTATCTATGGAAGTCCTTCTGATATCGAACTTAAACACAGCGGTGCTTGAATAATTGCCCTTGCCCTTTACTGTAACGGTGGGCGCAGACTTGATGGTGGCATAAGCCGCCTTCGAATTGTTTTTATAGGATACGGTATAATCCCTGCCCTCAATAAGTCTTCTGTTTCCGTGGAATACGTGGATATCACGGTTAAAGGTAACCTTGCCGCCATTATAGTATGTAGCCGTATACTCTTCAGGGAATTCAATGGTGCCTGAACCCTTGTAATACTGCGTAGCGTATCCCTCTTCGGAATTTCCAAAGTAATACCACACTCCTGAAGGAACGTTGGACGACATGCCCTCAAAAAATGTGTTTATAGCATAGTCATCGTTTATATCGCCCCAGTCATTTTCATCAATTGTGATATCAAAAGAAGCGATGTCACTGGTATCGCACCCCTTCTTGCAGGCAAAGGCTTTTATCTTCATGCCTTCTTCTACAAAAAAGGCTTCATCATAGGCAAAGGTTCCCACCATGGGATAGCCGTTTTCATCCAAAGAAGGTTCATTTCCTTCAAGGGCATAGTAGATCTTTGCCCCGTTTGTATCTGATTCAAGGCTTAAATACGATCCCTTGGAAAGCAGAAGTTCCTCCGTATTTACAGCTTTTCCGTTAACGGATGCTTTTGGCACCTTTACCTTTACAAGAGGGATCACGGTCACAAGGCATGTTGCGTAAAAGCCGGTATCTCCAAGGGTTGCAGTAATAGTAACCTTCGCAGGTTCTGTAAGATCATCTGCAGGATCTACAATTCCATTTGATACAGTAGCAATCGATTCATCGGAGCTGCTCCAGGTTACAGTCTTATCCGAGTATCTGTCCGCCACGTTGACTTCAAGCTTTCTTGTAATGCCGGGGCCTGACTTTACAGTGATCTCATTTTCATCAAAAGATATAACATCACTTACTTTGACATGAACTACGGTGCTAATGTTATTACAGGATACGCTTATAAATGTCTGTCCAACTTCTTTTCCTGTGATGGTGGCTGTATTACCGTTTTCTTTAACCGTTGCCACCATGGGGTCGTAGGAGCTGAAGGTGTATTTTTCTGTTCCGTAAGCGGGTGTATATGCTGCAGTTATAACAGCAGATTCTCCGGGAGAAAGAACCACCTCATAAGGTGTTACCGTAAGCTGCGGCACCTGTGGATAGTAATAAGCATATAAATCCAGGTCTCCTGTATCTCTGGTTGAAATGCCGTTTTTATAGATCTGATGCTCGGCATCCTTATACCATCCTCCGAATGAATATCCGGCAGGCGGTGTGGGCGGATAGAGATTATATGCCCTTCCGCTGATATAGGTGGCAGGGTTTTTGGGATTTTGTGTTCCGCCATCTAAATGGTAAGTAATATTGTAGGTGGTTCCGATGGAAACATTGAAGGAAGTAGACACCACTCTGTCATCTCCCTCATATACGGGGCCCAGCGAATATACTGTTTTAACGGTTTCTGTATCAGTATCCCTATAGTATGTATCTACATACTCGTAGCTTTCCCGTCCATCATGAGGTATTTGCGCAACGAGCTCCTTATTTTCCCAAGGCCCCCTGTAGAGGTAATATTCCTCGGCATTTTTGGCGGTCTGCCATTTGAGAGTGATAACTCTGTCATTTGATACTTCATAGTCGAAATAGTCCCAGGATGGATAAACTCTGTAAGCGTATTTGCCGGTGACTCCGTCAACAGATGCAGTGATGGTTATATTTCCCATCATATGCTCGTTTGCCTTGCCCGAATTATCCACCGTCATCACATCGTCATCGGATGATGCCCATACCAGTGTACCCTCAGGAACATAGTCCGAGGGAACATATGAAGCTCTGAACTGATAGTAGCTCTCTCCGGCACTCGTAAAATATAAAGACGGCCTGTCTATGGAAATACCAAGCAGTTTCTTTTTAACAGTAACAGTAACTTCTTTCTTAATCGCTCCATCCGAAACAGACGCTGTGACCACCGCTGTTCCGACAGAGACCCCCGTAAGCGTTCCTTTATCAACGGTTACAACTTCAGGAGCCGAGCTGCTCCAGGTAATGTCCTGTACGCTTGCGGAAACAGGAAGTACTCTGGCTGTAATCTTGAAGTTTTCCCCTACTCCAATCTCCAGCGCATCCTCACTTACGTTTTTAAACTGTATACCTGTGGGAGCAACATATTCTTCGGGATCTCTGTTATCCGTAAACGCCTTTATCCTATAGCAGCCCTGGGTTCCTCTGTCTTCCCATTCTGAGGAGTGGTTATACTTATAGCTCTCTCCGGCTTTTGAAGAAGCTCCCTCATTTCCAAAATCAAAGGTACTTTCTGTACAAAGATAGCCTGTATCAACCTTTACAACCACCGCAAATTTCTCGCCGGGCTCAAGATAAACCGGTTTTTTTAATTTAGCGGTATTGTAACCTGCAAATTCCACTGTACCTGTGGTGGTAGCTTCCTCATACAACTCTCCGGAATCAGGTCTGTCCACAACTTTTTTATAGATCTCTATGGTGTAACCTGCCCCAGCTCCTGTTCCGCAAAAAGAAACAGCCTGAAGGATTTCTCCGGTTGCACCGGGCTCGTTTTGTGCAGTGTAAACATTGGCACCTGTCTGTCCGCCGATGCCAAAATTCTTGCCTAAATAGCCATCATACTGATAGTTGTTGTCATAATTATCTGCAGACTCACATCTTACAGCATAAACACGCGACCAAAGTGTTCTCTCGTAATATGACATCCAGAAATATCCGGAAAACGATTCCTCATTTCCAGTTGTCCAGCTGTTTCTTATAAGAAATGCACCATCCCCGGGAGCGGGTTCTCCAAAGTGTTCCTTGGGGAAGTCATCATCCCAGCCAACTATGGCAACTGCATGCCCGTCCCCTGTATTCTGGGAGTTATAATAGCTGTTATACTCGTCGCTGTAGGTATATCCCTCGGTGACAGGAGATTTACCGTTTTTTACATAAAAACTTATTCCGCAGGCACCTGTCTTTTGTACCATCCTCTTTATGGGATCAAGTATTGACAGGTCTTTCGTATTTCTAAACCCGGAAAAGTCAATGTCCTCCTCGTAGTAATCCTGAATGTGAACCACATCCTCATAGGCAATGGCATCCTGAAGGCCTGTTGTCTTTGCAAGATCATCATCTCTGTTGTATCTGGCGGTTTCTTCCGCAGCTGCTCCGGTCCACTTTACCTGAGTATCCAGAGCCTCTGAAAAGTTACCGCCGAGGTCCAGAAGATTTTCCTTGTCCTCTGTGACCACATAGTCACCTTCCGTTAAGCCAAGGGGATCCACAACGGAATTATAGGTAAAGTATGCAAGATGAAGCTCTGAAAGATCAGGCTCAGACATAATTCCCCGCTTCATGACATTGATCTCTTCAAGAGCAGTAGTTGCAAAAGCCCAGCAGGTTCCGTAGGGAGACTGATTCCTGAGGGGAGGTAAAAGGGGTGTCGTGTATGATGAAGGAAGATCATCCTCACCTCTTACAAGTATCTCGCCGGATTCATTATGAACAATAGGAAATAAATTTTCTTCGGGAACATAACCCGTGTACATCTCAACTTCCTTGTGCTGCACGCTTTTTTCTGCAGAAGCAGCCGCAAGAGCTTCGTCCTCTGAGATTTCCAGAGACGCTTCATCCCCTGATTCTTCTGTGGAAGCCTCCTCGGAGCTTTCATCCTCATCAGTTGCGGGCTCCTGCTCTTCATCGGATTCAGGTGCTCCCTTTCCCTCTCCCGCGTCATCTGCAGGGTCATCTGTAGGATCAACCGATGCTTCTTTTGAAGCCTCTTCCGAAGCCTGTTCTTCTTCATCTGTTTCTGCAGAAATGTCCATACTTGCATAATCTGCCGCAAGCGCAGTATCTGCGCCTGAAACAAACATCATTCCTGCAAGAAGCAGGGCTAAAACTCTTTTCCTTTGCATAACTCACCTAAAAATCGTTAGTTTTAATTATCGGTATTAAACATCTTTCTGGCACCAAGCTTCACCGAAACAGTCTTGGTTCCGCAGTAATTTCCTGCTCCCCGAATGACAATAGTAGTCTTTCCCAGGAATCTGTTATTCTTTACAGAAACTATCTCGTAGTTTTCCGGATCAAGTCTCTGCTTCTTTTTATTAACCATCTTGTAAACCCTGATATCTTCAGGCCATATCTCAATCTGTTTTCCGTTATTAAAGGACAGCTTGTTTTTATCTTGCAGCTCCACCTTGTACTTGGAGATACTCATGGAGGCGCTAACGATCCTGTAACAGCCGGTGATAACCGTATCTTCCGTCTCTGCATCTGTATGCATAAAGCTGCTCTTTAAGCCGCAGTTTAATTTAGATACAGGCACTGTAACCTTTATCTTTATTCCGGGCATTATGGGATCTGTAGGAAGTACCTCATCGCCATCTGCTTTTTCGGTTCCGTCCCTCAGAGTCTGCGCTCCGTCATAGGTATAGGTAACATCGTTTTTGTTAAAGGCTTCAAGGTCCTTACCCTTACCAACGGTGAGAGCTTTTCCGTCCTGATACACCTTGGGAACAGACAGGAAATATCCCTTCTTTCCCTTGATGTTATACGCCACATCAGCAGCATAAAGCGTAGTGGAAGAAATCGGCGCTTTGACAATATTGAAGGTCATGGAAGCGTTACTTCCTGTGTAATTGCCGATGCCCTTTACAGTTACGGTAGGAGGATTCTTTACAGTCTTACCCGCTACCTTTTTGTTGTTTTTGTAGGAAAGAGAATAATCGATTCCTTCACGGAGCTTCACCGAAGCTTTTTCATTACCCTCTTCATCTCTTTGTGTAACAAATCTCACCTTAACATCAGGGCGCGCTCCGGTCTTTACAAATACCGGATCCTCGTCCTTTGCAAACTCGATAACAAGATTCTTTTTGGAATTATTCTTAACGTTGTAGGGCTTTATGGTAACAGTCTTTTTAATGCTGCCCGTCATGCCGTTTATGCCCTTGAATACCATGGTAAACTTGCCGGGATAAACGCTGTTTATCTTGCTGTAGGTGTAGTCGCATTCCTTGCCGTCAGCTACTCCGTTACCGTCACTATCCTCTGATTCAAGACCTGCCTCAACGCCCTTTAGAGGAAGGTTTTTACCTGTAGCGGAATCATAGCGGTACAAAGTAACTCCCGCGCACTTCTTATCTTCTTCTGCATACTTGTTGTAGGCTGCAACGGATTTATCTTTTTCATTGTAAAGATCTGAGAAGGTGATCACCTGTCCGGTATATTCAACGCTTGTCTTAAGACCTGCGATCTTTACCTTGTTCATGGGTTTTCCTGTGATCTCAAAGGTTACTGTTTTATCACCTATGTAGCTGACAAGATCAGCATCCCTCTTATCCAGACCTTCTATTATGAATTTGTGCTTACCTGCAGATCTGTAATCGTCCTCCTCAGGTATCGTTCTGATAATATAGTCTACTCCGTATACAAGGGTCTTTTTACCATACTTAACAAAGCAGGTCGGAGTCTTATCTTCATCACTGTTATCGAAAAGCTCGTCAAGGAAATCCTCGGAAGAGACTGCGCCTCTCTCGGGATCATAGGCAAGCTTTATAGCTTTTCCGTTTGCGGAAACAGCCTTAAGCTTGGATGCATTTACGGAAGTTTTGGGATCACAGGTTGTAATAATAACAACACTTGATTCCATCCTGCCTTCAAAGTTACTGCCCGTAAGGCCTTCTGCCGTAATCACGACGCTGTACATCTTTCCGGCATCCTTGAGGATAACCTTAGAAGGATGATCAATAATTGTTCCGACTTCACCCTCATGGTATTCAAGCCTGTAATCGGTTCCTGCCTTTAACTCTTTTCCCGCAAACTTAACAACAGGTTTGGTATTTGCAAGCTTAACCTTGGAGCCTGTCATTACTGCGATGTTTGTCTCAGAAGCAATGACTGCGCTATCCATGGAAATCTTTTTAATATCAAACTTAAAGATAACTGAACTTTTGTAGTTGCCCTTTCCTTTTACGGTAACGTAAGGCGCATTCCTGGAATCTGCAGAAGCTGACTTTACGTTGTTCTTGTAGCTGAGGGTATAGTCTCTTCCCTCAATAAGCCTTCTGGAAGCATGGAACACGTGGATATCACTGTTAAAGGTTATCTTGGAGCCCTTGTATACAGGCGCCTGATATTCATCGGTGTAACCAATTACCGATGATCTTTTGTAACACTCGGGAACAAAACTTCCATCGGAATTTCCAAAGTAGTACCACACTCCCTTAGGAATGTTTTCAGTGTCATCATCAAAAATCGCAGACCTTACGCCTTCCGAGATGTCGCCCCATCCATCATTTTCATCTGTAGGATCCGGATCAGGATTCGGATTGGGATTGGGGTCAGGATCAGGGTCAGGATTCGGATCTGGATCGGGATTCGGGTTGGGGTCAGGGTTTGGATTCGGATCCGGATCGGGATTCGGATCGTAATTAGGATCGGGACTCACCGTAACAAGGCACTCTGCGTAATACTCAGTATCCGGAATGGACGCCGTGATAATGGCTTGTTTTTCCTCTGCAAGATTGTCCGCAGCAGTTATGACTCCATCGGAAACTGTAACAACAGCTGTGTCCGAACTCTTCCACTCCACCGTCCTGTCTTTAAAGGCATCATCAAGGAAAACTAAGAGTTTTATGGTCTCGCCGCTTCCTGAAACAAGGGTAGCCTCACTCTTATTTAACCTGATTATCTGTGACGCAGTTTTAACAGTAATAGAAAAATACGCAGTATTACTAAGCTCCAGATCTTCCGACACCGCTTTTATCCTTATGTTTATATCAGTTTCGATTTTTATGGGGCCTTCATAAAGTTTGGTATATGAATCAGCTGCGGTTCCGTCACTTCTTATGTTTGGAACCCTGTCATAGGCATAGAATAACTTTGCGCCTTCTGTTTCGCAGGTAAGCGTCAGATATGTTCCCTTTAAAACTTTGCTTTCAAGTCCGGCGGTAAGAGCCTTGCCGTTTATATAGGCCTTTGGCACCTTGGGCTTTACCACAGGGCGCACTGTAACAACGCAGGATGCGGAATATTCCGTACCGCGGATAGTGGCGGTTATGGTAACCTGCTTAGCCTCGGAAATAGTATTAACAGGATCCACCACACCTTTATATGACACTGTTGCAATCTTTGTATCTGAGCTGCTCCAGTCGATGGTTTTATTTTTGTACTCATCGTCAACGGTAACAGTGATTTCTCCCGTCACACCATCCTTGGCCTTGAGTGTCATTTCATAAACATCAAAGCTGATGATCTGCTGAGCGGTCTTTACCTTTATTTCAAATGAGATGATGTCACTTGCCTGGCCATCCTGAACATAGGCTACCGCTTTGATAGTGGTGTCGCTGTTTATTGTAAGAGGCGTCACGAAGCGATGAGTATTCTCTTCATCCGTAACATTGCCGTCATCATCCAAAGAGGGCTCATTTCCATCAAGTGCATAGTAGATCTTTGCTCCTGATGTTGAACATGAAAGGCTGAAGGATGCACCTTTTGAAACAAGTATCTCACCGGATGACATCTCTTTATTGTTAATAAATCCTCTGGGCGCAGCAGCCTTTATAAGAGGAATAACCGTCACAATACATGATGATGAATAAGTCGTTCCACGAAGGGTTGCGGTTATTGTAACCTGACTTGTGGAAGTAAGACCCTCTGCAGGCTGAATCACGCCTTCCGAAACAGTAGCAATGCTCTCATCAGAGCTTGTCCAGTCCACCACAGGATTTTCAAGCTCATCGTCAAGAACAGCATTTAATAGTCCGATCTCGTTATTCTTTGCTCGTATTGTCAGCTCGGTCTGATCAAGGTGAAGGATCTCCGAAGGTGTTTTTACTTTCAGGTTGAAATATGCTTTTTCACTGTCCCGGTGCATGTCCTCCATTACAGTCGCATATATTTCCGTATCCACATCGATCTTTATGGGACCTGTGTACTGTTTGGTGTATTTACCCAATGTGCCGGATGCATCTACAAAAGGATAGTATCCATCAAGGGCATAATAGATCTTTGCCCCTTCAATATCGGAGGTAAGAATAAGCTCACTTCCCGGAAGTACCTTTACATTGCCGGAAACAGCATTACCTCTTATATATCCCACAGGAGCATTTGCTACAGGTGCAGGTTCCACAGTCACAAGGCATGATGCCGAGTACGATTCTCCATTTATGGCAACAGATGCCGTAATTTTAACCTGATGGGTAGTTGTAAGACCATCTGCAGGGTCCACAACACCGCCTGTAACCTTCGCTACATTCGAATTAGCACTGCTCCAGGTAATGGTTTTATTTTTGTATTTTTCCGGAATGATCTCTGCAGACAACTGTCCTGTTACTACCTTTCTGGAAATAAGAGTCATTTCGGTTTTATCAAGGCGGATCACCTCTTCAGCAGGGATCACCTTGAACTCATAAGAAACCATATCGCTGACAGCATAGCCGGATTTTATGGCAATGGCTTTGATGATCGTATCTTTTTTAATTTCCAGACCACCGCCGCCCATGGTCTTGGTTACTGAGGTATCAGCAGGCTTTCCTTCGCTGTTGAGGACAGGCTCCGCTCCGCCAAGAGCATAGTAAATCACAGCTCCGCTCGTTGCGCAGCTCATGGTAAGGTCGGCGCCTTTGTAAACACGGTTTTCTCCCTCGCTTACAAGTTCGTCTTCTATATAGGTCTGGGGCGCCTTGGTTGTAGGAAGTTTTGATACAGTAACAACGCAGGATGCAGAATAGTTTGTGCCTCTGATCTTTGCT
Source organism: Butyrivibrio sp. (assembly GCA_024690635.1). The sequence goes on from JAILOW010000186.1 coordinate 9,357, forward strand.
GTTATGGTAACCTTTGTGGTTTTATCAATATTGTCAACGGGATCAACCACTCCGTCCGTAACCGTGGCAACAGCTTCATTGGAACTGCTCCAGTCCACAGTTACATTTCCAAGATCCTTGGCAGTAGTAGCGGTTATAGTCGCGGTCTTTCCGTTCTCTGATCTGATGGACATGCTGCTCTTATCAAGGGTGATGGGTTTTCTGACATAAACCGTAACCCCCTTTGTAAGTCCGTAGCAGGATGCATACACACTGCCATAGCCCACTTCCGAGCCTGCAGTTACAGTAGCACTGCCACCATTTGTCTCAAGAGTAACAAGATTCTCCGCATCATTTTCATAAGTGATATTTCCGCCGGCAGGAAGACAGGTTACTGTGAAGTTTCCGCTTTCTCCCGGGGCAAGATATATCTTTTCCGGAGTAACTTCAATCTTGGGAGCCTTGGGTGTTACCTTGGCATAAAGATCCAGATTGTATGCATCAACCGCAGAGATCTCTTTTATCTTAGAGCCTGTAAATTCAGGATTGGTATACCATCCAAGAAAGGTGTAGTGCTCCGCAGGAGTGGGATCATAGAGCTTATGACTTGTTCCTGCCACATACCTTGAAGGATTCATTAGATTCTGAGTACAACCGTTCAGATGGTAAGTGATGCTATAGTTTGTTCCGAATTTAAGTTCAAACTTCGTCTTGCTTCCATAGCCGTATTTATCGTATATAGGCGCAAAATAGTAAGTGCCTGTGCTTACATTTTTATTCTTGTAGTAGCTGTCCACATACTCATAGGAGTCGCTTCCGTCATCAAGGATCTCATCTATGAGTGTGGTTCCATCCTCTCTGTAGAGTTTGTAGCTTCTTGCACCCTTGGCGGCTCTCCATTTAAATCTGACTGTCCTGTCATCCGAAACTTCATAGTCCACGTAGTCCCAGGAAGGCTCCACCATGCGGGTGATTTTTCCGGTTACGCCGTCAACAGTGGCGCTGATGGTGGCTTTACCCATCATCTTTTCACGGGCCAGAACCATCTCCAATCGCGTAGTCTGGATCTCGACAACATCTTCATCCGAAGAAGTCCAGACAGTTTCTCCCTCAGGAATATAGCCTTCAGGGGTAAAAGCGGTGCTGTATGTAGGTATAGTCTTAAGTCCCTCCATCATGAATCCCTGAGTAAAAGATATTCTGTAAAGCTTGTTGCTGACACTTACATTGATGGTGTTCTTTATCTGGCTACCCGGAAGGGATGCTGTTACCACAGCTTCTCCGACACCTGCTCCCGTGAGTATTCCGTTGTTTACTTTTACAACAGAAGTATTTGAGCTGCTCCAGGAAAGCTTTTTAAAAGTGGCACCTTCCGGAAGAAGCTTTGTGCTGACTCTGTATTCTTCTCCCACACCAATGTTCAGACTGTTATTTTGTACATTCAAAAAATCTATGCCGGTAGCGGCCACAGTTGCTCCCTGAGGCTTGTTATCGGTATAAGCCTTTATTTTAAAGTTTCCTTCGCCTCCTACATCCTCCCAGCTTCCACTTTCAAAGGAATAACTCTGACCTGTGTAAGCCTTTGTGGCCTGGCCGGAAGCTGTCTGATTGCTGTCGCATAAAACCGCGCCTTCATCCATTGTGACTGATACGGCAAAGTTAGAGCCGTTTTCAATATCCACAGGAGTTCTGAGGCGCACCGTATGCATTCCGGCAAAATCCACATATCCGGAAGTAGTGGCACTTTCACACAAAACACCAGTATCAGGCGAAGTTACAACATCCTTATATACTTCGATGGTATAGCTGACACCTGCTCCGTTTGAATAAAAAGAAACAGCCCTTAAAGTCTCGCCTCCCGTGCCATTCTCTGCATGAGCGGTAAAGACATTTGCTCCGTTTGAATAAGATGATCCGACGCTCACGGCATGACCGTCATATTCATAGTTATTGTCATAATTACTTGCAAGTTCGCAGTCAGCAGCATAGAAAAGATCCTCAAAGGTCTTTTCATAATAAGAGAGCCAGAAATATCCGCGGTAAGAATTCTGGGAACCGGCTCCGCTTGTCCACCAGCTGTTTCTTACAAGGAACGCTCCGTTACCCGGAGGAGTTGTGGAGAACTTGCTCTTTGAGAAATTATCATCCCATCCCACAATAACAACTGCGTGAAGTCCGGGAGCAGATCCCGCGTTGTAATAGCAGTTGTTGGAGCTACTGTAAGTGGAGGTTGAAACTCTTGGATTATTTCCATCAGGAACCGCAAAGGTCATACCTGCAGCACCGTTTTCGTAAACCATCTTTTTTATGGGATTAAGCATAGACAGATCTTTACTTTGTCTGAAGGCTCCCATATCAATTTTTTCCACATAGTAGTTCTGAAGATGGGCAACATCCTTAAAAGCTACCCCGTCAGAAAGTCCCGAAGATAAAACAAGAGAGTCATCCCTTGTATAATTAGCGGTACTCTCATCTGCAGCTCCCATCCATTGGGCATTGGTAGCAAAGGCATCGTAGTAGTTTGCGCCTTCACTGAGTACTCTTGATCTGTCGGTAACGATGTAATCTCCCTCGGTTCCTCCAAGGGGATCCACTACACTGTTTTTTGTGAAATAAGCAAGATGAAGCTCAGAAAGATCGGGATTGGACATCAGACCCTTTTTCTTTAGACTGATCTCCTCAAGAGCTGTGCTGGCAAAAGCCCAGCAGGTTCCGTAGCCGCCCTGATATCTAAGCGGCGGAAGATTGGTATTTTGATAGCTTGAAGGATAGGATTCACCTGCGGTAGCAAGTATCTCATCCTGCTCACCGTGAATTATATCCATGGGATCGGCTTCCGGAATATATCCGGTTCCGCAGGGGTATTCATCATAAAGATCTATGTCATCTGAAGCTGATGAAGAAGCAGCTGCTGCGGCAAGTTCCTCCTCTTCCTCTTCGAGAGAATCAAGTGAGGATGCTTCATCCGACTCATCAGTTGCTGCCTCGTCATTCTCCTCATCACTCTCATCCTCGTTCTCTTCATCATCGATGGAGGACTCTTTATGGGCGTTATCTTCTTCCTCCGAAGGAACCACAGAAAGGCCTTCCGTGGATGTAGATACATCCTCGGAGGCCTTTTCGCTTTCATCATCATCAGATTTTTCTTTGTTATCTTCCGGAAGGGACAGATCAGTGCTTGCATAATCAGCCGCAAAAGCGGTGTTTGGACAAGCACCTGTTACAAACAGCATCCCTGCTAAAAGAACCGGTAAAATCCTTTTTAACTTCATATACATTGATCCCTTTTAAACTTACTTATTTCTCCGTTATTTTTTTAGCCCCAAGTTTTACGGAGATTTTCTTGGTTCCGTAGTAGTCCCCCTTACCTTTGATAACGATAACAGTCTTACCCAAAAACTTCTTATTGGTTACTTCTATCTCGTAGTCACCGGGCTTAAGCGTAACAACCTGCTTGTTTACTACCTTGTAGACCTTTATGTCTTCCTCGGACAGTACTATGGAATCGCCGTTATTGAAGGAAAGATTGAGCTTGCTGTCAGCACGAACTTCGGCCTTATATTTTGCGATGTTCATGGAAGAATACATCACTCTGAAGCTTCCCTTAATATACTCATCCGAGTAGTCCTGATAGAAGTTACTCTTTGCTCCGCAGTTTAGCATGTTTGCAGGAACCTTTATATTTATCAGTGTTCCCGCAGGAACAGCATCAGTAGCATCTACAGTCTCGCCTGCATATCTTAAGGTTCCATCCTCATCCAAAAGATAAGTATTCTTTGCATAGGTATACTCAACAAGGTTTTTATTAAAGTTTTCAAGGTCTTTGCCCTTTCCAACAGAAAGAGCTGCTCCGTTCTGGTAAACCTTGGGAGTTGAAAGGAAGTATCCCTTCTTTCCTTTTACCTTGTATGCCACATCCGAAGCCACAAGATCAGCAGAGGATATGGGCGCTTTGGTTATGGAGAACTTCTCGGAGGCATTGCTTCCGGTGTAATTGCCGATACCCTTTACAGTTACCGTAGGCGCGGACTTTGCAGTCTTATCCGCAACCTTTTTGTTGTTCTTGTAAGAAACTCTGTAGTCAATGCCTTCCTTCAAAAGCACAGTAGCTGTGGCATTGCCATCCTCATCCCATTCTTTGATAAACCACACTGCAACATGAGGACATGCGCCTGCCTTTGAAAATTCCGCATCTTCCACTTCGATGACGATACGTTTCTTAGCATTGTTCTTTACGTTGTAGGGCTTTATGGTAACATTCTTTTTAATGTTGCCTGTTACGCCATTAACGCCCTTGAATATAATGGTGAACTTGCCGGGGTTAAGGCTCTTTATCTTACTGTAGGTAAAATCGCACTCCTCTGTAACAGCCTGGCCTTCCTCGATACCCTTAAGCGCAACGTTTTCTTTTGTAGCAGCATTGTAGTAGTAAAGAGTTACGCCCTCGCACTCATTGCCCTCACCTGCAAGCTTGTTATACGCTGCAACGGATTTATCTTTTTCATTGTAAAGATCGTCCCAGGTAATGGTCTTTCCTGTGTACTCTACAGTAGAGCGAAGTCCTGCAACTTTTACCTTGCTCATGGAAATGCCGACGATTTCAATCGTAACCGTCTTATTTCCAAGGTAGCTTACTTGCACAGCATCTTCCTTTGGTATTCCCTTGATAAGGAGCTTGTGCTTGCCGGCTGAAGTGTAGTTTTCGCCGGGCACAGCTTCTACTGTGTAATCCGTGCCGTAAACAAGTGTCTTTTTGCCGTACTTAACAAAGGCGGTGGGAGTTTTATCTTCCCCGTCATTATCAAACACTTCCTCAATATCTATATCGGCACCGGTGTAGCTTAGCTTTATAGCTTTGCCCTTTGCATCAACGGCTTTAAGCTTGGCAGCGCTCACCGTAGTTGCAGGGTTCTGGGTTTTAATTGTAACTGCCTTTTCTACTGTTCCTGTAAAGGAGCTCTTTTCCGTAGCAGTTATATCGATAACGTAGGTCTTTCCTGCCTCTGTCAAAAGATCTGTAGCCGTCGCAGGAATCTTTTCATCCCCGTCCAGAAGGAAGTAAGTAAGACTATAATCTGTTCCCGCTTTCAGGGTCTTTCCCGCAAACTTAAGTACAGGCTTGGTGTTTCCAAGCTTTACTTTCTTTCCTGTGAGCACGGCAACCTCAGTCTCTGATGTAAGCTGTGCTGCAGACATGGGAGCTTTTTCAATATCAAACTTAAATATCGCAGTGCTTGCGTAGTTACCCTTACCCTTGATGGTAACTGTAGGTGCCGCCTTAGCTCCGGCACTGGCAGCCTTTAAATTGTTTTTATAAGAAACTGTATAGTCTCTTCCCTCGATAAGTCTTCTGGTTCCGTGGAACACATGGATATCGCCGTTAAAGGTGATCTTGGAGCCTGTGTAAACAGGAACGTTGTATGCGCCCTCGCCATCTGAGAATTGAATCTCAGATGAGCCTGTGTAAACAACTGCAGGATATCCCTTTTCAGGATTTCCAAAGAAATACCATACTTTGTTTCCAACATTCGAAGACTTGTTTCCAAAGACTTCTGACTTAATGGTATCTTCGGTCAGATCGCCCCATTCGTCGTCTATTATAGTAAGTTCAAAAGAGCTGATATCACTTGCGTCGCACTCTTCAATATATGCAAGGGCTTTGATCTCCATGTTATCTTCCACAAGGAAGGCCTTGGTGTAAAGCTTAGTATCACCCTGAGGATTTCCATCTTCATCAACAGAAGGCTCTTCTCCGTCAAGAGCATAGTAGATGCTTGCTCCCTCTGTTTCACTCTTTAAGCTGAAATAGGAGTTTTTGATAACTCTTATATCGTTTGTATCCGAAGCTTCGCCATTAACAAATCCGACAGGAGCTTTTGCTTTTATAACAGGAACCACAGAAACGGTGCAAACCGCATAGTACTCCGTTCCGCGAATGTATGCCATGATAGTAACAAGTTTTGTCTCTGTCAGATCATCTGCAGGAGTTACAATGCCGTTTGATACGGTAGCAACCGACTCATCCATTGACTGCCAGTCTATGGGCGTATCCTTGTACTGGTCATCCACATGATAAGTGATCTGCCCTGTCTCTCCGGCCTTTGATCTAAGGGTCATCACATTTGAATCAAACCAGATATACTCTTTTTCCGGGTCAGGATCATCTTTCTTCATCTTGAAAACAAAGGTGCTGACATCACTGGGCAGATAATCCTCCGCGCAGGTAATAGCCTTGATCACGGTGTCCTCGTTGATATATATGGAATTTCCGGAATAAGTAAGGGTATCCTGTGTGGGATTTCCCTCTTCGTCCAAAGAAGGCACTTTTTCGTCATAAGCATAGTAGATGGTGGCAGGATATAAATCGGAAGTCAGGTAAAACATGTCCCCTCTGTCTATCTGTATTACTCCCGGCATCACCATCATCCCGCCAAAAACGCCGTATGGAGCAGGTGCTTTTTCAAGCTGACGCTCAAGTGCTTTTATGTTAAAGGTGCTGACATCACTTGGTGCATAACTCCAATGATAAGCCACAGCTTTAATGACCATATCTTTCTGAATGATAAAATTATGATCACAAAGGAATGTGGTTTCCGTATTGGTTATATTGCCATGAGAATCTATGGCAGGGTCTGTTCCGTCAAGTGTGTAATAAATGCTGGCACCATATGTCAGTGATCTGAGATCAAAGGAAGATCCCTTTTCGATCTCTATATTACCCGGCTCAACATTTTCTCCGTAATTAATCCTTCCCAAGGGAGCCATGGCCTTGGCTGCGGGAGTAAGGGTTACAACACATGTTGCTGAGTAATCCGTCCCACGTATTTTCGCAGTTATGGTAACCTGTTTTTCCTCCGAAAGATCATCCGCAGGATCGAGCTCGCCATCCGATACCGTGGCAATCAAAGGATCGGAGCTGGTATAGTCTATGGTGCTGCCCTCAAGATGACTTGCCAGTACGACAGAAGGTAAGGTGTACGTATCTCCCGGCAAGGTGGTATAAGACGCTTCATTCGTATAAAAATAGATAGGTTGTCTTACATATACACGTACATATTGGGATTGACCATAACAACTTACATAGATAGTGCATGAACCGGTATCAGAACCCGCAGTTACTGTAGCAACATTTTTGTTTTGTGTAACACTGCAAAGTTCAGGAGAATAATTGGTAAATGTGTACACCTCTGTTCCGTCGGAAGGAATAGCCGTTGCCGTTATCTGACCGGTTTCACCGGGAGCAAGATAAAGACTTTCAGGTGTTACTGTAAGCCTTGGATTTTCAGGAACGTATTTTGCATAAAGATCAATATCCCCGGTATCGTAAGTAGTGATCTGGTATTTATAATGTTCAAAAGTCGGATCGGTATACCATCCTTCAAAGCTGTACTCATCGGGCGGGGTAGGATCATACAAAGTGATATATTTTCTTCCGCTAAGGTACGTTGTAGGATTCTTGGGATTCTGTGTTCCCCTTCCCACATGGTAAGTGATGGTATAGTTGGTTCCAAAATGCACACTAAAACCACGTACATTGGCATTTCCGGAATTATCGTATCCAATTCCTAAATAATATGTGTAGGAACTAAGATCAGAGTCCTTGTTCCTATCATCCACATATCGATAGGAGCTGCTGCCATCTTCAGGAATTTCAGCTATTACATTGGAACGTCCTTCATCTAAAAGGTAATATTTTACTGCTCCCTTTGCAGGCTTCCATTTGAAGGTAACTACCTTGTCATTGGTCACCTCATAGTCAACAAAATCCCATGAGGGCTCAACCTCATAATCATCCGTCGCGGATACACCTTCCACAGTTGCGGTGATCTTCGCTTTTCCCATCATTTTTTCCGTGATCAGCGCTTTGCCTTCTGTATTAGTCTTTACTGTAACAACATCCTCATCAGAAGATGTCCACTGTATCTCTTCTGTAGGAATATAGTCGGAAGGCTGATAACTCACCTCATAGTAATAGTATTTAAATCCACCACTACCTGATAATTTTTGGGGAGATATGGAAAGACCAAACAGCTTTCTCTTTACGGTGACATTTATTTCCTTCTTTATTTGTGTCCCCGGTACAGATGCTGTTATAACCGCTGATCCCGCAGCTATACCTGTAAGCTTTCCTTTTTCAACAGTTACAGCGGAAGTGTTGGAGCTGCTCCAGTTTATAGTCCTTATATTTGAATTTACAGGCAGAACCTTTGCATCCACTTTGAAAACCTGACTTATGCCAAGCTCAAGATCATCGCCCTCTACATTTGCAAAGGAAATCTCTGTAGGCGAAACAAGGTCACTTGCAGACCTGTTATCGGTATAAGCCTTGATCTTGAAATTTCCGCGTCCCTGGGTGCCACTTACACAATCCACCCAGTTTTTCCCGCTAAGATAAAAGCTTTCTCCGGATCTGGCTGCATTTCCGGAAGTTCCATTGTCAAATAAGCTTTCACAGACAAGTCCGCTGCAGTCCAGTTTCACCACAACAGCAAACTTTTCCCCTGACTCTAAATATACAGGTGCATCCAGATCGATGGTGTGTGAACCGGCAAGTTCCACAAAACCTGTGGTAGTAGCATCCTCCTGTAAAATGCCGCTGTCGGGAGTGTCATCCACATCGGTATAAACTTCTATAGTATATTCTACGTTTGTATTATTGGTAAAAAAGGAGACAGCCTTAAGTGCCTCGCCGTAGGTTCCGCCATCAGCATGGGCAGTAAAGACATTGGCACCGGTGTTCGAAAGATAATAAGAATCACGATAGCCGTCATACTCATAGTTATTGTCGTAATTTGAAGAAGCTTGACAGTCTACTCCATAAAAATGAGGGTCCAGTGTATTCTCATAATAGGACATCCAGAAATATCCGTAATAAGTATCTGGTCTTCTGCCATATTGGTAATGTTCCTGCGTATACCAGCTGTTCCTTACACGAAATGCCCCGTTTCCGGGAGGTGTCTTAGCAAAGTTTTCTTTTGGATAATCATCATCCCAGCCGACGATAACTACAGCATGGCCTCCGTCCGATGTTCCGGGATTGTAATAGCTCTTTCCATCTGTACTGAGTATATCTTTTTGCAGAGCAGCATTATATTGTTCTGAGTCGTAGCTCATGGCTGCTGCGCCGTTTTCGTAGACCAGTTTCTTTATGGGTTCAAGAAGAGAAAGATCTTTTGTCTCCCTGAATTTAGCCATATTTACGTATTCTAAATAATAGTTTCTGACGTGTGCCACATCATCATAGGCAAGATCATCTGAAAGGCCGTTTTCCTTGGCATTCTCAATAAAGGTGGTATCATATGGCGCAGTACTCTCGTCAGCTATTCCCATCCATCTGGAGTGGTTTTCAAGAGCTTCACCAACATTTCCTCCCCTTGGCAAGACGGTGGCGATATCAACATGCTGATAGTCACCCTCGGTTCCACCCAGAGGATCATTAATATTATTGTTATAGGTAAAATATGCAGTATGAAACTCTGAGAGATCGGGATCCGAAATCTCAGAGTTTTTCATAAGACTGATCTCTTCAATTGCTGTTGTTGCAAATGCCCAGCAGGTTCCGTAGCTTCCCTGGTATTTAAGATCCGGAAGGTTCTCTGTTATGTGGCGGGAATCATAGGTATTTCCTCCCACCAGGATCTCATCAGGCTCGTTATGAACGATCTCTATGGAATGTGCAGCGGGAATAGAACCTGCAGGAAATTCTATATCATCAACAGGAGATTTTTTCTCTGCAGATGCACCTGCAAGCGCCTCGTCCTCAGAGGCATCCAAAGAAGCCTCTTCATCTGATTCTTCAGAAGCGGCTTCATCGCCTTCATCACCTTCATCACCTTCATCATCGTCCTCATCATTTGAGGTCTCTTTTCCGGCACTGTCTCCCTTGCCCTTTTCCGGATCGGAAGAAGTCTCTTCATCCTCCTCGGCAGGCTTTCCCGTACCCTCTCCGGGCTCATCGGATTCTTCATCTGACGATCCTTCGGAAGGCTTGGATGACTCTTTTTCGGAATCATCTGTTTCCTCGGTATTTTTATTCAAGCCTTCCTGTCCGCCGGAAAGCCCTGTAGCCGAGTAATCAGCTGCAAAAGAGATATCAGTACCTGTTGCAAACAGCATCCCTGCCATTAATAATGCCAAAATCCTTTTTTTATGCATATTTCACCTCAAAATACATAATCATTCAGGCTAAATTATACTCAATACAGCCCAATTTACCTAGTAAAATTTATATAAATAAGTAATTATGATATAATTAAAACGCAAGTTAATATTGAAAGGGGGATTTGGTCATGTTAAACGAATACACAAAGATTCCGGCAGCATTAAATTCCAATGTAGCACTCAAGATCATTCCCGGGCACTTCGCAACCACCCATTCCCATATAACCAACTATATGGAACTCGGTACCCTGAAGACCCGTTGTAATGAAGCTCATGGCGTTGCTTCAATCCTTGCCATGCACTACACCATGTCTACGCCTGTTGATACCATAGTGTGCGCAGACGGCACCGAAGTCATCGGCACGTATCTGGCTGAAGAGCTGACCAAGGCAGGTGTTCTCAACTGCAATGCACATCGCACCATCTATGTGCTGGCGCCCGAGTATGCACCCGGTGGACAGATCATTTTCCGCGACAATCTGCAACTTGCTATCAGAGACAAGCATACGCTTCTTCTGATGGGATCTCTTACAACAGGAAAAACACTTGAAGACCTTATTCGAGGTGTCAGATATTACGGTGCCAACGTAACCGGAACCTGTGCTATTTTCAGCGCGGTAAAAGAGGTTGAGGGCATGCCCGTTTTGTCAGTTTTCCATCCAGAGGAGATTCCGAACTACGAATCATATCCACCTACAGAATGTCCTCTTTGCAAAAGCGGAAAACCGGTTGATGCACTTGTAAACAGTTTTGGATACAGCGTTCTGAGGTGATGTGAATAATAACATCTCAGGAGGAAACAGAAATTGAACAGTAACAATCGAAGCTCCTTCTCCGGAAAACTTGGTTTTGTTCTTTCCGCAGCAGGAGCTTCCGTAGGTCTGGGAAACATTTTTAGGTTCCCTTATCTTTGTGCCAAATACTGGGGAGGCATCTTTCTGTTCGTCTACATCATTCTGGCACTCACTTTCGGTTATACCATGATCATCGCCGAAACATCCATCGGTCGTGCCAGCAAAAAAAGTCCTGTTGGCGCCTTTGAAGCTCTCGGAAAAACAGGCGCAATGAAAACAGGTGGCTGGATCAACGCCATCATTCCCATGCTCATTGTTCCGTACTATTCCGTTATCGGCGGCTGGGTAACAAAATACTTCGTATCCTATATTTATAAAGACGTAAACGAAATTGCCGGCGACACATTCTTCTCGGGCTTTATCACAAACGGTTATTCATCCACCATTTGGTTCGTTATTTTCGCACTGATAGTTCTTGTGATCATTTCACTTGGAGTTCAGCAGGGAATAGAAAATGCTTCCCGCATAATGATGCCGATACTTGTGGTTCTCGCAATCCTTATCAGCATTTATTCCGTTACAAGACCCGGCGCACTTGAGGGTGTAAAATACCTCTTTATCCCGAACTTTGAGAACTTCTCCTGGATGACTGTTGTGTCAGCCATGGGACAGATGTTCTACTCACTTTCCATAGCCATGGGTATCCTTATCACCTTCGGATCTTATGTAAAAGATGAAGTTAGTATCGAGGGTTCCACAAGACAGGTAGAGTTCTTTGACACTGCAATCGCTATACTTGCCAGCGTAATGATCATTCCTGCAGTCTTCTCTTTCTCAGGAGGAGATTCCAACGCTCTGAAGGCAGGACCTTCACTTATGTTCATGACAATGCCCAAGATATTTGCAAGCATGGGCTTTGGAAGGATCATGGGTATCCTGTTCTTCCTGCTTGTACTGTTTGCAGCAGTGACCAGTGCCATCGCTCTTCTTGAAAGTGCTGTTTCAACTCTTTCAGATGAGTTCAAGCTTGGCAGAATCCCTGCAACACTCATTATGGGTGTTATCATGGTATGCCTTGGCTGCCTTTCATCTCTTGGCTACGGTCCTCTGGCTACTGTCACAGTATTTGGAATGCAGTTCCTTGATTTCTTTGATTTTTTGACAAACTCAGTGATGATGCCCATTGCCGCACTCTTTATCTGCGTGCTGGTTACACATCACATGGGTATCGGAGCTATCGAAGACGAAGTAACCCGTGGTGGTCACTCCTTCCGTAGAAAGGGCGTGTTCAGCTTTATGATCCGCTTCCTTTGCCCTGTGTTTATCATCATTATTCTCATCAGCTCCATAGCTACAGTGCTTGGTGCGATTCAGATGTAAATAAAAGCAGCAAATGCCTCATTTCGACCTTGCTCAGAGAAATCGGCATCTGCTGCTTTTTTCGTTTTGAAAATCATCATCCTCGTCCGTGAACTGCGCATCTACGAAAGGATGGCTTCACATTATCTTTCCACGTTTTATCACTTTCTCCAACTTCAAATTATCACTTACAATCAGCACATCCGCCTGCTTACCTTTTTCAATGGTTCCAAGTCTGTCTGCAACGCCAAGAACTTTTGCGGGGTTACGTGTTGCGCACTTAACAGCGCTTTCAAGGGGCACATTCATATTTCTTATAGCATTCACCATACAATCAAAAAGATTGGTCACAGAGCCTGCAATGGCGCCGCCCTCAATAAGCGTACAGCGTGCTCCTTCTTTTTTAATATCCTGACCACCAAGAGTATAGAATCCGTCAGCCATACCTGTGGATCTGAGGCTGTCACTGATAAGAACTATCCTGTCATCTCCAAGCTCTCTAAAGGCTGTTCTCACTGCCGCAGGATGCAGGTGAATAGGGTCGCAGATAAGCTCCGCAGTCACATACTCTGAGTCAAACACAGCTCCCACAACTCCCGGACTTCTGTGAGTAAATCCCGACATTCCGTTATACAAATGAATGGCATGTGATGCACCGGATGCTATGGCTTCTTTTGCAGTCTCATAATCCGAGTTGGTGTGGCAAAGAGATATCCTCACCTTGCCCTTCATGGCCTCTATATACTCCCTGAAGTTTTCAGATTCCTCAGGAGCAAGTCCCATAACCTTCACAAGACCTCTTCCGGCCTCCACAAAACGCTCCGCCATTTTAATATCAGCTTTTTTGATAAAGTTTGGATTCTGAGCCCCCTTCTTGGCATAACTGATAAAAGGGCCCTCCATGTTAAAACCTATAAGCTCAGCTCCTATCACCTCATCAGAAGCTTTTTCCTTATCCGCAAAATCAGCTCCCAGAGAAAGAGTTTGTGCAAGATCCTCCTCAGATAACGTAAGCGTCGCAGGACAAATAGAAGTGATGCCGTTTTCAAGCTCATACTTTGCAAGCGTATCAAACGCCTCCGCCTTCACATCACAAACATCATCCCCCATGGCTCCGTGAAGATGCATATCAATAAGTCCCGGGATCACATACCCTCCCCTGGCATCTATCACTTCCCCATCTCCACTTTCCGATGACGCTTTTCCATCCACACACACTTCCGCAATCTTCCCATCCCGGATCAAAAGTTCCCCATCATGAAACTTAAAATCCTCCAGAAAAATCTTGCCATTTACAATCTTTATTACATTACCCATAATCACTCCACTATTTTTGTCTTTATTTTTTGTATGAATATTGTATAAGAAATTTAATGACCTTAGCGAGCGTGTCAAAAATTTCTTATACATTATTTCTTACATAAAACAATACTCTTAAGTTTTGCTGAATACGTAAGGGCTGAGATTTGGTATAAAGGAATGCAGGGCCTTAGCGAGCGGCTGGTGCTTGGATGTTGTTCTTTAACATCCTATGCACCACTGCCAGCGAGGTAGAGCGAAAGCGTGCCCAAATCCTTTATACCAAATCTCAGCCCGAACCATTCACAATTTCACGGCATCAACTTCAGCGCCTCCGCATCCGCCACAATCACCACATCCCTGTGTAGCTGCAGCGCCGACGCAGGACAATGCGGTGTCACCGGTCCGCACACCGCATCTTTAACCGCCTTTGCCTTGTCCTCTCCGCTTGCGATAAGAACAATTTTCTTCGCCTTCATGATCGTTCCGATGCCCATGGTGAGTGCTCTCTTTGGAACCTCATCCTTACTCTCAAAGAGCCTTGCATTGGCCTCGATGGTGGACTCCGTAAGATTTACCACATGAGTCCTGGCTGCGAAATATTCATCGGGCTCGTTAAATCCGATATGCCCGTTTCTGCCTATTCCAAGAAGCTGAAGGTCTATGCCTCCAAGCTTTTCTATTCTCTCCTCATAGCTCCCGCACTCAAGCTCAACAGAACTGATACCGTTGGGAACCATGGTATTTTTCTTATCAATATTTACATGATCAAAAAGATTTGTGTTCATGAAATATCTGTAGCTCTGAACATTGTCACCTGAAAGTCCCTCGTACTCGTCAAGGTTTACAGTCTTAACCTTTTTAAAATCAAGGGCATTTTCCTTATACTCCTCTATCAGCCTCTTGTACACCCCAATGGGTGAAGAGCCTGTCGCAAGTCCCAGTACGCAGTCAGGCTTCATAAGGATCTGAGCGCTGATGATCCTTGCGGCAATGTTGCTCATTTCTTCATAATCTTTTGCTTTAATGATTTTCATTGTTGCCCTCCGTTTCTGTACTCGTTGGCACTTACGCCAACATGTTTTTTAAATACCCTGGAAAAATGCGCCATATCAAGGAATCCTACCTGCTCAGCTATTTCGCTGATACTCAGAGAAGGATCCCTTAGCAGCTTTTTTGCCTGATCTATTCTGATACCGTTCAAAATTTCGGAAAAGTTTTTGCCCGTAACGGAGTTGAGAAGCTTGGAAAGATGCCACACACTGACATAAACATGTTCAGCCACGTCAGTAAGCTGTATCTTTTCCCTGTAGTTCTCCTCTATATACTCAAGAGCGTTTTTTACGATGAAGTTTCCGGCAGCACCTGCTTCTTCCGTGCTTTCTTTTACCGAATCTTCATCTCCGTCCGCCCGCTCTTTTATGGGCTCGATCTCCCTAAGCTTTTCCACCATTGTTCGCAGTGATTCATCCAGTTCATCAAGCTTGGAGGGTTTTAAAAGAAATCTGTGCACGCCCAGAGAAATGGCGCGCCTTGCATATTCGAAGTCACGAAATCCCGTGAGGATCGTGATCTGCATGTCTTTATGTTCTGACTTTAAGGCTGCGATCATGGTAAGTCCGTCGATACCGGGCATTCTGATGTCAGTAAAAAGAATGTCCGGATCGTGCTCTGATACTGCCTTCAGACCTTCCTGTCCCGATCCTGCCATGGCAACTACTTCACATCCGTAGCTGTCCCAGTTCAGCATCTGCCGAAGGCCCTTGGCTATAACCGGCTCATCATCCACTATCACAACCTTGTATTTATCGCTCATATATACAGCTCCCCGATCATCCCTTTATAGCACCTGCTGTCATTCCGCGGATAATGTACTTCTGCAAAAAGACATACAGTATGATCACAGGGATGACAATAAGCGTTACCGCTGCTGCCATTAGGCCGTAGTTGGTTCCCTCCTGGCTGGTGAGCTCATTTAAAAGTCTGGTGATGGCTCTCATCTCAGGTCTTCTGAGGAAGAACATCTGGGTAAAGAGGTCGTTGTAGGACCACAAAAATGAGAATACCGCCACTGTTACAAATGAAGGCTTACTAAGAGGCACGATCACCGAAAAGAAAATCCTCGGAATGGAGCATCCTTCCAGGTGCGCAGCCTCTTCCAGATCAAGAGGAAGTCCCTGTATATAACCTGATAAAACTATTATAGCAAAGGAAAGATTACCTGCAACCTGAGGCAGGATCACCGACAACATGGTCAAAAACCAGTTGTTGGTATTAACAATTCCCCACTTCATCTCCATGGTAAACACAGGAATGATGGTGGCAAAAACAGGGAACATCATTGCAGCGATGATAAGGCTGTTTATCAGCTCTTTTCCCTTGAAATCAAACCTCACAAGAGCATAGGATGCAAGTCCCGCAAGGAGCATAACTATAACGGTTACGCAGCCTGAGATAAACAAGCTGTTGCCGTAAGCCCGAAAGATGTTCAGATTCTTGAAAGCTCTTGTGTAGTTTGCAAGAGTGAACAACTCTCCCATGGGAAGGGCAAAGCTGTTTGCAAGGATCTTGTCCTTGGCCTTGAAGGAATTTTCCACAACCCAAAAGATGGGGTATATAGTGGTGAGTGCCCATATGACCAGGAGCACATATATTAAGATAAGGCCGGGCCCTACCTTGGTCTTAAGACCGCTTGATTCGATATCTTTACTCTTAGTCCTATTCATCTCTCTCCCTAAATATCACCTTGGTGATCCTTGCGAGAACAATACCCAGAACAACGATCATAATGGCCAGTGTTGCGCCGTAGTCAACATCCTTTACCTCCATGGTCTGATAGTACATGTAGGTACCTGTAAGGAAGGTTGAGTTAAGGGGCATGCCCTTGGGAAACATGGTCCATGGAAGGTCGAATACCTTGAGAGCTCCGGTAACTCCAAGTGTAAGGCAGGTTACCAGAACGTTGTGGATCATGGGTATTGATATGAAAAAGACCCTCTGGATCACTGTTGCACCGTCTATGGCCGCAGATTCGTAAAGTTCCTGTGGTATGTTGTTAAGTCCGGTTTCGATAATTACAAAATAAAATCCCACGTACTGCCAGACTACCGGCAGCATCATTGTTGCCAGGGCTCTTCCCTGGGCTTTCCAGTCGGTAAGTTCAGTCTTTCCGAAAAGCTCCAAAAGCTGGTTTACCATTCCCTTGTCATAAAGGAAGATCAGGTTGAACAAAAGACCCAGAGCTGTAGCGGATACGACGATAGGGAAAAAGTATACCGTTCTGAAAAACTTGGTTCCCCTTGGGATATTGTCCACCATAAGCGCCAGTATCAGTGCCATACCAACCTGTCCAACAATTGTGGCAACGATCATGAAGACCGTATTTTTGAGAGCTATCCTTACGGTTTCATCCATAAAGATCTTTTGATAGTTTTCAAAAAGAGAATCATTCCATCTGTCACCGTAGGTGCCCAGAGTCTTGATATGTCTGAAGCTCTCAAGGATATTCATGAAGAAGGGATAAAACAGGAAGATACTGATAAAGATAAGAGCCGGCAGCAGAAAGAAGAATACATACTTTTTATTCTTGTATATACTTGACATGTTGCTGTCCTCTGTAGATTTCATGAAAAAGCCGGTCCGGCGCAATACCGGGCCGGCTTATGTTTAACTGGTTTTAAATGTGATGATCTGAGATCACTGTGCTTCGTTATAAACGTCGATACCCTCTTGAACCGCATCGTGAGCTGTTACACTGCCTGTTACGATGGCGGGCATTCCGTCAAATGTTGATACACGGCACTCACCGTTGAACAGATCCTGTACAGCGCCTGTAAGGCTTGTAACTCCGCTCATCCAATCCATAGCCTTGATCTGAAGTGAGCTAAACTGGCTTGAATCAACTGCGGGAGCATTCTTAAGTGCGGATGCTGTGTGCTGAGCAAAGAGAGGAACGATCTCGTCGCTGGTCATATACTCAACAAAGCTTACTGCTGCTGCCTGCTTGTCAGGATCTTCCCATGCTTTTCTTGTGATGTAGTAACCCATTGAAAGTCCGCCGATCATATCTGTGGTCTTTCTGTTGCCCTTGCCGGGGAAGTAGGTAACATCAAAGTTATCGAGCTTTGCTGTGTCGATTGTGCTGGGATCCTCAGGATCTGACTGGCATGCTGCTGTGATTCCGCCAACCTTCCATGAACCGTCAAGAAGGAATGCGGCCTTGCCGTCTGTGAACATAGCTACTGTCTCATCGTCTGTAGCTGAAAGTGTGTTGTCGGGAAGATATCCAAGTTCATATAGATTTTTGATCTCATCGATACCGTTAACCCATGCTGTTCCTGTAGCATCATCGGCAGAACCGGGAATGTTCAGGTGATCTGCAGGTGTCTGCTCGTTGAAGATTGCAAATTCCCACCAGTAATGAGGGATTGTTGAAAGAGATACTGCGATGGGTGTGTAGCCTGCATCTTTGATCTTCTGGCAGTCTGCAAGGAAATCATCCCAAGTGGTATTTGCATCGGGTTTCTCAACGCCTGCTGCGTTAAGAACTTCCATGTTTACAAAGAGTCCTTCCCAGTATCCGTTTACGGGAACCGCATATTTAACGCCGTCAGCAGGAGAAGCTGCAATGAGCTCATCGTTCATGTTTCCTGCAAACTCGGGATAAGTCTGTCTGATCTCGTCGATGGAAACAACCTTGCCTGCATTTACAAAGTCATTTGCATCAGCGCCGTTAAAGAAGAAAAGTACGTCAGGCTCTGAACCTGTCTCAAAGTCTGTTACAACTCTGGTCTTGAAGGACTCGTCGGATGTTGCTGATGTATCAGCTACAGTGTTGCCGGTCTCAGCTTCCCAGGCTGCAACTGCGTTTTTATAATTCTGTGCATTGCCATCTTCACCTGCGAAGGTGGTAGTAACGTTGATCTCTACGTTGGCTGCAGGCTCTGCGGGAGTCTCTGCTGCAGGTGCTTCTGCTGCAGGAGCTTCACTGGCCTGTGCATTGTCAGATGATGCTGTTTCAGTAGCTGCAGGTGCGCTTCCGCATGCTGCAACTGAAAGTGTCATGATCCCTGCCATCAGAAGGGATGTCAGCTTACCCATATTCTTTTTCATATTTCCTTCTCCTTTTACAATTTTAAAGAGCCGAGCGCTGCGCAGCGTGTATGGCCTTTCTCTGTTATACCCATCTTACCAATTAGCGCCCCTTGTCTAAAATTGTTGGATTTGCTATTTTTTGACCAAAATTGTTGATATGGTATCACCGTTTCCGTCAGGGGATATTGACAGGCCGTAAGCCTCTCCGTACATCATCTTAAGTCTCTGATCTACATTTCTGATGCCGATGCCCTTGTCCTGGGTCTGGTCCAAAACATCCTCCGATAAAAGCCTTTTGATCTTTTCCATATTTTCTTTTGAAGGCACTCCGTGATTAACTACCCTGATGATGATATTCCCGCCATCCTCGTTTATAGACAGTTCCACATATCTGTTTCCATCGGGACCTGCCCCGTATTCCACCGCATTCTCCACCACAGGCTGAATGATCATCCTTGGAACCATTATGTTCAAAAGAGATTCATCCACGTTTTCCTCATAGGTGAAGCGCTCCTCGTACCTGCAGCTTACTATGTAGATAAATGCCCTTACGTAGGAAAGCTCCTCTTCAAGAGTGATGGCAGTTCTTTTATCCCTGTTCATTGTAGCGCTCATCATGGTGGAAAGAGCTTCGATCATCCTGCCGACTTTGTCATTGCCGGATAGCTTGGCCTCCCAGTTGATGATCTCAAGGGTGTTATTTAAAAAGTGAGGATTGATCTGGGACTGAAGAGCATGAATATTGGCATCCCTAAGAGCGATCTCCTCCAAAAAGATCTTATTGAACTGCTCGTCAAGCTTTCTTGACATGTTGTTGAAGTTCTCTGTAAGCTCTGCGATCTCTCTGTTCTGTCCCTTTTCCTCCACGGTACTTCCGTACATTCCGTCGGTGATCTTTTGAGAAGCTTCTTTTAATTTTGAGATAGGTGTGCTGACTTTTTTGTCAAAGAATCTGAACACCACAAACACTAACGGAATCATAAATATCAAAAGAAGAAGGAACATAAGCTCCATGGAACGAAGCTCCAAAAGAAGTGCATTCCTGTCGTATTTAACGGAAAAATCAAAGGTGTTTCCCTCTATCTTTTCTCTTCTTGTTATAAAGTAACCACCTTTTCCCTCAGACATAAAAGTTCCCGATGCAGCACTTACAAAAGCCCCTCCCTCGAGGGCACCAAGCCCTTCCCCAAAGGGGTCTTCATAGCTTCCGTCAGTTGAAAAAGCGCTCCACTTTTCTCCGTGATTCTGTGCTTCGTCATCTGCTGCAAGGAGCATGTCTCCAAGACGTACCTCGCCTCTTTCGTATTCAGGTACGCTTAACAGACTTCCGAAAACATTCTCCGGATCAAGCTCCATGATAAGGACCGCCATTGGTACAAAGTTTCTCTCAACAATGTTTCTTACCATGTACACGCGGCCTCCGGACCTTGTAAAGCCAATGCCTGTTCCGATATTTTCAGAAACCTTCATTATCTCCGGAAGATCCTTTTCACGAAATTCAGACATGGAGACAAGACGCTTTTTTGCACTTTCGTTTTGGGTGTAAAAGAGCTGTCCTTCCGTGTCTGTAAAAGTCAGAACTGTTCTGTTAAAGGCGGGATTGAATTTGTAATGTTCCTCCAGGAATGGAGTGATAAGAGACCTTAGCTTTCCCATGTCGCCTGTCTTTTTGTAATCGGCATGGGCGCTTTTAATTGTGGAAAGATAAGAGGCATCCCTGCTTTCGGAGATACAGTCAAGAAGAGAGTATTCCACCAGCTCGGATGCCTTTTCCATTGATATGGTAAGGGTACGTTCTGCCTGGCTGCTGACTCTCCCGGACACGAAGAACGCTATGATCACAATGAT
>JAILOW010000190.1 GCA_024690635.1 Butyrivibrio sp.
TAACTGTTTATACGATAAAAACAGATACGTGGCAACTCATATTTATTTTAAATCAATTACTTTACTCATTTCTAAATTCTTGAAAATTATTTCCTTTCTGCTATAATAAGTAAGTCTTTGACAACATCGAGGCGTGGCTCAGTTTGGTAGAGCGCTGCGTTCGGGACGCAGAGGTCGCAAGTTCGAATCTTGTCGCCTCGACTATAATTATAACGGGCAGCATATCGCAGTTGATATGTTGCCCGTTTTTTTGAATTACTCACTTCCCCAGAGCCTTAAGATATCCCTCAACATTCAAATAACTGATATCTCCGCTTTCAGCATCCTCTCCGCGGTAGATCACATATTTACCGACAATATCTCCAAATCTGTGTGCGGTCATACTGCATTTTTCCTCATCTTCTAAATGTCTGTATTGCTCAGGAACCTGTTCCCTGCTGTACTTTACCTCATATATTTTGCAGGTAATGTCCTTCGGATCATATACGACCATATCAAATTCACCCACCGCAAACTGTAGTTTGAACACCTTTTTGTCGGGACAAGCAAGCTTTGTTTCCAGCAGGACGATATCTTCCATCATTCTTCCACGGATCTCAGAAAGAAGTCTTTCCAAAATCCTATTTCTCTCCTTTGCAGACAGTTCATTGAACTTTTCATCCAGGAGCATGTTCTCCACGATAGCCTGTGCCTGTGCATAGCGAAGCCCCGGTTGGGTAATGACTGTGACTGTTCCCTTTCTGCCAACCTCAGGCAACGACTCAAGGTCAATATTATTAAGAAGATCCAGCATAGTAAGGTACTCCCTGATCTGAATCATATGGCCATCCTCAATCTCTACACTCTGCTCCTCTTTATTCAGGATATCCAGCATCTGCATGATCCCTTTAGTAACCTCATCAAGGTCCATATGCTCCTTAATATTTATGGGAGCCTCCCTGTCATGGAGCAGATTCGCTGCCGTCACTGAAATGTCATGGGACTTGAAGGTTCTTTCCACAACACTTTTTGTAAAGCTGTGATTTATGTTTTCAACGACGCGGTTTATAACATTAGTCAGTTCTCCACGTTCATACAGATCCAAAAGAAGCCTGAAATGGCCTCCATACTGATACGTCTTTAATGCATGCTGAATATTCCTGGCTATAGCAGTATCGATATACTCCTCTGCACTTTTTGAATCTGCGAAAGGCGTATCGGCATTGTAGTTTATCCCACCAAGACTCATGGTCCCACCATATCTGATATATTCATCGATACCGCGTACCCCAAGTACCTCTTCAAATTCGCGGTATGGAATGAATGTTGTATGGATCAGAATGCATCTGTCATAAAGCTGTTCCTCTCTGGTAAATGCAAATCCAAGTGAATCTGTTCCGGACAGAACTATCTTCATACCGCTACTGGCATAAATGTCAGAAAAAACCGCCGCACCCTCAATAAAGTCTTCCATCAGCGTTACTTCATCAATAAATACATACTTGAAGCCTTTTTCTTCCAAAAGCCTTAAGTCAGAATCCACATCAGCAAGCGTGCTGCCACTTGTAACCTGTATAAATGCGGCCTTAGCAAATTCAGAAGGCGTAAGCTCCGTTAGGATCTGCCTTATCATAGTTGTTTTTCCTGTCCTCCTGAGACCATAAATGATCAGGACTTTATCCTGCTGAGGGCCAAAGACATAATCTCTAAGCTGATTTATGCACTCCCTCTTTCTGTATTTTCTTACCGGCTCAATCTGCGCTTCTAGTTGCTTGCCTATTCTGATCTGAGTTTTGAAACCAATATTGTTCAGGTCTCTTTTCGCATCATCAGCAGCTTTCGGAAGATACTTTCTCAGTTCCTTCAGCTCCTTTTCCAATGCTTTTCTCTTATCTATCTTTTCTTTCATCCCCCGGACTTCATCGAAGCCAACATAATTCTCGGTTCTCTTACCATCACGAGTAACACGGTGATAATAGTATTCCTTGTCACGGATCTTTTTCTTAGTGATACTACCTTCCGGCAAAAGAGCTATCTCGCGCTCTATTTCAGTTATACGGTCAATAATTCTCTCTTCATTCATAGTTGGTACCTCACCTTATTTGTTATACCCATTATACCCTTTATGCTCAAATACCGCAAGGGTATAATGGGTATAACAAAGCTCAGAACAAAATAAGAGGACTGCTACGCAGTCCTCTTAGAATTTATGATCCACTAACCCCGTCCCCCAGTTTCATTTCGGGGCTCACTTCACCACCGTCACAGTGTACTTCACCGCATACCTTCCATTCACGGAAGTCACATAGATCGTTGCGGTATCGCCTTCCTGGGCGGTCTTGGCAACGGTGACTTTACCGTTTGCGGCTACCGTAGCTACAGCTGTGTTGGAGCTTCGGTAGGATACGCTTGTATCTGTGTATTTCTTGTACTTGGAGTAGGTCTTCTTGGCGGCCTTGGCCTTTGCTGCGCCTGAAACGCCGTCTATATCAACTATAGGTGCAAGCTTCAGGAACGCGCCAGCCTTCATGTTTCCGCTGTAGGTTAGACCTTTAAGCGGATCCGTAAGAGTCACATCATTGACTCCCTTCTTGGCTTTAGCAGTCTTAAGCTTAAGTCCTGTGATCTGTCCGCGAACAGTAACCGTGCAGGTTACCTTCTTCTTGGATCCGTCTGTTGCCACACCTGTGAGCTTTACAACGCCCGGTGCAACGCCTTTGATCGCAAGCACCTCACCGTCTTTGGTTGTTACGGATGCACCTGCCTTGCCAAAGAGAGCTGCCGAGAAGGTAGTGTTCTTTTTAACTGCAGCAAGGGATACATTCTTGCCTCCTACGGTCCACTTTACAGAAGGATCTGTCACATCTGTTGGCTGAACATAATAAACGCTTACCAGACCATAGTTCTTTCCTTCCTGGGTTCCCACAGTAAGCTTTGACTTGTCGATGGCGATCTTTTTCACAATGGAGCGCACATCAAAGGTCACAGATGCAAAAGGTGCCTCTCCGTATGCTTTGCTCGCAGCAGAAGTTGCTGTGATCGTTACTGTTCCGGGAGCAATTGCCTTTACTACGCCTTTCTTTGATACTGTTGCTATACTTGTATCTGATGATGTCCATACAAGGCCTTTTGTAGCAGCCTTTCCTTTACTCCTTGTAAGCGTAAGCTTTGTCTTTAATGTAAAGGTCTTTCCTTTAACAAGTCCCTTGTTTTCAAGTGTCTTTGCATTCGTAAATGTAACCGCCTTAACGGAAGGTGTGACCGTAACCTTGCAGGAAGCAGAAGGATTCACAGTCTTACCTTTCTTGGTAACTGTTCCGTTTGCTTTCACCGTAACAGTTGCAGATCCGGGCTTAAGGGCTGTTATCACTCCGTCCTCAACCTTTACAACAGACTCATTTGAGCTTGCCCATGTGTAGCCCATGTCTCCGTCGGGATTTACAGGACTTAGGTTTGCGGTAAGAGTAGCTGTGTCACCTTCTCCGATTGAAAGCTTCTTCTTGGATATACTTATACCCTTTAGAGGATTTGTCGCAGCTACAGTAACCTTGCAGGTCACCGTCTTTTTATAGCCATTAAATGCCTCAACAGTAGCAGTGACAGGTACATTTTTGGCTGTCTTTGTTCCTGCCGTTACAAGTCCGGTGTCAGAAACAGTTACGCTGTCAGCATATTTAGGATCCACAGACCATGTAACGGTAGGTGCATGTCTGAGACTTGTTCCGGTTGCAGTCAATCCCGGAACTGTGGAGGTAATATTTGCTTCAAGCTGAACGCTGTTAGCCCCCGGTGCCTGGCTTACAGTTGCCGATGTCATGTTAAGTGCCACACTCTTTACAGGGACATAAAATGTTAGTAAATCTGACCGTCTTCCCCAACTAGCGCGTTCTTTACCAGCGTATTTTGCATATACATAGCATCTGCCCTCTCCTACGCCGGTAATTACTCCATCGTCTGAAATTGTCGCCACATCATCAGCACTGTCTAATGTACTCAGTTTTTCAGTCTCCCATTTGATTTGGGGCTTTATTGGTACTATATTATCCGCCCATTCAATGTCCATAGGATAACTCTTACCCACTTCAAGGACTGTAATGCCGCCTTTGGGCGATACAGAATAATCTGTAATAGGAGCTCCTACTGTAACATTACAGGTTGCCTTCTTGCCACTGTCATCCACTGCGGCTGCTGTGATTACAGTCTTTCCTTCAGTAACTCCGATGACTTTTATGCTAAGGCCGTCTTCAGAAACCTCGATATTTGCATTTTCATTATCGGCTGTCCAAACAAGCTTCTGAGCAGCACTATACGGAAGGACAGTAGCGGTAATAGTTTCACCAATCTCATCCACACCAACCACGCAGCTCTTCTTATCAAGTGAAATGGCGGTTACACGATCAAATACCGTCACGCCGCACTGAGTCAGTACAACTCCCGGATCATACTCACTTATGGCAATGATTTCTGCAAATCCTGCAGAATGACCGGTTACTTTTCCACTTTGATTTACGGAAGCCACATCCGGGTTGGAGCTTGACCATACTACCCTGGTATTTGTCACTTCTTCGTCAAGGAATGCTGGAGTAAGAGTAAAGGATTTGCCTACTGCTATTTCCTTTGTTGTACTAAGCACTGCATCCGTCTTATTTTTCTCAACCAGTCCCATTGCCTGTTGGCGTACTGTAACGCTTATTGTAACTGCATTAAGATAGTTCGATCCGGTGACATTAACAGTGATTGTGCCGGCTCTGGATGCATCACCGGCGCGAACAGTATAGCACAGCTTATTACCCTCCATCCTGGGTTCCTTCTGAGATACATAGTAGACGGTTCCGTTTCTTTCCACGGAACCATATGTAGGATCTCCAAAACCTTCAGGAATATACTGATTAAGGTCTATTGCATCACTTACCTGTTCGTTATACGGATAGCTTCTTGTGATATAAATATTCGTATCGCCATGCATGCGAACACGATATATCTCAAACTCCTGAGTCTTTTCGGAAAATGCATAATTACCATCAGCAGCTGCCGTAATGATAATCTTGCCCTTTCCGGCATTTATATTATCTTCAAACCTAGCATTGTACTGATCCGTAAAAAGAACCATCCCAGTATCAGGCTCGTTAACTGTAAACTTCGGTTCAATAAGGGTTCCGGTGTAATGATACGATCCTTCTACTTTAATATTTGGAGCGGTATCTTTCTTTGCAATAGTGAATACCTTTGTCACTGAACCAGTAAGGTTGCCACCTTCATTTGCACTTACTGTGAGGGTATAGCTTCCCGCATTGGTTCCGGTATTGCCTGTAACCGTGCACTGATCCGTTACATCATTATCACCGATTTTCACAAGAACGTTCTGGGTCTGCTTACGTGCGTTATAGGTAAGAGCATCGCCCAAAGTTACCAGGTTCTCGGTAAGTTCTGCTGTTCCTATGGAAAAGATGCAGCTTGTCTGGTCGGCATCAGTTACGTAATTTCCGGCATCGTCTCCTGCAAGACCGGCTGTTGCTATATAGCCTTCGCCTGCATATTTCTTTCCTCCGGATACTTCCACGCTGCATTTATCACCGTCTATAACTCCTGTAACAGTAGCCATAGGCGCCTGCGTATCCCCGTTAAATTTAAAGCTTGTATTGCTCCAGGTGATATCTACAGGCTTCTTTTTTACAGTCAGACAGATCTCTGCTGACCCTGTAGCTGAATCCGAAATATAGGTTGCCTTGATATTTGTTGTTCCGGCCTTTTTGATCGTTACTTCTCCGGTGGTACTGTCAACATCAGCCACTGTAGGCGCCGAACTTTCCCATGTCCAGGTGACGTTATCTCCCTGCTCTGCAGCTTTTCCTGTAAGAGTGAATCCTTCACTTCCATACTCTACAGTCCTATCGCCGCCTTCGATGCTCACTTCCGTATGATCCAGTTCTGAACCTGTGACTGTTACCAGCACATCAAAGTCCGCATAGTTATCAATCTCTGTAATAGGGACTTTATATGTAGCCGTAGTGCCTGACGGTTTCATATATGCGTTAAAAAGAAGTACATAAGATCCATCATTTAATTCCGGCAAGAAAGGAATGTTTCCGTCTGCCACCTGTATACCGGTAATTGCCATGAAATCTTTTGTTCCACTTACATAAGCGCACTTGGAAATATCAGGATACTCTGCTCCATCAGGAAGTCCCGGAAGCTTGCAAAAAGCAATAAGATTTCCGGAATTTGCGTATACGGTTTTATATACATGTTTTGTTCCGGTATATACTGCCTTTGCAATACTTGCCTCAACCTTAACCGGGGCGACATCATTATGATTTTTATCACCCTTTACCATGTACCAGACATCATAGTCTCCGGCATTTGTAGCCTTGGGAAGGGTTTCAGTAAATGCGGATACCTGTGGCTGCTCCTCACCTTTTGCGGTCATCGCATAGCATATGGTGCCGAAGTCAGTATATCCTTTGTTTACTAGCACCTGGTCAGAGCCGTTATAAGTAAGCCCTTCTCTTGCAGTGGGCGCTGTCAAGGTAGGATCCGCCTTATTTATCATTACTGTAGCTGAGCCGGTCTTTGCGGCATATCCTGATGCTGTTATCTTGTAATAAACAGTACGAGGGCTGTCGGATGCATCCGTATACTTAGGACTTGTTGTCAGGTTGTAGGTTCCTTCTTTTGTTCCGTACTTAACAGTTGCACCGCTCCTGGGGCTTAAGACGGTAACTGTGATGCCGTGGGCTTTTCCGTCATAGACGCCTTCATAGCCGATACTCTCAGCCATCATGGAAACAGACACAGGAACGCTGGCATAGTCGGTTTCAAACGGCATGGTCTCATCCAGGGCTACAATGTATATGTTGTAATCCCCGGTGATACTGCTATCAAGCTTGAATTTAATTGTACCCTTGGTTCCTGATGCAGATGCCTGCGCCTTCTGAAGGAGACGAGCGCCATCGCTCCAGCCATTTGATGTCCATACTCCGTCTGTTACAACTGCAACAACGCTGTCAGGTTTTGACAGACTGCTCTTATTCGTTATCGCGTAAGCAATTGATACATTGCCGTTTTTATCGATCTTTGGAGCTTCGGTAGTCTTTATTGAAAGACCACTATCTTTAATTGCAAGTGTGTACTCTGCACCAATCTCACCGGCACCGTTAGAAGAACCGTACTGGTTAAGATCTGAAAATACAACTGATGACAAGTCGACGTTAAAGGCCGGACTCATGTCCTGATTCGTTTTTGCAACTATAAATGTAACATTTCCTTTAGTAACGTCGGATTGTTTTTCTTTACATGATACACACCTAAGATAATCGCTGGATAGGGGCGTTCTTAAAGCCCAGCATCTCATCTCAAGCCCATCTTTATTTAGAGCATGGTTTGACCCGCTTCCCGGATATCCATAAGCTTCATTTACAACATCTTTTTCATCCAGCAGGAAAATCTTATCATTATGAAGCGGTGTAGTTACGCCGGATTCTATCGTGCTTTCTGCAATAGCATCCTTCTCCGGGCCGGTAAAACAGCCATCCTTTGTAAGGAATTTTTCGCCATTAAGACCGACTTGCGGATCACTGTAATTCCATTCGGTTACTTTTGCGGCTCCCGGATTAGGTATACCATCCTCGTCAAAAGGATCCACATATATCCCGGTATCACAATCAAGCAGCATGGTTTTGCTGCCGGATTCAGCGCTATATTGGTCAGTACTCTTGCTAAGGACCCTGTAGCGAAGGGTATCTCCATCATATTTACCATAATGTACATAGCTTCCCGACCAGGAATCTAAAGCGGATGCCGGCAGATTAGGATTTGCCATCACATCTGTTCCAAGTCCGGATACAGTCTTTTGGGCAACTATAACTTTTACATTTACGGTATATGGAGCATAATCCTTTGCTCCTTTTACAGAAACAGCAATAGTTGCGCTTTTCCCTGCCTCAATACCGCTTTTAACTGTTACATTAAGCTTGCTTCCGGATACTGTAGGCTTTCCTGAAAGGATTCCTTCAGGATCTTCTACACTGGAAAAGCTTGCTTTTCCGCCTTCTGCAATAGCAGAAGCTATGCTGAATGTATTACTTCCCTGCTTTACATACTTCACAGGGGATAATTCTTCATGGTTTGCGTAGAAATTTTCTACCTTCACAGGAGCACTTGCATAGTCAGACTCATATACCCCATTTTCATCCACTGCAACAATGTAGCAGTTGTTGATATTGATATTGTCCGACGAAAACGTGAGCTCTCCTAACTCTTTAACCTCATCATAATCAAACTTTTCGCACTGAATCAGCTCTCCCTTTTTTTGCGAGTATTGATCGTAGCTCCATCCATTTTCAGTCCATTCATTTTCATCCGGTGTGGAAAATACCATAATATAGTCCGGATCAGAAACATCGCTGTAGTCATTGACCTCAAAGGGAATCTTTACAACTCCGTCAACGTAGCTTGACCTACCTGTTGTCTTTATACGAAGTGCATCATCAAGTAGTGCCAGGCTTAAACTGGCGCCGCTGTTTCCTACCTGGGGTGCGCCGCTATAATCGATTT
This sequence comes from Butyrivibrio sp., assembly GCA_024690635.1. The sequence goes on from JAILOW010000190.1 coordinate 8,533, forward strand.
GAGAAGCAAAGATCAATTTAGATCTGTCAACAAAGAAAGCTGGCGCCACTCCCCTTGAGCCATATCCGGTTGAATATTGCAATTCACCGTTTTCGTCTACCCAATAAGGCTGATTATGGCTCAGATTAAACTCAATAGTCCACCATCTTCCAACCTCGTTAGTATTAACATCGCGTTTTTTTCTGGTCTCGGGATTATCGTATCCGTACTTATCTGCTACCGCCTGATATTGGTTGAGTAAAAAAATCTTTTCTCCATCTATCCTCAGTCCTTCAATACCCTCTACAATATCAAACGTAGGCGCAAGAGAGTTCTTCTCAATTGTGGTAAAAACGCCATCCTTGTCCAGGAATTCCTCTCCATTCAGATCCCTTTTAAGATCGCTTAAGTCCCATGTTGCCTTACTGCCACTGGAATAATATACCGAATTAAATAAGATTTTATCTGAGTCAAGAAGTAAGCCTGCGCTTTCTACCCTGGTGAGCAAACGATATTTTACAGGTTGGCCTTCGTATTTACCGTAATATACATATTGTCCCAGCTTACTAAGCTTATATCCAAGGCCCAAAGCAGCAGGTGTCTTGCCTGTGCCGGGAAGATTTTCTGCGGTAACAAGCTTTTCTTCCTTGTCTTTATCTTCCTCAAGGATTTCCTCTTCATCCAAAGATGTATCTAATGCTGCTTCATCTGAGGAACTTTCCACACTAGAAGCATCCCCGGGTTCATCTGTACCTTCCTCGGGGTCTGCAGGATCATCTGTATTGTCTTCCGGATCTGTTGGATCCGCGGGATCTGTGGGCTCTGTAGGGTCCTCCGGCTCGTCCGGGTCATCATTTCCGTCATCAGGATCGTCGGGATCATCCGGGTCACTGGGATCGCCGCCTTCGTCGTCCGGGTCAGCCGGATCTGTGGGATCTCCTGCTCCGTTGGTCGGATCTGCCGGATCTGTGGGATCTTCTGCTCCGTTGGTCGGATCTGCCGGATCATCGATGCTCTCTGCTTTTTTCTGCAGATTTGTATCAATTCCTTCCACGGCAAAAATCGTCGTCCCTGCCCCCTCATTAACTCCTGCCGCAAGAACTGTCTGCGGCACAGAACCTGCCATCAGCACTATACTTATCCCCAGCGCCAATAACCTTTTCATTGCTCTTTGTACTTTCTTCATACTTACTTCTCCCATTGTGAATTTACCTGTTACTTATCCGTGCTGTCAGCTCGTGGCTCTTTTTAACGCGCAAACCGCCGGACTTTGGGCATAGAAACCCAAAATCCGACGGTCATTCGTCATTACTTCTCATCCTATTCATACGTGTAACCCCTTCCCCCCAAAAACAAAAACTCTTTTTTCACAGATTAGCATAACAAAGCAGGGGCTATAAATCAACGGAAAACCGCGCAATATTCGTCGCAAATTGAAGTGTAGCTGTCACTTTTACAGAAGCAGTTCTTTTATCTTCTTTTCTATCTCTTTTACATCCAATGGCATATTCTCTGATTCCATGGAAAACAACAGGCTATCTCCCAGTCTGAGCCCGCTTTTCTCGTAAGCCTCAAGTTTTTTCAAAGCTTTTGTCGCATATTCTCCATTGTTGATAAGCCCAAAATGTTCCCAATATATTGTTTTTCTTTTTCGGACATTGAGAATAACAAAATCAGGACATAGAATCGCCCCGCTTCGTAGTTTAAACTGCGGCTCATATGCATACGGAATCTTGTATTTGTAAAACAAGTCCGCTAGGATCTTTTCAGATTTAGATCTGACATATTCACCTCTCTCGGTCAGATACTTCTCTTTTTCCGGAAAGGAGTTTTGTCCACCTTTATGAGTTTCAAGCCATTTTTCAATGTAGACTTCATCCGGCATAAGAATTGGATCAATGAGTGCCTTCTTGCCCTCTCCCAGATCTTTGTAGACTTCTTGAATAGAATCAAAATCGTATAGTCGCAGGAAGGAATCCAGCCTCTTGTGCATTACCTTGATTTTATTGAGCAGCTGCTTGTCATAATGCTTCTGAACAGTCGCTGCAATCATAGCTCTGTCTATCGCCTTAACATATTCAAGTCTGCCATCGGAGTTCTGAAGATAATACTGGTAGCCATGCTTCCTTTTTGAAGTCACTACCGGTCGCTCCTCCTTGACCTTTATAGACTTTAGGTCTTTTTCAGCCTGAGCCATCACTTGTTCCATCCATTTAAGCTGCTCCACCAGCTCTGTTCTGTAATCTTGTATTGTTGTACCCTCCTTTATGCTTGTTTTTGACTTGTTTTGCCTTTGCTGTGTCTATCTCCTAGAAAACCCAACACTAGTTTTAGCTATTTTTACCATGCTAGTGTCCGCCACTCGAGGGCATATACACTAGTATCTCGCGACAAGCCCTCTGTTAGTGTCCACTTTTTCTTTTGCTCGGCACTGAGCTTTAACTTGTTTTGAGTTTCTAGTGTCTACATTTTGAGAACATGTACACTAGCATCGCGCAGTACACCGCTTTCTAGTGTCTACTTTTTCTCCAGCCCGACACTTGTTTTTAACTTGTTCTACCTTCCCAGTGTCCACCTTTTGAAAGCTTGAGCACTAATTTTCCATGTTAGGCATTCTCTTAGTGCCCACCTGTCGTAAACGCTTACACTAACATTACGCAGCACACCGCTTTCTAGTGTCTACTTTTTCTCCAGCCCGACACTTGTTTTTAACTTGTTTTGAGTTTCTAGTGTCTACATTTTGAGAACATGTACACTAGCATCGCGCGACAAGCCCTCTGTTAGTGTCCACTTTTTCTCGTGCCAGACACTGATCTTTAACTTGTTTTGAGTCTTTAGTGTCATTATTTCGAGAACATGTACACTAGCACCTCGCAGCACACCGCTTTCTAGTGTCTACTTTTTCTCCAGCCCGACACTTGTTTTTAACTTGTTCTGCCTTCCCAGTGCCCGCCCCACCAAACATAGACGCTGTAAAACAATTCCCTCTCAAAAGCTTGTTAAAAAACACCTTCAAAATTGGATTTTCTGTGGCAAGACATATACTGCCACCGGCGAACGCCGTAAAACATCAAACATTTGATGCTAATGACGAATATACTCCAAAACAAAAACAAAAGCAAGAAAAAGCCGCGAGGGCAGCTATCTGCTGCCTTCGCGGCAATAAGGTCTACAAAATGTCCGGGAAGGATGAAAATACCCGGCAAGCGCACAATGCCTTGTCACTCCTCGGCCTGTTCATTTTCTACTTCTAAGCTCTCGCCCTGTTCTTCAATAACATCTTCTGAATCGCAGGCCTTCTCCGCCTTCACAGGACTTTCCTCCGGCTTTTCGACCGTATCTGACAGGTCCTCAAGGACAATTGTCATCATGTCCTCGCCGGTGGGATTCTCCATGGCGGAAACGCGGCGCGCCTGATTGGTGATGATCTCCTCGAAGAGATTACGCACCTCTCTGGCGTTGGCAAAATTGTCGATGTTTTCTATCTTTCTGGCGGTGATGAGAGCGCGTATCTGGTGCTTAACATCGTCAGCCACCTTGTAGTCGTACTTTTTGCAGTTCATATCAAAGATCGCTTCAAGCTCATCGATGTTGTAGTCCGGGAACTCAATATACTTGTTGAAGCGGGACTTAAGACCCGGGTTACTATCGATGAATTTCTTCATGGGATCGGTGTAGCCTGCTACGATCACAACAAAGTCATCTCGGTTATCTTCCATGGCCTTCAGAATTGTATCGATGGCTTCCTGTCCGAAGGCGTCATCCTTTTGAGCAAGAGAATAGGCTTCATCTATAAAGAGCACTCCGCCCTTGGCTTTGGCGATCTGCTCCTGAGTCTTGATGGCTGTCTGGCCAACGTAGCCTGCAACAAGTCCGGAGCGGTCCACCTCAATGAGCTGTCCCTGGGACAGAACGCCTATCTGCTTGTAGATGCGAGCAATAATTCTGGCTACGGTAGTTTTACCTGTTCCGGGATTTCCTGTAAACACAAGATGAAGGGATACGGGAACTGACTTAAGTCCTTGCTCCTGTCTTGCTTTCTGGACCTTTACAAAGGCAGTGAGTTCCTTCACATCATCTTTGATGGTGGACAGGCCGATGAGTCCGTCAAGCTCTTCCATGGGATCTTTTTCAGGTTCTGCGGGCTTTTCCTCAGCAGGGGTGCTGACATTCTTGTCAGCAGCTAAAAGCGCCTTGGCTTCGCCGATAGCGTCATTTGCATTTTTAAGTGCGTCCTCCGAATTTCCTGCGGAAGCCATGTTGCCGGATGATTCCTCAGCCCCCGCTCTTCCTGCACTTCCGGCTGATGCTGAATCGTCCAAAGATCCTGTTAATGCAGACGCTCCGCCACTCACACTCGCAGGCTTGCCCCCGCCGGAAAAGAAGTCTCCATACAAACTTCCCAGCAGGTCTTTCTGCATGCTTGTGATCTTTTCAAGTGTTTCCAGCTCTTTGTCTCTCTTTTCCATACAATACTCCGAAAACGGGCAGGAGTTTGTCCCCTGCCCGGTGCTTTAATCTATGTTACTGAAACTGAACATCAGTCGTTGAGGAACCAGCCGCCTCTTGTGAGGAAGGTTCTGCTTGTTACCATCTGATCGATGTTCATGCCGGTTACTGATGAATACTTGTCCTTGTAGGTTCCGGCCTGGTTGGTGTCGATGTACTTGTAAACATCGTAGGACTGCTTTTTGCTGCCGTCCAGGTTCTTAAGACCCTGAGCGATATGGCTCTCCATCTCGTGAGCATCATCAGTCTCTCTAAAGAGAATGAAGCTTGTGATGTAAGGGTTGTTCTGAGCCATGGTGTATGCATAAGCAATTGATGCCGCCTGGTACTCCTCGCCAAAGCTTGAAGTGTAGCCGATCTCTGAAAGAGAGATCTGGCGAACAGCGCCCGAAGGGCTGAGGAATGAAGGCTGGCACATGTAATCTGTAAGGATGTAAATGTTCTCGATAGTGATATAAGGAGTAGCAAGAGACTGATTTACATACTGAGCCTGCTGCTTCCATGCGTAGGGATCAAAGAGAGGTGCGTTGTAAGGATGAACTGAAAGGCACCAGTCAATGTTTCCTTCACGGTTGATGTAGTAGTTGAATCTGTCAAGGAACTCCTTTGCAAGGAAGCATCCGGGATTGGACTTTCTGTTCCACTCCTGGTCGATGGAGTTGTAAACCCTTGCGTTGGCGTTAACTGCCTTGATCTCGTTGTAGAAGATTCTGAAGGCCTTAACATACTCGCTGACATTGAGCTCAATGTTGGTTGAGTTCATGTAATACCACTCTGTTCTGG
>JAILOW010000192.1 GCA_024690635.1 Butyrivibrio sp.
CTTGGCTTTTGTTCTGTCCGTTTTACTTTTGGTTTGTTTATTCTGAATAATTCTCTTGGAATTTTTCAGGGTTGCATTACTGTTTATTTGTCAAGGTGCTTTGTTCTTGCGGTTTAGCGCCGCAACTCATTTAGAATATCATGTGTGCAACACTCTGTCAAGAACTTTTTTAAACTTTTTTGGAGTCCGCTATTCATGCGGTTTCCGTGCCCCTCTTCAAGCGGGCAAAAGTTATTATAGCAAAGCGAATTATCAAATGCAACAACTTTTTTAGGAAATTTTTTATTAATTATTCAGCCCACAAAATATAGGTGTTATGCGCTCTCGGAGCACCAATCTGTTGTGCTAACCCCGTAAATAAATTGTGCGACGGAATCAAACAATTATATCCAACGCCTCTTTATCGAATCCATTTCACATCTCTTTTTATTACCGGAATCAATCACCAGATGATGCAAAAAGATCGTCACCTGCAATTCCCTATTGCATAAAAAAATGGAAGTTAGCATCACACTAACTTCCATCTCTTTGCTAAACGGAGAAAGCGGGATTTGAACCCGCGCACCGCGTTAACGGTCTACACCCTTAGCAGGGGCGCCTCTTCAGCCACTTGAGTATTTCTCCAAGCCTGAACCCTCTACCAATATGTGGTTGTGAATTCTGCTGCGCCTTAAAATCATCAGACGCAAAGTTAATTATACAAACGAGTATCTGCTTTGTCAAATACTTTCTGTTTACGGGCTTTACGCCTCTTTGGTCCTGTACTCAAGCGTAGCTGTCTCATAAAGATTGTTGCCCTCGGAGTCGATCACGACAACGGCGGGGAATCGCTCAACCTTGAGTTTTCTGATGGCCTCTGTTCCCAGATCATCATAGGCCACAACCTCAGATTCCACGATAGCCTTGGATAAAAGCGCACCGGCTCCACCAATAGCCGCCATGTATACGGCACCGTTTCTCACCATGGCATCTATAACCGCCTGGGATCTCTTTCCTTTTCCTATCATTCCGCCAAGCCCCAGATCCAAAAGCTCCGGCGCATACTTGTCCATCCTGCTGGCCGTGGTGGGACCTGCAGAACCAATGGGTCTTCCTTCTCTTGCGGGAGAAGGTCCCATATAATAGATAAGATTGTCTTTTAATTCTATAGGCAGCTCTTTTCCCTGAGAAAGAGTCTCCGCCATCCTTTTGTGCGCAGCATCCCTTGCGGTGTATATGGTTCCGGATATAAATACCATATCTCCCGCCTTAAGGCTCTTTGCCACATCTTTGTTTATCGGTGCAGTAATCTCTCTGTCCATAATATGTTTCTTTCGTAATTTCTATATTATATAGTAACAACTGCATGCCTGTTTACATGACAGCATATGTTAACAGCTACAGGAAGCCCCGCAATATGCGTAGCGTAAGTATTGATGTTTACAGCAAGTGCGGTAACACTTCCTCCAAGTCCGGCAGGGCCGATACCTGTTGCATTGATCCTTTTCAGGATCTCATCCTCCATTTCCTTTACATAAGGAATGTCGGAATGGGCCCCCACAGGTCTTGTGAGAGCTTCCTTTGCCATCTCGGCGCACTTTTCAAAGGTTCCGCCGATGCCCACACCAACTACCATGGGAGGGCATGCATTGGGGCCTGCATCTTTTACAGCCTGAACCACAGCGTCCTTAACTCCCTCCTCGCCGTCGGCGGGCTTGAGCATAAAGACACGGCTCATGTTTTCGCTGCCAAAGCCCTTGGGCGCGCAGGTGATCTCCACCTTGTCCCCGGGAACAATGTCATAATGTATCACCGCAGGGGTGTTGTCCCCTGTGTTCTTTCTGATAAGCGGATCTCCAACCACTGATTTTCTGAGAAAGCCCTCGGTGTAGCCTTTTCTGACGCCCTCGTTTATGGCATCCGTGAGGCTACCGCCCACGAAGTGCACCTCCTGTCCAACCTTTACAAAGAACACCGCCATGCCTGTATCCTGACAGATAGGTATCATGTCAGTTTTAGCTATCTCAAGGTTTTCTTCAAGCTGTGAAAAGATCTGCCTTCCAAGAGGAGACTTTTCCTCTTTTCCCGCATTGGAAAGAGCTGTCCTCATATCCGAAGAAAGCTGATGATTGGCCTCTATGCACAGTCTGCTCACAGCCTGCGTTATTTCAGAAACGTCTATATCTCGCATGTTCTCTCCCGATCACTCCCCGACTATGGTCTTTCTGATCTCTTCCAGTTCCTCAGCTGAAGGGCTGGTAGGGTCCCAGAGAATATGCTGACCGTCATTTTTGTATCTGGGTATTATATGAAGATGGAAGTGCATAACAGTCTGTCCTGCAGCTTCGCCGTTGTTCTGAACAAGATTAAGTCCATCGCATGAGAGCTTGTCGGAAAGAGTCTGTGCCACCTTCTTACCAACCTTAACTGCACCTGCGAGCACATCTTCGGGAATATCAAAGACATTCTCATAGTGCTCTTTGGGAAGAACCAGCGCATGTCCCCTGGTAGCAGGGCCGTTGTCTAAGATCACCCTGTAGCCATCGTCCTCATAAATAGTGTTGGTGGGAAATACCCCGTTAGCCAGTTTGCAGAAAATACAATTGTCGTTCATGCCAGTCCCTCCATATTCTTGTTATTTTTAAGTAATATTATATCCACGATCCCCAAGACGATCCCCGCAAGAAATCCTCCAAGATGAGCCATTGTGTTAGCCCCTTCCTGAAAGAAGCATGCGTTTACAACAAAGATCAGTAAAAGTCCCAGTCTGAAAAAAGTATTCTTATTTCTGATGAAAGTATTTCTGTTGATAACCACCCAGATGGCAACAAATCCCACAAGCCCCATAACTGCGCCGCTTGCACCAATGGACACAATACTCAGGTCGTTGCGCATCTCAAAAGCCATGGACAGCATATTGCCCACAAGGCCGGATGCAAAATAAAGAAAAATATAGAAACCGTGGCCGGTATAGTGCTCCACAATGGCGCCTATAAGAGCCAGCATCACCATATTATTTACAAGATGCTCTATGTCAGCATGCAGAAATATCGCCGAAAAGAGCCTGTAGAACTGACCTTTTTCAAGAATCAGCTGCGTGACCATAGCCCCTTTATCATATAGAAAAGGAGCCACGGAAATACACAATATGAATATCAGTACATTAAGCAGCAAAAGAGCTATACTCACGTATGCACTTTTGTAGATCAGCTCCTGCTGCCCGTAAAAATCCTGCTGTGAATAGTTGTTGTCCTGCATCTAAAAGCTTCAAGCCATCACGCATCCATAAGATCGAAAAGCTGATCCATATTTCTGAGAAGCTTGAAATCTCCTTTCATCTTTACGCTTCCAGCCATGAATGCCCTCTGGAAAGTCATGCGTCCGGCAATAATGTCATCAAAGATACGCTGATCGGTGGTAAGAACCACATCACAACTGTCCGCATCGCCGGTCCTGCAATCACACTTGCTTCCGTCCACATCGATAATGATGGGCTTTTCAGAAGAGTTGTCAGCAAAGACGATCTTGTAAACAGCCTTGACTCCTGCCATCGGTGTGAACTTGCTCTTAAGGATCTTGATATATTCATCGGAACTGCCGGCTGAAGATTCATCCTGCCCCATCTTGTCCCTGAAGATGCTTGCAAGCTCCTGAAGATCTTCTTTTTGAGTGCGCACGAAATTATCATCGGAAGCATACTCCGAAAGCTGCTCTGACTCCTGAGGAGTCAAGTCTATGCTCTTGGCAACGCCGACTTTATTGATAACCGCCTGATTGCTGGCAGGAAATACAGGCATCTTCTGATTGATGGTCCTGTAGATGTTCTCGGTCTTTTTATCTATGATCTTGGTATACTCGGGGCTGTTCTCAAGCTTGGCCGTATCTGCGATATATCCGCACATGCCCTCACAGGGAAGTCCGCCAAGCATCTCCCATGCTGCCGCAAGATTCATCATGCCCTCGCGCTCACCATGAGTTGTGGACATAACGACAGGCGCCATATAGATCTCTCTGATCCTCTCCTTGTCGCCGTAGAGCCAGCATGCATCAAGAAACTGCATCATATAGCCGCCGATACCAAACCACTCCACTGTGGATGCCAGGATGATTCCGTCAGCGTCCTTCAGCGTGTTGGGAAGGGCAGTAATGCCGTTTCGCTGCTCATATAGATTGTACTGCTGAACCTTAACATTCAGCTCTTTTAAAACCGTCGTGATCTGTGAGATAACGAACAGTGTGGGATCATCGATGATACCTCTGCCGCCGTAATAGATATTGATCTTCATGAACTCCCTCCCCAAATTGATATTCGTATTATATCACAGTCCGCGGCTTTTATCTGCAATCAAAACAAACTCTTCCCATCCTTATTTCATCGCCTTCATCAATAAAAACTTTCTCTCTGGGAGTGAGCTTTAAACCGTTTCTGAAAGTACCGTTGGTGGAACCCAGATCCATCAGCGCGATCCTGCCGTTCTCCTCAAAAAATCTGCAGTGAAGCCTTGATATACTCTTATCGCCAATAACGCTGTCTACGCAGCCCTCCATCTTGCCTACAGTAAGCGGAAAAGCAGAGAGCGCGATCCTGATAGTTCTCTCCAGGTTATTGCTGTAAAGAGTAAGGCCTTCCCTTGTATCCTCATCAAGCACCACCGTTTCCGACATTTCCGGCATCTCTATTTTGGGCTCCCCGGTCACTCTCACCGGCGCATGGTAGTCAATCCCCGCAAAAGAGCTGTCAAAAGCCTCGGAAGTCTGCGGCTGCGCTACGGTAAAGTCATCCTCCCCAAGATCATAATCATCAGCTTCAACCTGGGAAGAGCCTGCATTTTTCTTCATGTCCCTAAGCCCGCATGCCAGAGCAACCGCTCCGGTTATCACAGAAACAAACATAACCGCAATGGATAACATATTTTCCTCTTTCGACAGGATATAATTCATCCTTATGTAGACCATTGCCCCGGTAACCGCAGCAAACAAAAGAGCTATGAGCACTTCCATCTTTCCGCCAAGCTTTTTCCCGGATCTTTTGAGAGCGGATTCCCTAAAGTCCGGCTCCTCTTCGTCGTCCTCTTCAAAAGCGCCTTCATAAAAAGAACCTTCTACGCTTTGCAACGCCGGCTGAGCCTGCGCTTCCTGTAATGCCGCAGCCTCCTTCTCTTCCCCAAATTCTGTAAGCACGATATCTATGGCATCCCCGGCAAACATACCTGGAGCCGCCGCCACATCGCAAAGCCTGTACAAAAGCTCCGACGCCCTGTCATCCTCGTGATCAAGAAGCTCTATGAGATTTAACGCAAAGTCAGAAAAAGACTTATCTCCGTCATAGAACGGGCAGTACATAAATCCATAGCTGCCCCTGGCAAGATCCGTGTAAATGCAGGCCTCATTGAATACGATCCCCTCTTCTCCAAGAAGATACTCCGACAGCTCCCCCGTCAGCTCTTTTACAGCCAGAAGCAGCTCTTTTACCTTGTCAAAAGACATTCCTCCAACGGCAAATCTGTCCCTTAGTGTCTGCATGGAATTTATCTCATAGTAATAGAATCTTTCTCCGTTTATATTCCTGAGAGCACAGGGCAAAAGACCTTTGATAGTGCTATGCTCCACCACCTTCATCTGATAGTCCGCGTCCTTTTTTGACTCGCAGGACTCCGGTTCTTCCACCACAAGATAGTTATGTTTCAAATCTCTGTAATACTTCTGTTCCATCATTATTCTCCATTATTATTTCCGATTATTTCTTTCCCCAGATCCATAAGCCGTTTTATCCTTCTTATGTGAAGAGGATAATCCCGCCTCTTTGCCTTGCCTGCCGCCTCGTAGTCCCAACCGGTCTGTGGCTTTAAAAAATAGCTTCCCATTGCTCTGTGCCTGCCTTCAGTCTTTCCTGACACCCGAACTTCACTGCCTCTTTTTTCCGCAGAAAGACCTGGTTTAGTACTGCCAAAATACTTGGCCCCCAGCTTTTCATCCCCTTTTTCCGCAATATATGCCCCGGGATCGTTCTTCCAGGCGGCAACATCAGTATTCGCCGCTCTGAAAGCCAGTATATATGTGTCCTGAGACAGCATACATCTACCGTACAGGTAGTAGCTAAAGTAAATAAGAAGCGCCACGACACACAAAGCCATGGGAATCACCAATGAGGCTTCCAGCGTCATATACCCCTTAAACCGCCGCAAAGACCGCCACCCCCATTCCAAGAGTCATAAATGGCACGAAGGGCAGCCTTGTCATCCTCTCTGCCCTTTTGAATGCAAGCAGAATGATCGACAGCACTGCACTCAGCAAAAGAGCTGCCATCATCCCCGTAGCCATAAGCCTGAAGCCCAGTGCAGGTCCCATGGCCAGGGCTATAAGCCCGTCGCCTCCGCCAAGAGCACCCTTTGTAATAAGAGCAGTCAGCAAAAGAGCTATCCCCGGGGTAAGGGACAGCGCCAGATCCAGGTACGCGCTCTGCCCAAGATATATCTGATACCCCACGGAAGCTGCCGAGATGATGGCTGCCAGTATAACTGTGACAGCAGGGATCTCTTTTTTCCTGATATCTTCTATAGAAGTTATGGCAAGAACCAATATTATTCCCAAAACAAAAATCATAATTATCCTCCTGTATCATCCGCAATTGCTGCACGGGGGCCGTCCTCCCACCTCAGAAATAGGGATGGTATAGATCTTTCTTTTAAGCCCCGGGCAGTTTACGCTGCTGTGATATCTGTTTCCGTACTTCGTTATAAAAACATCTCCTCCGCCAAGCCCTGCGCCGCAGTACTCGCAGGCATAGTATTTGGAGCCGTCTTCATTTCTAAGATCCCCGACACTGCCGAAGGGAACGCTTTGTACATCAAGGCGAAGGTGCTTGCAGTCTATGTTTCTATGAAAGACTTCACCGTGCTCCGTCACATAGACCATCTCCTCTTCGTTTGTGCCGCCTTCAATGCCTCCGAAAATGTCGTATCCCGTCCAGGCGTGGCCGTAGAACCTTGCTTCCACAGGAAATTCCCGAAATCCGATAAGAGAAATGATCGGATGAACTTTGTAGTCCGCCACGATATCCACAATGTCATTTCCAAGCATCACCCTGGAAGCCAGAAAACTGATGCCTGATGCTCCACCTGTGACGCAGCTTTTATCAATGCCGCTCCCCAGATAGCTTCTGACACTCTCCGAAGCATAAATACTGCTGAGGATCCCTGTTGCAATCCCGCCCCCGTAGTCGCCTTCATCGCCGGAGATTACATCCCCCGCCGCCTTTACATCAAAAGCTCTCATGGAGATCTCGCTCCCGGTCTGATGAAGGGCCGCCTCAATATCAGACTGGACCTTAACTATGTTGAACAAAGTCATGATGTTTACAAAGAAGAAGATAAACAGCGGAAGAGCCATAGACGCCTCTACTGTTATGGATGCCCTAAAGGACACTCCCATCGCCCGGAGAAGCGACTCCTTTCTTTTTAATATTTCTATGAAACAGGAAGAAGTGCCCTTTGGGGCACCCACGGTGCAATTATCCAAACCTCTACCGCTCATATCCGTATATCCTCTCAATCTTTGCTTCATAACCAAATTTCGTTCCCACAGTCAGCTCCCCTGCAAAGATGTCAAGGCAGTGATCAAGCTTAAAGCCCAAGTTCCCCGCAGTTTTCCTAACATCCATCTCAATAAGGTCCGCAAGACGCATAGTCTTTGTGGCAGAGTCTGTCATAAAAAGCCTCATTCTCAGGTAGTCCTTGTAATACAGCCCTTCTCCGCAGTCTCTTCCATTCAGATGATCCCTGAAGGAAAACATATTCATTAGACTAAGCTGCCAGGTGCTGTCACTTTTAAACAACGGAACCCTTCCTCCGGAAAACAAAATATCAAGATCCGAAATGGATTCCGCAAAGACCCAGGCAAAAAGAATGGAGTACTTTATAAGCTCCTCAAGCTCCGGAACAAAAAAGATAATGGAAAGCGCCGACGCAATAGCTCCGGCCTCTGCCACCTTGGCACTGCTGTTAAAAAGATAGAGCATATTTGAAGCCTGCCGCCAGAAAAGAAGCGTCTGCGCCATCTTCTCAAGATTCCGATAGTCACTGCTCTGACCGTAGATCAGATATTCAAGCTGATACTTCAAAAGAGACTTTTCAAGCTCCGCCCCGTATCTTGAGCATTTTTCATAGTAGTACTGATCCAGCAAAAGCTTTTCCGTCCCGGAAATATCCTCTATATCATCAAGCCCTGTTCCGTGATTGAGCTTTCTTTTTGAGGCATACTTTGACACTTCCACTGCCGCCGAAGAGATCCTGTTTTTATTTCTGAACGCCAGGCTCAGCACCCCAATGCCCCTTTGAGCATTAACAGAGTCCGCAGGATTTCCTATGCTCAGCTCCACCTCTTCGCCGTCTTCATTTATTACAGTCGGAAGCTCCACCGCATCTATCTGCTCCTGGTTGGCCCTTGCCATGGCGTCCACATCGGTAGTATCAAGCCCCGCGCCGCGAAGGCTGTCAACCTGATCCTCCACATCTGTGAAAAATCCCTCCAACGGCTCTCCCGCCATATACGCCAGTATCTGCCTGTTTAGAACCGCCCCTTTATTATCCAGGGAAAAAGAGCTGCCGGTTATCTGGGCATCCTTTACATACATGGAAGTTATGGTATCCGCCCCCTTAACCAAGCCAAGAGCACTTCTGTCAAAGTTCTTTTGCGCATAAAACCTAAGGTGCTCCCTGGTATTTGCAAGGGACGGGCTCCCCTTTCCGTAGGACGTATCTACCATCAGAAGTCCGTACTGATCAAAGAGAGCTCTGCTATACTCCGCCAGAACCGAATTCATGGAGATGTCAGCCACGCATTCGGCTTTCATTTTTACCGCGCCTATTCTGGCTCCCTGAAAAAGAGCCAGAATAAGAGACAGTATGATCATTATGGACAACGACAGATAGACCGTCATGTAGCCATTAGTTCGTGATGACACGTGTATCCGCCCTGATGGTTTTAAAGACATCCTCAACGATTCCGGAGATCTGCTCCTTAAATACGATGACAAGACCAATAAGCACAACAATGATGAGGATGACCTCCACGGTACCCATTCCGGATTCCTCCTTAAAAAAACCTGTTACCTTTTCTTTTAAATTTCCTGCAAATTTCTTGATCTCAAACAACATTTTTCATTCCTCCATATTTTTAAAATGCCATGTACGCCGGGATCATGATCACAACCATTACTATCACCAGCATGATCACCATGGGCATAAGAAGCTTTGTCCCCGCTTCTTCCCCGGCTTTTCTTACTTTGTCCATCCTGTCCTCAAGGGACTTTTCGGACTCCTCCTGCAAAAGAGACAAAAGCGCACTGTTGCCCTTTCTAAGGTTCTGGGACAAAAGCGTTCCCAGCCTTGTGTACTGCTGCCCCCTGCACCTTAAGCCAAACTGCTCATAACACTCCGCCTCGGAAGCGCCGGCAGCAAGCTCTCTTACTGCTCTTGTAACCTCTTCATACAAAAATCTCTTATCAAGACCCGCCTTGCGCTCCCTTAAGTACGCTGCGGAAAGCCTCTCAAATATGTTGCGAACCGTCATTCCGGCGCTCATGTACAGCACCAATTGGGAGATGAACTGCGGATAATCAGCCTGCATCTGAAAACTTCGCTCCTCCATGGCCTTTTTAAGCTCCTTGTCCTTAAACACATAGGAAACCGCCGCCCCGATTAGGGTTAAAAGAAGTAGCAGCATACTGTTATCCTGTACCTTCTCTCTCCACAGGATCGCACCGCCGTTGTATTTATCAGGCAAAGCAACTTTGTCCTTTGAAGCCGAGTCTTTATCCGCCTTATCCAAAAGAGCCGCAATCTCCTTATGCACCTTCTCTGCTGCAGAAAGCTCCCTTGGAAGCACCATGGCAACAAACTCCTGCTGCCAGGTCTTTTCCCCATATTTGTAGATGGCAGCCAGGGTAACCGGCACTCCTTCCTCAGGGATCGCATCCTCGTATCTCTTTCCTTCGATGCCAAGAACCTCGTAGTTATCAAGCTTCCAGCTTATCTGAAAGGGATACCCCGGAAGGCTTTCCACCAGTTTTAGATCTCCCGTAACCCTGTCAAAAGACTCATTCTCCCCAAGAACCGTCTGCTCCAGCAAAGGCGAAGCCTCTAAAAACAGCTCATCCGCCTCCTTTTCTGTAAATACTCTGGTTTCAAAATTAACCTTGTATTCCCCCAGAGGCTCACCGGCTTCATCCTCAGCAATAAGCCTTGCAGAAATATCCTTTCCCCCAAAAGGATCCCTTTCAATAAATCCCTCTTCTGAAACAACCCCTGCGCTGTTCGAACTAAAGCTCATCATCAGCGCAAGAAATGCGCCGGCAGTGACCATCATCAGCGCCACGCTTATTTTGCCTATGTAATATTCCGTCTCGGCGTTTTTTATATCCCTTCGCCCCTCTAAGGTCCCAAGATATCCGCCAACGCTGCCTTCTCTGAACAGACGCGTTTTCTTTTTAAGTCCCCTATAAAGAAAAAGAGACATCTTCTGATACGCTCTGCTGATCCCCGTCTCTGTGATCCCTGCGGGAAGCTCAAGATTCCTTGATAAAAAAGCCAGAACCCCCATCCCCATCAGGACAAGCGAGTAAATAATAACCTTCTCAGACATCGATATTTACTATCCTTTCCGACAAAAGATATGCTCCGCCGTAAAAAACCATGCAGACCGTCATCATGATCACACCGAAAACATTGTGATAAAGCGGCTCGAAAAAACCGGGGCTTGTGAGAGTTATGTAAAAGATAATGAAAAAAGGCACAAGGTTCATGATCCTTGATTCCATCTTTTTTGCACTGATCAGCACATCTATCTCCTTTTCAACTTCCATCTTTTTAGAGATCACAAAGATCGTCTTTTCAATGATCTCCCGCAGATTCCCGCCGCTTCTTTTCGCCACGGCAAAAACCTCCGCAAAGTCCCTGATATCCTTGTTTCCCGTCTCCCTTCCAAGTCTGAACATAAGCTTTTCAAGAGGAACATTGTTCTTTATCCCCTTGCTGATTCCATGAAAATGCCGGCTTATGAGAGAGTTCTTTCCGTACAAAAGATCCATATCCCTGCAGGATTCCACAAAGGCATTCTCAACGGAGTACCCGGCTTTCAGTCCTGTAAGGACCGACGCGATGGCATCTTTAAACTGAATGCCCACAAGCCTTGTGTTTCTCCTCTTTTCCGCAAGCTTGCCATGTACAAACCATGGAAATGCCACAGGCAAAAGAACTGCCACAGCGATCCAGGAATCATAAAACAGCCTTCCAAACATCACCGCGATGAGCACGCCCTGTAAAAAAAGCGGCAGATCATGAATCGAGGGCCGGAAGCTCAAGACCTGCTGCCACAAGCTTTTCAGTCGCTTTAAGTTCATTGTATTTCCTCCAACTTCCCGTTACTTTTTCCCTGCATCCCGCATCTTCCTCAAACTTAAACAAAGTATTCACCTTTATCTTTCCCGTAAGTGGATCCAGCTCTTTTTCAAGCTCTGCTATCTCCAGAACCTTCCTGCTCTTATCACGAAGCCTCCCAAGATGAATGACAATGTCTATTCCCGAAGCTATCTGTCCGCGAACCGCAGGAAGAGGGATCTCCATGCCCATAAGCACCATGGTCTCTATCCTTGAGAGCATATCCTCTGCGCTGTTGGAATGGCCCGTTGACATGGCCATATGACCAGTATTCATAGCCTGGAGCATATCCACCGCCTCATCGGCTCTTACTTCTCCAACAATGAGCCAGTCCGGTCTCATTCTGAGGGAGCTCTTTATAAGATCCCTTATGGTGATGGGCTTGCACCCTTCCACATTGGCATTTCTTGCTTCCATCCTTACAAGATTGGGGACACCACGTATCTGAAGCTCTGCGCTGTCCTCAATGGTTATGACTCTGAGGTCTTTGGGGATAAAATCCGAAAGGGCATTTAAGAGTGTGGTCTTTCCGGACCCGGTGCCCCCGGAAATAAAGACGTTATATCCGGCTCTTATGAGAACGGATATGTATTCTTTCAGATATGGCGATAAAGAACCAAGTTCGATAAGCCTGTCTATGGTGATGGGCTTATCGGGGAACCGCCTTATGGTCACCACCGGGCCGTTTAGAGCCACGGGGTTTAATACAATATTAACTCTTGATCCGTTTTCAAGCCTTGCATCCACAATGGGCGAGGCTTCATTTACTACTCTGTTGCAGGAAGATACTATCTGCTGGACTATGTCCTCAAGCTTTTCCTTTGATTCAAAGCGGCTTTCAAGCTCTCTTATCACTCCGTCCTTTTCAACAAAGATATTATCAGTGCCGTTTACCATGATCTCCGTTATGGAAGGATCATCCACCAGCTGCTGCAATACATCCAGCTTTCTTATGGAATGAAATACCCGAAGGCGAAGGCTCTTTTTCTCTTCAAGAGGTACCACCCTGCCCCGAAGCTCCCCAAACACAGCCCTGTCAATGAGCTCATACATTTCCCTGTCAGAGATGTCCCTGGAAAAATCCAGGCTTCTGATCACCCGTTCACGGATCTGCCCCGCAAGGTTTTCCATATTATCCTGCATGAGCATCCACCAGCCTTGTCTTTGACAGGATCTCCTCATAGCCGTTTGCGCTCACCACCTGACGGTACTTGTCATAGCGGTAAACATCCCCGGCAGAAGTCCCCTTCAGGGTATAGATCGTGTCGCAAAGCCCCAGAATATCAAAGAAGCCTTCGGGATATTCCTTAATATCCATGAGGATATATTCGTATCCCGCATCCTTTGTAAGCAGCATGATAAGGTTCTTAAGCTTTTCCGCGGTGATCTCCCTTATCTGAAGCGCCGTGGCCGCAGGAGGCACAATATCAAACCCCTCAAAAGACCTCTTTATCTTTTCCAGATACAGGCAGAAGTTCTCTCTGTCACACTCCGCATGATAGATAAGATCAGTGATGTCCTCATCCGCCTCCGGAGAAAGGGTCATTGATAAGGCAGAAAAACTCTCAAAGCTTAAAAGTACCGTCTTTTTTGACTCCGCCAGCTCTTTTCCCATCTTCAGACAAAGGCTGGTCTGCCCAAGTCCCGATGCCGGTGTAAAAAAGCCCAAAACGGTACTGCTTTCTGCGCCTCCCCTGTAGTACAGCTCCCTGAAATCATCGCTTTTTTCTGCACAAAACTGTGCGATGCGCTCAAGGATAACGCCGGCGGGGCGGTATTTACTGCCCTCTTCCAGCACCAATATGTTTTTGTAATTTTCTTTTTCACCCAGAGCTTCTAAAGCTGACATTGATTTTTCGGAAATGACCAGAAGAGAGATTTCGTTGGTCCGAGAAAAAGACTCAAGAATACCGATGTCGGTAAAAGAATGAATCTCGAAGCCGAGACTCAAATGACTGCGAAGGTATTCAGACAGCCTTGCGCAGTAGACCTCGTTTTCGTCGCACAAGGCCATGATGACATTATTCACTTTGCTCCTCCTAAATGTTTTTCGAGCTCGTGTGCATAAATCTATCACCGGAGAAAAAACTTGTAAAGAGCCTCGCTTTTCGCAAATCCGTCAAGAATTAATAATTTGCTGCCGGGGCACTTCCCAAAATCCCCCATAACATAACCACGCAAAAAGAGCGGGATGAGAGTACCGACTTTTTGGATCGTCCCTCTCCCGCTCTTCGCTAAAACGTCAAATTATGTATAAATCACCTTGGATTTCTTCGTAAAAATTAATATCTTAAGATTTTCTTAAGCCATAAGGCCACGGTTCATGGAAAGCGCCGTAACATCCTCATTGAGACTGTATTTTCCGTAGGTAAGACCTGCATATACAGTCTGGGTATTTCCCATAAGGCTGCTGCTTGCATCCATCTTTTCAAGCTCCTTGTAAGCGTCATGGAGCTGCAAAAAGTTCTGCTTTACTCTCCAGATGCGGTGCATGCTGTGGCTTGCCCCTGCTGCCGTCAGCTCTTTCTTGGAAAAAAGATAGATGCTGTGGAGATTTCTTGCAAGCTCATAATTTAGATCCAGTGAATGGATCAGCTCATCGATGCAGGCATGCACGTGATTAAGACTTGTATCAGCGCAGTCTTTTTTACCTACACTGATATAATCCAAAGCTTCATCCATGTAGTCGATGGCCATCTCGTAGATGATGGTTATGAGCTGGGTCTTGTTGGCCTGAGTTATCTTAAGCGTATATTCCTGTTTCTTTTCCTGTGTCATATTCTCATCCTCTCAAATAAACTTAGATTACTGAAGGAGCTGCAGAACTGTAGAAGGTCTCTCGTTGGCCTGTGCCATCATGGAGATTCCTGCCTGTGACAGAACCTGCTGTGTTGAATATGTGGTCATTTCTTCAGCCATATCCACATCCATAATTCTGGAATAAGCTGCTGTCATGTTCTCAACTGTGATATCAAGATTTGAAACTGTGTGCTCAAGTCTGTTCTGATAAGCACCAAGGCGGCTTCTGATGTTGCTGACAACTGAAATAGCGCCCTTTACGCAGTCGATGGCTTCTCTGGCACCGATTGCATTGGACATATCAAGGTTGTAAAGGCCAAGAGTTCTAAGGGATACAGTAGGGATCCTGATGTCCATTGTCTGTCCCTCGTTGGCACCAACCTGCATTGTCATTGCACCTGTATTTAGCAGATCAAGAGTGATGGTTCCTTCAAACACTCTGTCGATCTGAATCTGAACCTTTTTACCTGTTGCATCCTCAAGAGTAAGCACGTCTTCGTTTACAGTAGCGGTCATTCCGCTGGGCATATAGTCATTGCCGTCGGAATCAAGGATCCTGATAGCGCTCTCGCTGCCGCCCTCAAAGAAGATACCTCTCTTGTTTTCACCTGTTGAACCCTCAAGCTCAAGGTAACTTACGTTAACGCCGGTGATGGTATATTTTCCCTGCTCCATAAGATCTGAGTAACCGATAACCTTAACATCAGGGTCTGTATATGTAGCGTTGGGGTTTTCGCCGACAGTGGCATATCCGCGCAGATCAAAAGAACCGTCCAGTATGCACTGACCGTTGAACTGAGTGGTTGCTGCCATTCTCTCTACTTCTTCTTTTAAGAGATGAACTTCGGACTGGATGATAGCTCTGTCATCCTCTGTAAGAGTATCAGTGCTGGCCTTTACGGCAAGCTCATTCATTCTCTGAAGGATCTCCTGGATCTCAGAGAGCGAGCCGTCTGCCACCTGAACTATAGAAATTGCATCATTGGAAGTATCCCCGGCTACGCCAAGGCCTTCTAACTGGGAATTCATTCTTCTTGACATCGCAAGGCCGGAAGGGTTGTCCTTGGCATTTACGATCTTCAGACCACTGGAGAGTCTCCCCAGGGATTCCGAAAGAAGCTTGTCATTTCTCTGGAGTGCGTTGTTGGCGATCATTGCGGGCACATTATAATTGACTTTCATTTCCTACCTCATTTCTTTGCGGCGTGATCACAAGGCTTCTATAAAAGCCTTAGCCATTTTCAGAAGTGTTTGTGTCTCAAGTTTAGTATCAGCGCCTTCCGTGGCATTTGTGTTAAACGCGCCTGCTACAGCAGGAGATGTCTGTGCGTGGTAGAGGATTGCAATATTCTCACGGCCTATGCCTGCATCCTGTATCTTTTCCGCCAGTCTTTCACACAGTCTTGTTCGTACGTCTTCGAGATATTCAGTCTGCTGAGGGCTCTGGGAATTGCCTGTTGTGAGCATTCCCTTTATGCTTCCGTCCTTTACGTAAAGACTTACAGCAACAAACCCGTATTCAATAGTCTGAATGCCGGCGTCCATCCTTGAACTTCCGGACTCATCCCGCTTTAATGTAACGTGCATGGATATCTTTTCACCCTCGATGTTCACGGGGATCTCGTAGCTCTGCTGTCTGGCCATCTGTGTCATAACGCTGAGCTGTCTGTGCATAAGAGAGATCGCTCTCACATCCACATAGGTATCCTGTGCACCCATTAACTCTTCAGTAAGTTTATCGGAAAAATCTTCCAGAATCTTAACATACTTTTCTTCATAATCCTCTTCTTCCAGAAGATCAACCAGCTCGTCCTGCTTTTTGGCGGTATCTGCGCCGATTCTGTCCTCGGTATCCCTCCAGATCTTTCCGTCGCGCCTGTCTCTTAAATTGGAGATCATGGCTTCAAGATTGTTGAAGGTCACCTCGATATCAGCAGCTGTAAGCTCCTTAAGAGCAGGATCCGCAGCGCGAAGAGATGCGGTATTTCTCATATCCTGAGCCTGCTGCCTTGCATACTCTCGATCCAGAGCCTCATCTTCTGCGGCGCTTCTAAGGTCATCAGCAAGTTCCGGCAAAAGAGTCTGATTCGTGGGAGCAGCCTCCTTAAGTTTTTCAGGCTCAAGATTTTCGTAAACCACCTCAGCCTTTGCTCTGTAATATGTAAAGGCTGCGCTTATCTGCTCATCGATCCTTGCGGAAGTTCTTTCTCCCGCTGCAGTAAGTCCGCCGAACTCATCATCCACGGTGTAGTCCATGCCGCGTCTTTTTGCCTGCTGGGTTCTCATGGCGGTCAGGAGATTTCCAAGTGTCATGTCCTGTCCCGATTTCAAAAGAGCTCCGATAGCCCTGTAGTCTGTTCTCTTTAAGTTATGGAACAGTCTGTATATTCCTATAAAGGATGCCTTTTCCTTTTCTGTTATTTCACCCTTTTTCTCAAGCTTGTATAAAAATCTTGAGTACTTTTCATCCTTCTTTTCCTTGCGCTCATCGCTTGTCTCGCCCTGATCAAGGCTGTAGGAAAGCTCCTGAATGGTCATGGAAAGAGGATTCCTGCCCTCACGTATCAGGTCAAGCACCGCACCGGGCTTAAGTCTTTCTATAGTTGCCTGCATCTTCTGATCACAGGCTCTTACCTGCTCGATGCTACTCTTGGTGATCTCAATGCTGTTATAGCCGAGGATCCTAAGGGTTCTTCTGTTTTCGTCTGTAAGCTCTTCGCCCATATCCGCAAGGATATCGTCAACATTTCTGAAGGCCTTTTTGATGCTGTCCCCAAGATCTGCCCTTGGCGCCGTCATCATGGTTTCGTACCCTTCTCCTGCTGCCTTGAAGCGCCTTGTCATCTCTGCGGAAGTAACAGCTATCTCTGATAAAGAGATGCTCTCAAACCTTGAAGAGACACTGCCCACAACATCGCAGGGGCCTGAAGATATAAGGCTGATGCTGCGCATGGACATACTGAAAATCGCTGAACTGTTTACACCTGTGACTTTTGCACGGCTAAGATCTGCTACAGAAGCCTCATTTTCTGTGCCCTCCTGTCCAAGGAGTGCCTTAAGGCGCTCTATAAGCTCCTCCATAGG